>VSNT01000013.1 GCA_009774465.1 Lachnospiraceae bacterium
AGCACAGCAATGTGTTCAGCTGACGGATACTAATAGACCGGAAGCTTGACCAGAGGAAGTTTCGAAAGAGAGAAAGAAAGATGGCTTTCCAGTTGATATCTTGTGTTCGGTTTTGAAGGCACGTCCTTCACAGGGAGAATAAAACCATAAAGAAGAGATAAGAATAGGCTCTGAAAAGGATGGAAGAAGGAATCCCTGAAAAGAAAAAGCAGAAGGAAGAACTGGAGGTTCTTCAACAGTCTGCTGAAAGAGAATCTGTTTTCCTCGATAGCTCAATGGTAGAGCACTCGGCTGTTAACCGAGTTGTTGTAGGTTCGAGCCCTACTCGGGGAGCTTAAAACTTAGAATTTTAATTGGGCCTGAAAAATCAGGCCTAATTAAATCAAGTTGAAGAAAATGAATAAGGCTCCGTGGTCAAGCGGTTAAGACATCGCCCTTTCACGGCGGTAACACGGGTTCGATTCCCGTCGGAGTCATTTTATGCGTTAGATTACAGTTACATATCTATAAAGAATGATTGACTGTAATTTATTACTTTGTTATAATTACATATGTGGCGCAGTAGCCAAGTGGTAAGGCAATGGTCTGCAACACCAGTATCCACCGGTTCAAATCCGGTCTGCGCCTCTCGTATAAGTAGGGGAAATGTTGTTTTTTGCAACGTTTCCTTTATTTTTATTTAAGTTTGAGGAGAGAATTTCTAAACTGGTTGATAATAGAGGTTTTTAAAGGGAGTGTATGTTATGGCAGTATTAAGTACAAAAGTAATTCTTCAATGTAACATTCAAAAAGCGTGGGACATAATTACATCCGTAGAAAAGTATACCTGGCGCAGTGATTTAAGTAAGACAGAAAGATTGAATGAAAGGCAGTTTATTGAATATACGAAAGATGGATATGCAACGACCTTTACGATTACCAAGGCAATAACCTGCAAACGCTGGGAGTTTGATATGGAAAATGGGAATATGACAGGGCATTGGAGTGGAGAATTTATTGAAGAGGGAAAACAGGTGGAATTAAATATTACTGAAGAGGTAAAAGCTAAAAAATTTTTTATGAAACCATTTGTGAAGCTTTATCTGAAAAAGCAACAGACTTTATTTATTGATGACTTGAAAAAGGCATTGCTGCAAGAATAGTTAAGAAGCTATCTTGTACATTGTTTAGGTGGAAGGTGATAATTTGAGGTATTATATAGCAGATCTGCATTTCTTTCATGCGGCCATGAATGATCGTATGGATCGTCGTGGTTTTTCCAGTGTGGAAGAGATGAATGAATATATGATTGCGAAGTGGAATAAAAAGGTTCGAAGGAATGATGAAGTTGTTATTCTTGGAGATTTGTCATGGGGAAGCGTGGAGGAAACAAATGCGTTATTGAAACAGTTAAATGGAAGACTTTATCTGATCCAGGGTAATCATGACCATTTTTTATCTAAGAGAAAAGTGGATTTAAGTCGTTTTATATGGGTGAAACCTTATGAAGAGATCTCGGATGATAGAAGAAAAGTGGTGTTGTGCCATTACCCGATTATCTGTTATAATGGTCAATATCGCCTGAATAAGGATGGAAATCCAAAAACTTATATGCTTTATGGACATGTACATGATACAATAGATCAAAAGCTGATAGAGCAGTTTCAGGAGATTACCCGCAGGACGATGACAGTAAATGCGCAGGAAGAAGCGCGTTATATTCCGTGCAATATGATTAATTGCTTTTGTAAGTATTCTGATTATGAACCACTTTCATTAGATGAGTGGATTATCCTTGACGAAAAAAGACGAAGCGGAGAGTAATGGTATATTGTGTATATTTATAATCGAAGCGATACAAACTATTTTGAAAAATAAAAGCTCATTTATTGGTGAAGGAGGATGATTATAAAAATGGCTAAGAGAATGCTTGATGTTACAGCATCAGAACTGAAAAGCTACAAAAAGAAGGAACTGCTGGAAAGTATTGTAAAGAGTGAGGGAAGAGTGATGGCGGCAGAATGCATTGGCCTTATTATGCCGATTCTTTCCGACGTGACAAATGCGGAATTTGCTGCTGCTATGGGGGCAGATATCGTGCTGCTTAATATGTTTGATGTGAAAAAACCGGTTATTCAGGCATTGCCCAGTGTGGAAGCCATAGATACCGTAAGAGAATTAAAGCGCCTGACAGGAAGGATGATAGGCATAAATCTTGAGCCGGTAGAAGAGGCTGGTATTTTGGAAAATAAGGGAACTATGTGGGAAATGTCAGAGGGCAGAAAGGCAACAGTGGAAAATGCCGCCATTGCAAGAGATATGGGTGTGGATATGATTCTCCTGACAGGTAATCCGGGAAATGGTGTCAGTAATAAGGCAATTACAGATTCACTTAAGGCTTTAAAGGAAGCGGTAGGAGAAGACGTCATTTTAGCGGCAGGAAAAATGCATGCGTCAGGTATTATTACGGAAGCTGCCGAGAATATAATTACGGAGAAGGATATTAAAAGCTTTATCCAGGCGGGAGCAGATATTATATTGCTTCCAGCACCGGGAACAGTTCCTGGGATTACTATGGAATATGTGAAAAAACTGGTATCCTGCGCCCATAGCCAGGGGGCGCTTACAATTACCTCTATTGGTACCAGCCAGGAGGGAGCTGATTTACAGACAATCCGCCAGATCGCATTGATGTGTAAAATGACAGGAACAGACATTCATCACATTGGAGACACCGGATATCCTGGAATGGCAATTCCTGAAAATATTCAGGCGTATTCGGTGGCAATACGGGGCGTTCGTCATACCTATCACCGCATGGCAGCTTCTATTAATAGATAACAGCAATGGAGTCATACAATACAATAAAACCAAATCATAAAATGAGCAGCCGCCGCAGGCATAACAGTCTGGGGCGGCTGATGTGTAGAGAATATAATTGACATGGAACTTTAGTTCAGATATAATGAATATGTCCATTAAGTTTTGATCATAATAATTTTCTTATAAACCTGAATTAGCGATATTTGGGTTTTCTTTTATATGTAATTATTTCCAAAAAATAAAAACTGAATATGGAGAAAAGTTGAAAGAAAAGAATTTTCAACTATTGACTTTGAGTCCGCTAAAACGGACATGGGGTATAAAGATGAAAAGAGAACTGAAACTGGAAGAAGCTGCAGGAGCACTGGGGCTTTCTAAAAGCACAATTTCCCGGGCTTTATCTGGAAAAGGGAGAGTAAAACAGGAGACAAAAGACAGAGTTTTCAGATATCTTGAAAGCCAGGATGCAATTATAAAAACCCGGGAAAATGAATGTAACAGTAAAAATATTGGTGTAATTCTGCCTGCTCATGTAATTATAACGGAAACCTCCTTTTTCCAAAGCTGCCTGGATGGCGCCTATGAATATTTCCTGAAGAATGGATATGATACGCTTTATGTTACGGAAAAGGATGGGGATATTTCCAAGGTAAAGCATTTACTGGACAGGCATAAGGTAGAAGGATTTGTACTAACTTATAATCCGGTTAAGGATAATCTGATCAAATATTTAAAACGGGAAAGGCTGCCTTTCGTGTTGGTGGGATCAGTTAATGACGCTTCAGTGATACAGGTAGACAGCAACCATACAGAATCAGGAATTGAACTGGCGGCAATTTTGCTGAATCAGGGGGAAAGGAATATTGCATTGGTATCTGCCGACAGCAACAATATGGTGAACCATTACAGATGTGAGGGATTTTGGAATACAGTGCAAAAAAGAATTGGAGTAACGAATTCGGAACTGTTTTTCCAGAATGTAAACAGTGCAATAGAACTGGACAGAGTGATGATGAAAATAGTTGATAACAGAGTAGAATGTGTGGTATGTACAGATGATGCGCTTTGCATGAAGGTGGTAAACAAATTACAGGAATATGGTTTTAAAATCCCGGAAGATATAAGGGTGGCTTCCATGCATGACAGCATTTATATGGAAATGCATAATCCGCCAATTACATCAATCAGTGTAAATGCAATACAGCAGGGAATTCATGCAGGCAGAATTCTTTTAGAACAGATAAAGGGGAACAAGGTACCTACAAAAACGCTTTCAAATTATGAGATACATTTGAGAAAGTCGACAGAAGTGAAGAGGAGAAAAATATATGAATAAGGGGAAGAGATTTTTAAAGGATTTAAAAAAATACAAAATCCTGCTGCTTATGCTTCTCCCAGCAGTGATTTATGTTATTTTGTTCAATTATATTCCGATGGGGGGAATTGTACTTGCTTTTAAAAAGTACAACTATATAGATGGAATATTTAAAAGCCCCTGGAACGGACTTAACAATTTTAAGTTCTTTTTCAATTCAGGACAGGCATTTACAGTTACAAGAAATACACTGCTTTATAACACAGCCTTTATTATTATTAACAATATATTGCAGTTAACGGTTGCCATATTGTTAGTGGAAATCAAAAATAAATATTTTGTGAAAGCAGCGCAGTCTATTATGTTTCTGCCATATTTTATTTCCTGGGTAGTAGTTTCAGTGATTTCTTTTAATTTTTTAAGCTATGATTATGGGATTATTAACAAGACAATTACTTTTTTGGGCGGAGAAAAAGTAAATATCTATAATATTCCATATATTTGGCCGGTTATAATCATTTTTTTCAATGCATGGAAAAATGTAGGTTATGGATCTATTCTGTATCTGGCATCTATTATGGGCATTGATCCTTCAATCTATGAAGCGGCTCAAATCGACGGAGCTGGTAAAGTACAAAGAATTTTTAAAATAACAATACCAATGGTAAGGCCGACAATTATCGTACTTGTTTTATTGGCTGTTGGCGGTATTTTTAAGGGCAATTTTGACTTGTTTTATAATCTGGTAGGTTCAAATGGAATCTTATATAATGCTACGGATGTAATTGACACTTATACCTTCAGGGCGTTGATTTACAATAACGACATTGGCATGTCGGCAGCGTCCGGTTTTTTCCAGTCGGTTTTGTGCTTCATTACAGTGGTAATAGCAAATAAGCTGGTATCTCTTTATGATAAGGACTATACACTTTTTTAAAAGGAGCAATTCAATGAAATCTTATTCTAAATTAAATATATTTGCATATTGTTTTTGTGGATTTGTTGCTATCTTATGTCTGATTCCGTTTTTAATGGTTTTTTCTGCTTCCTTTACTGCAGAGGAGGCTATTTCTCTACAGGGATTCGGATTATTTCCCAGGGAATTTTCTCTGGATGCATATAAGGCTGTCTTTAAGTCGCCCCAGGTTGTGGGAAAAGCATATCTGGTAACAATCGGGCTTACGGCTGCAGGGACTTTTTTGGGGCTGATGCTGCAGACGATGACAGCGTATGTGCTTTCCAGAAGAGATTTTGCATGGAGAAATGGTTTTTCTTTTTTCTTTTATTTCACGACGCTTTTCAGCGGAGGGCTGGTTTCCATTTACATTTTAATGACAAGTTATCTTGGACTGAAAAACAGTTATCTGGCACTGCTGCTTCCTCTTCTTTTTAATGTTTATAATTTGTTGATTATGAAAAGCTATATGATAGCCATACCGGAATCTCTTGTTGATGCTGCAAAAATAGATGGGTGTGGAGACTTTCTAATGCTGTTTAAAGTAATTATGCCGCTGATAAAACCTGCCCTGGCTACAGTAGGATTATTTATAGCATTGGCATATTGGAACGACTGGTACAATGCAATGTTGTATGTATCAAATAGTAAAATGTATCCTTTGCAATATTTTTTATATCAACAGATTAACAATATTCAGGCATATAGAAAAATCTTGTCAAGTGCTTCGGGAGGAGCTGTGGCAGCGGCATTTAATTTACCTACCCAGTCACTGAAAATGGCGCTTACGGTAGTGGTAACAGGTCCCATTATATTTGCTTATCCTTTTGTGCAGAAATATTTTGTTCAGGGAATAACGATAGGGGCAGTTAAAGGATAAGCAAAAGCAACGTTGCGCAACGAAAAAGGTGAAACGTTGTATATTGTGTGATAAGAACCAAAAATATGTTTAGGATAAATGCGAATTGAAGCGCAAAATTGAAAAACATATAATTTTATTATAAGAAAATTACTTCTTAAGGGACAAAAGGAGGAAAAAAATGAAGAGGAAAATTGTTTCAATTTTGTTGGCGTTAACTATGCTTACAACAATGGCTTTAACGGCATGTGGGCAAAAAAATGATAATTCTTCCGGATCAACGTCAGAAAATATCTCTCAGGAAAATGGCACAGAGGAAGCTTTGGGGGAAATGACATACCGGGGAAATGATGTTTCGGAACCTGTTGTTTTGAGGATGTATTTAATAGGTGACAGGACGCCTGATTTTGATCAGGTATATGATGAAATTAATAAAAGATTGCAGGAAAATGTTAATGCAACATTGGAAGTTGATTTTTTATCATGGTCAGAGCATGACACAAAGTATTCATTACTGTTTTCATCTGGCGAGGAATTTGACTTGATCTTTACGGCGACTGGCTGGGCGCATTACAGTGAGACAGCAAACATGGGCGGTTTCTATGAGATTACAGACGAATTTGTTTCCACTTATGCTCCGGATATCAAGGCAGTAGTACCGGAAGACGCGTGGAATCAGGCAAAAATTGGCGGTAAGGATTATATGATTCCGTGTTATAAAAATGAGTTTGCAAGCGGCGGAAATCTGCTGGTAAGAGGCGATCTCCTTGAAAAATATAATGTAAATGATATTACCAGCCGGCAGGAGTTGGAAAGCTTTCTGGATGCAGTATGTGAAAATGAACAGGGGATTTCCGCACTGGGAACTGGCGGTGGTGAATTTCAGGATTTGTATGAGTGGAGAACTTTAGGATTTGCGCCGATTAGCGGGGATGACAATAAATTATTTATGTATCACTATGCAGATCCTGATGATGTGGAAGTACGATATATTTTGAATTGGGATGAATTTACAAACTATTGTCATAAAATGAAGGAAATGTATGAAAAAGGATACTGGTCAGCAGATTCTCAAAACTCTCAGGATGAAAAACAGGACAATTTTTTAAATGGAAAATCTGCAGTTATGACATGGAATCCCAGCAATCAGTTGACTTATGGAAGAATAGCGGATAGTGAGCATCCGGACTGGAACTGCAGAATGATTGATTTTGCGCCGGAGGTAGCTCAGAAGGTTTATCCTTATACAAATAATGGAATGGCTATCAATGTGAACAGTAACCACAAAGAACGTGCAATGATGGTTTTAAATGAGCTGTATACAAATCCGGAAATTTATGATTTGGCAAGACTGGGAATAGAAGGCGTCCATTGGGAAGCAGTGGGAGATGATCAATATAAACTGCTGGATAAAAATTCTGATTACGGCGTAGATGCAAACTGCAACTGGGGATGGACAAACGAAGAACTGACACGAACAGAGTACGTGGAAAATCCTACAGCACTGGATGATTCCTATAAACAGATCATGGATAGCTATGGTGAGATGATTACACATCATGTTTTAGATGCATTTGTGTTTGATCCTGCACCGGTAAGCACTGAAATTGCAATTATCAGCACGCTGAATGATCGTTATTACACACTGCTTAATATGGGAATGACAGAGGATGTGGATGCTGCACTTGAGGAGTTTTCCAGGAGTCTTGAAGAGGCAGGCATTCAAAAAGTAATTGACGAAATGAACAGACAGGTAACTGAATATATAGCATCAAAAAATTAGAAACAGGTGGTCAGGTCCTTGGAATTTCCTAAGGACCTGATTACAGGAAAGGAAAATAAAATGAGAGCATATGATCCGGGGAAAATAGGCTGTTACGCCGGATGGAGAAGGTATGAAAATAATCCGGTAATTGGAGAAAGGATTGGCGAAGTTTCAGACGCAATGGTGCTGCCCGTTGGAGATAAATATTATATGTATTATACGCATCGTTTTTTAAAGAAAATATTGGTGGCGGTGTGCGAAAATGCTCTGGACTTCCGGCCATTTGCAGAGGATGGCGTAACAGATGAAACTACAGAATCAAAGGCTTATGTGATAGGAAATACATTTTATTCAGATGGCGGAGACTATGGATATTCGCTGATCCGGCGACCTGAATTAAAATGGGAGGCAGCAGTGTGTCAGCCTTTCGTATTGTTTGCCAAAGGAAAGTACCATATGTTTTATACGGGAAAAAGATATGACGCTGTTAGTGATGATTATGACAGGGCTGTGATAGGGCACGCGACGGGAAATAATGCAATTAACTGGATGGCTTCAAGAACGCCTGTACTGGAACCTGACTGTTTGTGGGAACACAATGCAGTCTGCTATCCATGTGTTATCTATGATGAAAAAGAATCACTTTTTAAAATGTGGTATTCGGCAGGAGACATTGAAAAGCCATTGGCTATCGGATATGCAGAAAGCCCTGACGGTGACAATTGGACAAAGGTTTCAGAAAATCCAATTATGACAAATGATAAAAGTGTGCTTGAAAAGGAAAGAGTGGGTGCATGTCATGTTGTAAAAACAAAAGAAGAGTATCTTATGTTTTATACAGCATGGCAGGATGCATTTAAGGCAAGAATCTGTATGGCAAAATCAGAAGATGGAATTCACAACTGGATCAGGCATCCGTCAAATCCTATTGTATCCGGGGGACAGTTTGGCGCATGGGATGTTGAATCGGTTTACCGTCCCACAGTTCTTAAAAAAGGGGATGAGTGGATCTGCTATTATACCGGATGCGCCAGGGGGAACAGAAGAATTGGCGCTTTGATTCATCAGGGCGTGGAGCTATTAATATAAGAAATAAGGAGAGCGATGGATAAATGATTGATCAAGATTTAACCAGAATAGGCTGTCAGGGGAACTGGCGCAGATATAAAAATAATCCTGTTTTTCGAAATGATTACGGAGAGACATTTGATGTAACCGTCATCAAAGTAAATGAAAAATTGCGAATGTATTTGTCATGGAGATCTACAAACAGCATTGCTTTCGTGGAAGGAGTTGACGGAATACATTGGAGCGAGCCAACAATTGTTTTATCACCTGATTTTTCTACTGGCTGGGAAGATGACGTTAACCGGCAGATGGTAATTGAAAAAGATGGAAAATATTTAATGTGGTATACAGGCATGAAATTTTTAGGCGCCGGGGAGCGCATGAGCAGTGGAAGATCATGTATCGGATATGCAGAAAGTGATGATGGTATTCACTTTAAAAGAAGAAAAGAGCCTGTCATGGAGCCGGAAGATGAATGGGAAAAAACAAATCTGATGTGCCCCTTTGTTATTTGGGATAAGGATAGAAATATTTTTAGAATGTGGTATTCTGCAGGAGGCTTTTGGGAGCCGGATCAGATTGGATATGCAGAAAGCGAGGACGGAATCCATTGGACAAGAAGCAGGCAAAACCCTGTTTTCAGGCCTGAACCTGAAAACTTCTGGGAAAAGGAAATTGTATCTGCATGCCAGATCATTTTTATGGATGATTGGCATTACATGTTTTACATCGGTTTTGAGGATATGTATAAAGCCACTATCAATGTTGCCAGATCGAGAGATGGAATTACTAACTGGCAAAGGTACCCTGATAATCCCATTATAGCGGGAGGACCTGAGGGAAGCTGGGATGTGGAAGCAGTGTACAAGCCCTGGGTTATGCATATGGACGGGCAATGGCTGTTATGGGCAAATGGACGTCAGGCAGCAGTAGAGCAGGTAGGGCTTTATATCCATGATGGGGATGAGCTATTTACAGATTGGGATAAACAGTGAGGAAGGATATGTGAAAAAAGAATTCAAACGTCTAGAATTGTCTGAAATAGAGCCATGTGGGTGGCTGAAGGCCCAAATGGAGCTGCAAATGAAGGGACTTTCAGGGCAGCTTTTTGAAAAATGGGACAGTGTTGGAAGCTATTCCGGATGGCTGGGGGGAACCGGAGAAAGCTGGGAGAGAGCGCCTTATTATTTAGATGGATTGCTTCCCCTTTCTTATTATTTGAAAGATCAGGAAAAGTGGGAAATCTGTTTAAAGTTTATACACTGGACTTTAAACAGCCAAAGAGAAGACGGAAATTTTGGACCGCAAAATTCTATGGAAGATTACTGGTCAAGGTTTATTATGCTGAAAGTTTTGATGCAGTATTATGAAATAGAGAAAAAAGAAGAAGTATTTGTCTTTATTGAGAGATATTTAAGATATATTTCAAACTCCATAGATGAGAAGCCGGTAAGTGAATGGGCAAAAGCAAGAGTTGGTGAAATTTTATATTGCATTAAATGGGTATATGAATATAAACCACAAAAATGGCTTTTAAAATTGCAAAAAAAACTGCGGTGTCAGGCGCTTAACTGGACAGAGCTGTTTAATAATTTTCCTTTTATTTATCCTGCCGCATATTATTATAACTGGGAGGAATTAAGCAAATATCAAAATTCGGAAATACTAAAGTTGATGAGATATCATGAAACCCATGTGGTGAACGTTGTGATGGGGCTAAAGTATCCGGCACTGGAGGGCTGCTTTGATGAAGATTTAAGAAAATGCAGCATTGCAGTTGATGCAGTTGATACATTGACGAGATATCATGGCGTAGCATCAGGGACGGTGAATGGCGACGAGCATTTAAGCGGTGCTTCGCCGTCTCAGGGCTCAGAACTGTGTGCAGTTGTTGAGTTTATGTTCAGCCTGGAAACAATGTTGGAGATTACAGGGGAAGCAAAGCTTGCAGACCGGCTGGAAAAAATATCCTACAATGCATACCCTGCTGCAATTACGGAAAACTATATGGCCCACCAGTATTTACAGCAGGCAAATCAGGTTTTGATATCTGACCAGAAACGTGACTGGTTTAACAATGATAATACCTCAAATTTATTTGGACTGGAACCTAATTATGGATGCTGCACAGCGAATATGCATCAAGGATGGCCTAAATTGGTAAACAGTCTATGGTTTAAACAAAAAAATACACTCATTTCTATGGTTTTTGCACCAGGCAAAGTACATACACTGATTTCACAAAAAGAAGTGGTGATTGAGCTGGAGACAAAGTACCCATTTGAGGAGACTTTAACTTATCACATTTTAAATGCAGATTGCAGCTTTTGTTTAAAGATACGAATTCCCCAGTGGTGCAGACAGCCTGAAATTACAGTTGACAGTAGAAAAAGTAAGAGAGTAGAAGGAAGCTTTTTTATTGTAGAAGGTTTTTTTGGCAGTGGAGATAAAGTAGCAGTCAGATTTCCAATGGAGGTACGTTTATCACAATGGTTTCATAAAAGTCAGGCAGTAGAAAGGGGATGCCTGCTTTATGGATTAAATTTGGAAGAAAAATGGCATGTGGAAAAAGAAAGCATGGGAATTTGTGACTACAGTGTTTCTACTGCTGATTCTTGGAATTATGCAATTAACAGAAAGAATACACCTTTGTATGTGAAGGGGGAAAAATGGGAAAATCCATATTCAAAGGAAAACCCTTCCTCTAAAATTTACATTAAGGGTAAATTACTGAAACAATGGAATATGCAGCATAACAGTGCAGATATACCGCCGGTCAGCCCGGTAAAAACGACGCAGGAGGAAAAAACAATAGAGTTGATTCCTTTTGGTGCAACTGCCCTGAGAATATCCCAGTTTCCATATTATGAATAACCAATTATTTTATATAATAAAGAGTTTCAATGTTAGAGTGAGACAAAGCAGTTGTTAGTTTATCAATTTTTAATAAATGATATGTTGACAAATCGCTTTCCTGTTTGATATGATAAATTAAAGCATAAACATTCTAACGGAAATTCGTTTTAATATCTGATTTTCTAATCGACATTCTCTTCTGGGAATGTTTGTCATCTGTTTTAGAATCCTTGCTTTATTACCAATCTAATTAAATAAGGCAGGGAGCAGATGAGGGCTATATGAAACGTAATATTTTATGGATAATAATGCCTTATTAGATGCCAGAGTCTTTCTTCCTGCCTACGGAAGGAGGAAGAATGGGTAAAACCAATGAGAAAAAGGACACAGTGGAAAAAGAATTTGTGTCCTTTCCGGATGTTGCGGCAGATGTGATCAATGTGCTGCTGTATGAAGGAGAAGAAATTACAAAGGAAGCCAGTCTGCGTCCGGGGCCCACGGAAAGCATTTATCAGGGGAGTAAAAAACTACGGAGCCAGTATGAAGATTTGTGTAAATATGAATTGTCAGACGGGAAAGTAAAGCTGATGTATCTGATTGCCAACCAAAGCAGGACAGATGAAAAAATGCTGCTCCGCAAGGCAGGTTACGTAGGCGGCATATACCGGGAGCAGTATGAGGAAAAGATGCAGGAATCCTTTCCGGTGATTGAATTTATCCTTTACTGGGGTATCTCCAGATGGAGGGGAAGCAGAGACTTACGGAAGCTGTTTGGAAAGAAACGGATTCCGGAGAAAACATGGAAATATATTGATGAATTGAAGCTTTATGTGTTCGAAATGAGACATCTGCCGGAAGAAACAAGGAAACTGTTTCAAAGCGATATGCGTATAGTAGTGGATTACCTGGCGGAAGGAGAAAACTATTATTCCAACAGGAAAATCAAGCATAAAGCTGCTTTAATAAAAATGATTAAGGTGCTTTCGGGAGAAATGGATACGGAAAATATTGAAAAGTGGATGGGAGAACAGGGAATCAGGGAGGAGGATGAACTTACAGTGTGTGAATTATTCGATCAGTATGTAAGACAGGGAAGGCAAGAAGGAATTGCAACAGGTAGAGCTGAGGGTAAAATTGAAGGAGAAAATCGCTTTGCCAGACTAGTGAAAATGCTTTTGGATTGTGGAAGAAATGAGGATTTGCAAAAGGCAGTTTCAGATCAGGGCTACAGACAACAATTATATGTGGAAGCTGGTCTGATTTAGGAAAACATGGTTTATGACAAAAGGCGCCTATGAGGTGGCTATAGATGGTTATTAGGCAGGCCGCCGCCACAGGCAAAGTATCCTGCGGTGGGCTGCTCTAAGGTGAATTGTCAAATTGAATAAGTAAGGTTAATTACATTGCGCTACAATAACCTGGCATGGGAGTAAAGTAATTTCATCTTCTTTTATGAAAGCCTTTTCCAGATTATTCAGTAGAATAGAGAGGTTTACTGTCTTTTCAAAATGTAGAATAGCTTCTTTACTGCCAAAGTTGGCAAGGATTATGACAGACTTGTCATTTGAATTCCGTTCATAGGCAAATATGTTTTCCATATTTTCAAAAAGAGGAGTAAATGTGCCATAAGTAAACACTTCCTTATAGTTTTCTGACTTACGAAGTGCCAGCAGCTTTTTGTAATAGGAAAGAACGGAGTTTTCATCTTTCAGTTGATTTTCCACATTAATGGATTTATAGTTGGGATTTACCTTAAGCCAGGGGATACCTGTGGTAAAACCGGCATTTTCACTGTCAGTCCACTGCATGGGAGTTCTTGCATTGTCCCGGCTGTTTAAATAACAGACTTTTAAGGCTTCTTCTTCTGATAATCCTGCTTCAAGGGCAATTTTATATTCGCCGCGGGTGCTGATGTCATCATATTCTTCAATGGAATTCATGGGGCAGTTCTGCATGCCGATTTCCTGTCCCTGATACAAAAAGGGAATTCCCCGTAAAAGAACGCTGATGGTTCCAAGCATTTTGATTCCGGCATCATTACGGGCATAGTCCGGCAGGTAACGGTTAACCCCTCTGGGTTCATCATGGTTCTCAATGATATTTGCAAGAAAGCCTACTTCCTGACATTCAAGCTGGGAGTGAAACAGTGCGTTTCTAAAGTCCTTAAATTGAATGGGCTGGCTGTCATACCAGCCATGCTCTCCAAAGGAAAGGGAATGTGCAGAGAAGTCAAACATGGTGGAAAAATGTCCGTTTTCCCCTACAAATTCTATTAATTCATCCTTTTTCATGTTAAATACTTCTGCTACGGTAAAGGCCTGATATTTTTCAAAGGTGTTTTTCTTTAAGTCTTCCAGCAGCTCGCCTACGCCTTCAACGCTCTCCACCATACGCCATATGCTGGTAAGTCCATCCGGACCGTCCGGCTCGAAGCTTTTAAAATCAGGATCTTTTTTTATATTGATAATGGCGTCAATGCGGAATCCGGCAACTCCTTTTTCCAGCCACCAATTGATCATGGCGTATAATTCATTTAACATTTGAGGATTGTTCCAGTTTAAATCCGGCTGCTCCTTTGCAAACATATGGAGATAATAATAGTCAGATCCGGGCACCTTTTCCCAGGCGCTTCCGCCAAAATAAGAGCGGTAATTGCTGGGAGGGTTTCCATTTTTTCCTTTACGGAAGTAAAAATAATCACCATATTTTCCTTCCGGCTCCTGCAATGCTTTCTGAAACCATTCATGCTTGTCAGAGCAGTGATTGATCACCAGATCCATTACAATATACATGTTTCTTTTTTTGGCTTCCGCAAGCAGGGTATCGAAATCCTCCATAGTGCCAAAGGATTTAGAAATTTTATAGTAATCGGAAATGTCATATCCCTGATCAACAAAAGGAGACTGATAGATGGGGGAAAGCCAGATAATGTCAATGCCCAGTTCTTTCAAGTAATCAAGCTTACTGATAACCCCTTTTAGGTCGCCAATACCGTCCCCATTTGTGTCATAAAAGCTTTTGGGATAAATTTGATATGCAACTTTGTCATGCCACCATTTTTTAGTCATAAGAAAACCTCCCTGATTTAATTAATTATGTATTACGCGCGTTTGAAAGATTGTAATTACATTATATTATCTTAAATAAAGGTTTTCTTACTTATAATTGACTAATTTATTACACTATTTTGATTTAAACTCTGTTGCACGATATATAAAATATGGTAAAAGAATATTTGACTTTCATAAAATACTTTAAATATAATATCCCCAAAGATTTTTGATCTGATATTGAAGGGTATCAAAATCCCAATGTCTGCCGCTGCGTTCCCGGCTGTTTGGATCATTGATGAGAAAACCATCTTTGTCATATCCATAAATTACGATAAAATGTCCCACAGTGGTAAAGTCACCTGGGCGCATGGCACAGATGATGGGACGTCCTAAGTCAAGATAGCTTTTCATGGATTCTTCGTCCAGCCCCAGTTCTTTGGCATTGAGACCGTAAGTTTTTGCAGCATCTGTCATAAAGAGCCAGGCGGTTCCGGAACCCTGAGAATAATAACCATTTTTCATGCTGTATGCTGCAAGGGCGTCAGGAGTAGCGGATGCATCTCTGGTAAGGGAAAAAATTACCATAGCCATGCAGGTTGGGCCACAGCCGGAAATACCGATATTGGTTTTTCCATAAGGAGCATATCCCCAACGACTGTCCCACTGCAAAAGCAGAGGAAAGTCCTGGGAAAGCTCCTCCTCATTTAATCCGGCCTTCACTGTACCGTCAGAAGATAAGTATCCTTTTACAAATTCCTTCAACTCCGGATTGTTGGCAAGAGCGGTCAGCAGTTCTTCCGGATAGCTGTTTTTATCAGTATAAATCTGGGCAATTTCTTCATCTTCAGCAGCAAGAAGGGCCAGTTTGCTTTCCACATCCGTATCAAGACGGACATCTTTTACAGTAGGAGAACCTTCTGAATTTTCTACTATCTGATATAAAGATTCATCATAAGAGGGCTCTCCATAAGCAGTCGCTTCAGAAGCTTCTTTATCATATTTAAAAATAATAATTTCAGAACCATCAGAAGCCTCTACATACAATTTTAAGGTTAAGATGGATAGAAGCCCTCCTAAAATAATTATCATGGATAAAATGCGTATGCGTTTTAATTTCCGTAATTTCCTTTGTCTCTTCCTTTGGCGTTTTCTCTCCATAAGTTGTTATCTCCCCATGTTTTTTGTTTTTATACCTGGTGACTTTGTATCATGGAGATAAGAATAGCATTTTTTTCTCTAAAAATTCTCTAATCTGTGTTGGAAGAAGAAGGAATATTCTTTCGATATTCGGAAGGAGTAACTCCTTTTTCTTTTTTAAATCTGCGGATAAAATAGCCAATATTGTCAAAGCCTGTATCCTGTGCAATTGTTATGATCTTTTTGTTTGTTTCAATTAAGGCTTCCGCTGCTTTTTCTATGCGGATTTCATTTATATATTCCGTAGCGGTTTTTCCGATATTTTCTTTAAAGTATCTGCAAAAGTACTGGGCGTTTAGACTGATCAGTGAAGCCAGTTCTTCTATGCGTATGGGAGAAGAATAATTTTCCTTGATATAAGAAAGTACTTTTTTCAAATTTTCAATCTGTTGCTCATTTTGGGCAGGTATGCTTTTATTGCTTAAGAGATATTCATTTTTATAGAGAATGGAAAGCATATGAAAAAGAAGGGATTTGATCTGCAGATAGGCGGCTGTTTTTATGATTTCATTTTCTGCACTGCAGGAATTCATTTCTTCCATTTTCTGCTCCATGCTTTCATAACAGTTTTTCACATCCGGGAAAACAGGTTCTGTATGGGGGATAAGAAAGGGCATTCGAAGGCGGCCATCCATAAGAGGGCGTATCAGCTTGGCCTGAATAGAGTCATAATGCTCGAAGCTCAGGATATTCATATGAAAGACAATGGCGCTTTCAACAGAATCAGCGCTTAAAGTCAGGGAATGAAGCTCCCCTGCATGAATACACATAATCGCCGGCGCTTCAATGTGAAGCTCTTTTGTATTCAGCCATGCAGTGAAGTTTCCTTTTTTAAAATAAATGAATTCCGTTTCATCATGCCAGTGAAGCGGTACTTTCCAGTCGCTTCCGCCATTCCATTTGTACAAGGCAAGGGGAAAGGTTACAGTGCCATGTCTGGCGTTTTCCTTTAATGAATGAATATCCATTAAGAGAACCTCCTTTTTAACTACTGTTACTTTTAAGATAAGATAAGGAATGGATAATTGCAAGACGCACTTTTTTTGATATAATGATGTTGGCGATTCAATGGATGCTGAAAGTGAAATTGTTGATAGAAGCTTTAAGGAAGGACAGAAATATGTTTCGCATACTGGTGGTGGAAGATGACAAAGTTATAGCGGAAAAAGTGAAAAAGCATCTGGAGAAATGGGGCTATCAGGTAGAGTGCGCAGCAGATTTTGCAAAGGTACTGGAACATTTTAACAGGTTTGCGCCGCAGCTGGTACTGATGGATATTGGGCTGCCCTTTTATAACGGATATTACTGGTGTGGAGAGATTAGAAAGATTTCTCAGGTACCGATTATTTTTATTTCCTCCGCCTCTGATAACATGAATGTGGTGATGGCAGTCAATATGGGGGGAGATGACTTTATTGTAAAGCCTTTTGATCTGGAAATCCTTTCTGCAAAAGTGCAGGCAATTCTGCGGCGGGCTTATTCTTTTCAGGGACAGCCTTCTGTTTTAGAGCACAATGGAGTGATTTTAAGTTTAGGTGATATGACGCTTTTGCATGAAAATCAGAAGCTTGAGCTGACGAAAAATGAATTCAGAATCATGCAGGTTTTATTTGAAAATGCCGGTAATGTGGTCAGCAGAGAAAAAATAATGAAACGTCTCTGGGACAATGAATGCTTTGTGGATGAAAACACCCTTACAGTAAATATTAACCGCCTTAGAAAAAGACTTGAGGAAGCAGGATTAAAGGATATGATACTGACCAGGAAAGGGGTGGGCTATCAGCTTGACGAATAAACAGATCATAAAAGCATATGTAAAGGAAGAGATTTCTCATGTGATATGCTATGGAGCCGGTATATCAATTTTGTTTATACTTGCCGGACTGTATAATTATGACAATGCTGTCAGGAATATGTCTTATGGTGTGTTCCTGATTCTGTTTTTTGGTGTGATCTATGGGATTTATGATTTTCTCCGTTACAGAAATAAATGCATGAAGCTGGCAGAACTGATTTTCAATACGGAAGAAAGGGATCTGCATCTGCAGACGCCGGTAAGCCTTCCGGAAAAGCTCTATCAGGAGATTATTCTTGCAGAAGAGGCGGAAAAAAGGCAGCTTGTCACAGAGTATGATATCAGAAAAAAGGATATGGCTGATTATTATACTATGTGGATTCACCAGATTAAAACGCCAATTGCAGCCCTTCACCTTCTTCTGGAAGATAACAATGAGGAATTGTTTAAAATTGAACAGTACGCAGAAATGGCACTCCATTATGCAAGGCTTGAGAGTCTTTCCTCCGATCTTTCCTTTAAAGAGCAGGAGGTTTATGAAATGGTAAAGCAGGCAGTTAAAAAATATGCGGTTTTATTTATTGGAAGCGGCTTAAACTTTTCTATGGAAGAATTTTCCTGCCTGGCGGTTACAGATGAAAAGTGGATTACCTTTGTGCTGGAGCAGATTTTATCAAATGCTTTAAAGTATACCAAAAAGGGTGGAATCTCTATTTATGGAGCTGACGCATCAGGGAAGAAAAAGGTGGAAAATGTCGATTATGTGGTGATAGAAGATACCGGAATAGGGATTCGGAAAGAAGACCTCCCCCGAATTTTTGAAAGAGGATTTACCGGATATAATGGAAGGATGGACAAAAAGTCTACAGGCATAGGACTTTATTTATGCCGGCAGATTGTAGACCGGCTGTCTCATACCCTTATAGTAGAATCAGAGGAAGGGAAAGGAACCAGAGTTTTTCTGGGATTTGTTAAGGAGGGACAGGCATCCGGCGGCGGGCTGTAAAGGCAGTGATTCGTGCAGCAGGGGTAAGGCACAGGTGTATGTGACAAAACTGTAAGATTGAAGGAGGGAAATGTAAGCCGGATGTATGGCAGAGCATTTCCTTTTTGTATATCATTAAGAAGGCAGGAAAAGTAAAAAGGCAGCAGGCCGGCCGCCTGGAAAACTTAAAGTGAACAAGGAGAACAGTTATGGCACTTTTAGAAGTAAAGAATGTTAAAAAGGTATATACTACAAGATTTGGGGCAGTTAAGGTAAACGCTTTAAATGATGTGAACTTTTCTGTGGAAGAGGGAGAGTATGTGGCAATCATGGGAGAGTCAGGTTCAGGTAAGACAACCCTTCTTAATATTCTGGCCTCACTGGATAAGCCTACCAGTGGTCACGTGATATTGAACGGGAAGAATTTTGCAGAGGTAAAGCAGAGGGAAATCTGTGCTTTCAGAAGGGATCATCTGGGGTTTGTATTTCAGGATTTTAACCTGCTGGATACCATGTCCCTTAAGGATAATATTTTTCTGCCTTTGGTGCTGGCAGGCGAAAAGTATGAAATTATGGAAAAGCGGCTTCTTCCACTGGCAAAGAAGCTGGTAATTGATGAATTGCTTGATAAATATCCTTATGAGGTATCCGGAGGACAAAAGCAGAGGGCGGCGGTTTGCCGGGCACTGATTACCCGGCCGGATATTATTCTGGCGGATGAACCTACGGGAGCACTGGATTCCAAGGCTTCCGGAAAGCTGCTTAAGCTGTTTGGAGAAATAAACGGGGAAGGACAGACTATCTTGATGGTAACCCACAGTATACAGGCGGCAAGCCACGCAGGACGTGTGCTGTTTATCAAAGATGGCTGTGTTTTTCATCAGATTTACAGAGGAAACCAGAACAATGACGCCATGTATCGGATGATTTCAGACGCACTTACCGTATTGCAGGCGGAAAAAGGGGAGCCTGACGGCAGGATAGATAAGGAGGCAGAGTATGAATAAATGGAAGCTGCTGCCTTCTATGGCAGTAAAAGGAGTAGTGCAAAATAAAACAGTATATTTTCCCTACCTGGCAGTGGGAGCATTTTCCGCATTTACCTACTTTATTTTTTCTTCTATTATATACAATGAAGAGCTGATCAGGGAACTTCCCAAAGCAGCCTATGCATGGATGCTGCTCCGCATTGGCAGGGGACTGCTTGGCATTATATTAATTCCTTTTTTGTATTATGCAAACAGTTTTCTGGTGAAGAGACGCAGCAGAGAATTTGGATTATACAGCATATTGGGGCTGGAAAAAAGGCATATTGGAATTCTTCTTTTTCTTGAAACAATAATGATTTATGTGATTGCAACTGCCAGCGGTATTTTACTGGGAAGCGTGCTTTCCAAATTGTTTTTTCTGCTGCTTTTGCATGTCACGCATCTTCCGCTGAATGTGGAATTTGTGTTTACCTGGAAAGCGTTTAAAGATACACTTTCATTTTTTTCAGTTGTATTCCTGATTAATTTATGCTTCGGACTGATTCAAATCAGAAGATCAAGGCCGGTAGAACTGCTTTCCGGCAGTAAAAAAGGAGAAAAACAGCCTAAAGGAATTTTCTTTTATGGGATATCAGGCGCAGCAGTACTGATACTGGGTTATAAAATTTCCATAAGCTCGGAATTAAACAGCATGATATTTGCGGATTTTTTTCTGGCAGTATTTTTGGTTGTAGTTGGGACTTATCTGTTGTTTACATCAGGAAGTATCATGCTGCTCAGAATTCTGAAGGGGAATAAAAAATTTTTTTATCAGTCAAAAAATTTTGTGACAATTTCAGGTATGCTTTACAGGATGAAAAAGAATGCGGCAAGCCTTGCAAATATTTGTATTTTTTCCACAATGGTAATTATTACGCTGATCTGTACGATTACCCTTTACTGCGGACTTGATGGCATTACACATCATGATTATCCTTACGATATACGCGCAGACTATGGAACCGTAAGTCTGATTAAGGAGGATGTGGAAAAACAGGTAAGCAGGCTGGAAGAAAAGTATGGTATAAAAAGACTGCGGGTGGATGTGTTTAATTTCAGGCGATTTCCCTGCAGCAAAGATGAAAACAGTTTCGCGCCCAAGCTGCCGGACGGAAACTTTGAAAATACTTATGGAGTATATTTTTTAACGTTAGAAGATTATAACAGGCTCGAGAATGAAAATAAAACACTAAATGATGGCGAGGTGTTGTTTTTGGCTACTGGGGAAGATTTTGGTTATGACAGTGTTTCTTTTATGGGAAGTCAGATGAGGATTGCAGAGGAGATAAAACAACTGTTTCCTTTTCCAAAAGCAGGCAGAAGTGATTTTGGCGCGGAGTTTGTTTTTATCGTAAAAGATAAGACGGCACTTGCTGGCTGTGTGGAGGCATTTGCCAGGGAAAACGGGGTAACTGAAATTGAGGAATTTTTAGCGGAGGTTAGCCAGCAGGTGGGGATTGTATTAGAAGGAGAGGATGAGCTGAAAGAGGATTTTGCAGATGAGCTGTTTTTCTGGCTGAAAGGACAGGAAGGATATACATCCTGTCTGGATGGTTTGGCACAGAGAGCGGAACTGGAATCCATGTACGGAGGACTTTTGTTTATAGGAATTATTTTTGGAACAGTATTTTTTACCTGTCTGCTTCTTATTATGTATTATAAGCAGATTTCGGAAGGGTATGAAGATAAAGGAAGTTTTGACATTATGCAGAAGGTGGGAATGAGCGACAGGGAGATCAAAGGAACCATCCACAGACAGATTCTTCTGGTGTTTCTCCTGCCGTTAGCCGGTGCGATTTCCCATACCTGTGCGGGAATGTTTATGGTGAATAATCTGATGGCGGCACTGGGGCTGTTTGACAATTTACTTATGGCTATGGGAATGATTTTTGTTTCACTGCTTTTTGTTTTTGCCTATGGAATCAGCTATGTGATGACTGCACGGACCTATTACAGGATTGTCAGACAGGATATTTAAAAGAACTTAATAATTATATAAATTTTTATTAATTTCCGCCCTTTTCTTCTTTTGGATGTTAAAATAACTGGAGAACATGCTTAAGGAGGAAAGGGCAGTGTATTTGATTTTAATTTTATCAGGAATATTATGTCTGGTCTATTTTGGCTGTATTGCATTTTTTGTAGGGCATGGGACTAATTTTTATTTTATATGGCTGTTTCTTGGACTGTGTGCCATTCTTTGGGGGATTCTTCTGAAAAAGGGAATCTGGGAGGCGCATTTTCCAAGGTGGTTTCGAAGATTTTTTATATTGCTTGTGTGTGTATCAGGCATTTTATTTCTAATTGTGGAAGGATGCATTTTAAGCGGCTTTTCAAAAAAGGGACCGGAGGGGCTTGACTATCTTGTGGTGTTAGGAGCCCAGATGAAGTCCGGCGGGCCTTCGAAAGCATTACAATACAGGCTGGATGAGGCGATACGCTATTTGGAAGAAAATCCGGATACACAAGTGATTGTCTCCGGAGGACAGGGCCCGGATGAATACATATCGGAGGCCCAGGGCATGTATGACTATCTGGTGGAAAAAGGGATTGAGGCATCCAGAATTATCAAAGAGGACAAGTCGGTAAACACCTTTCAAAACCTGACATTTTCAGCGGAATTTCTGGATGAGGCAAATGATTCCGTAGGCGTAGTCAGCAACAATTTTCACATTTTCCGTGCGGAAAAGATTGCCCGAAAGGCAGGCTATGCCAATGTACACGGAATTGCAGCCAAAGGGGAGCCTTTTTTACAATTTAACAACATGATGCGGGAATTTTTCGGCGTAATGAAAGATTTTTTGTTTGGAAACATGTGATGCTTTATTAACTTATTCAAAAAATATGATATAATGATAATATATGTATCACACAAAGGGAGGGACAATGCTATGGACCAGATTGAAAAATTAAAAGAAATAGTAGATAACAGCAAAAACATTGTATTTTTCGGCGGAGCAGGCGTCTCAACGGAAAGCGGAATTCCCGATTTCAGAAGTGTGGATGGTCTGTACAATCAGAAATACGATTATCCCCCGGAAACTATTTTAAGCCATACTTTTTACAGAAACAGGCCGGAGGAATTTTTCCGTTTTTATAAAGATAAGATGCTCTGCCTTGATGCAAAGCCCAATGCAGCACATTTAACGCTGGCCAGGTGGGAACAGGAAGGAAAGCTGAAAGCTGTGATTACCCAGAATATAGACGGACTTCACCAGGCAGCAGGAAGCAAACGGGTGCTTGAGCTTCATGGAAGTGTGCTTCGCAACTATTGCGAAAGATGCGGAAAGTTTTTTGATGCGGAATATATGCTCCATGCAGAGGGTGTGCCGCATTGCAGCGAATGCGGCGGACCGGTGAAACCGGATGTGGTTTTGTACGAGGAAGGTCTTGATGACAGGACGCTTAAGGATGCGGTAAACTATATCCGTAATGCAGATGTACTTATTATCGGGGGAACTTCACTGGTGGTTTATCCGGCAGCAGGACTAATCGATTATTATGACGGAAATAAGCTGGTTTTAATTAACAAAACACCTACCGCAAGAGATGGTGCGGCAGATTTGGTGGTACAGGGAAGCATTGGTGAGATTTTTGGTGCCCTGTAAAACAGATTTAAGTTCAGAGGGGCAGAAAGGGCAGTTTGATATGGATATTCAGGAAGGCGACAGGCTCACGTTGAAAAAAAAACACCCATGCGGCAGTTTTGAATGGGAGGTTTTACGTATTGGTGCAGATTTTCGGTTAAAGTGTGCAGGCTGCGGACATCAGATCATGATTGCCCGTAAGCAGGTGGAAAAAAATGTGAGGAAGATATGCTATGGCGGGAACGACGAGAATCGGAAATTAGGACTTTGATAAAAATGAGCCAACCCCTTGAAAAAATATGGAAATCATGGTATGATATTACTCCGTGATATGTTTTCACACTCCGCATACAGCGGAGGAAACACATTCCTTGCTCCCGACAGGCGGGGGCCAGAGACCAAAAGGAGGTAAACTAACATGAACAAATATGAATTAGCCGTTGTTGTTAGTGCGAAAATCGAAGACGAGGAAAGAGCAGCAGTAGTAGATAAATGTAAAGCTCTTATCGAAAGATTCGGCGGTACGATCACCAATGTTGACGACTGGGGCAAGAAGAGACTTGCTTATGAAGTTCAGAAGATGAAAGAAGCTTTCTACTACTTCATCCAGTTTGATGCCGAAGCTACAGCTCCTATCGAAATCGAAAATCGTGTTCGCATTATGGACAATGTTATCAGATTCTTATGCGTTAGACAGGACGAGGCATAAAGCATACATGATAAGATATGTAGGAAAGTAGAGGCAGGTATGAATAAAGTAATACTTATGGGGCGTTTAACAAGAGATCCTGAGGTGAGATATTCACAGGGTGAAAGTGCAACAGCAGTTGCCAGATATACCCTTGCGGTAGACCGCAGATTTAATCGTAATAATGAAGATAATTCTGCAGATTTCATTCAGTGTGTAGCTTTTGGAAGATCAGGTGAATTTGCTGAAAAGTATTTCAGAAAAGGAACCAAGGTTTTAGTTACAGGCCGTATACAGACGGGAAGCTATACCAACAGGGATGGCGTCAAGGTGTATACAACAGATGTTGTGGTTGAAGATCAGGAATTTGCTGAGAGCAAGAACAGCAATGCCGGAGGCGACGGGGGATACACAGGCGGCGGAAGCAGAGCATCACAGCCCCAGGAAGCAGGAGACGGTTTCATGAATATTCCGGATGGAATAGATGAGGAACTGCCATTTAACTAAATTTAAGTTTGATTAAGACAGGAGGCAATAATCATGGCATATAATAAAACAGAGAAGTCTGATTCTCCCATGAGAAAAAAAGGCGGAATGCGCAGAAGAAAAAAAGTATGTGTATTCTGTGGCAAAGATAACGTAATTGATTACAAAGATGTAAATAAGTTAAAAAGATATGTGTCTGAGAGAGGGAAAATCCTTCCCAGAAGAATCACAGGAAACTGTGCAAAGCATCAGAGAGCTCTGACAGTTGCAATTAAAAGAGCACGTCACGTTGCACTTATGCCTTATACTTGTGATTAATATGTAATAAGGTGCAGCTAAAAAGCACTTAGGCCAATTTGGAGTATTTGATTGGACAGTAAGCGGTTGCCAGTTTTGGCAGCCGCTTTCGTATATACGACGCAAATGATCTTTTCAGGAAATGTATGGGGGTGAAATTATGGATGGAATGAAAAACAACGAATTTGAAAACACAACATCGGTTGAAGCGCCGGTACCTGCAGCGATAAGTCAGCCTGCAGCGGGAACAACTGCTCCGGCACCGGAGAAAAAGCCAAACAATGCAGTTAAAATAATTATTCCGATTGCAGCTTTGGTACTTCTGGTGGCAATCCTTTTGGGAGTGGCATTTGCAACCGGAACCCTTGGTAAAGGCAGTGGAAAAAAGGAAATTGCTGAAGCGGTAGCAGCGACTTTCACCAAAAGCGGCGAGGCTATAAAGGATGTCTGGGAGTTTGATGAATATAAGGAAATGTTTAAAGATAAGCAGATGTCTGTTTCCGCCGATTTTACGGTTTTAGACGATCTTGATATGCAGGTATTATATAACATTGATGATACTGTCAGCAGCTTATATATGGGGGCAAGTTTATACGGAAGTGATCTCATAAAGGCTTTCTTTTATGCAGATGAAGAAGAGTTTAGCTTTAGTCTTCCGGATATGACAGATTATGCTTTTTATGTAGACCGTACCACATTGGAGGAGGATATCTGGAATCTGGTTGACGAGGGAATCATAGAAGAAGAAATTGCTGAAAATCTGATTATTTTAAATCAGAGCGAGCAGGAGCTGACGGGCACAGATAAGGATGTGGAGCAGGGCAGCAAAGACATTTTAGAAGCACTGAAGGACATTTATCAGAAAACAGAAGTGAAAAAGATAGACAGTAAAACCCTTGAGGTAGATGGCGAAGATGTAAATTGCAAGGGATATGCTGTAATTATTACGCCGGAGCAGATCGCAGAATTTTTTATTGCTTATAAAGAGGTTTATGAGGAAAATGAAGGTTTTCGGAACTATTTTAATCAGGTTCTTGCAATGCAGGAAGGATATAATAGTGCAGAGGAACTTTTAGAATATATGGATCCGGCAGAAGAACTTCAAAACCTTGCGGATGAAGTGGTAGAAGAAATAACAGAGGACATTGAGGTTTGTTTTTACCTGTATGATGGACTGGTTGCCCGAATTTCCTATGAGGAAGACAGGGATAATTACTTTGAGTGGAACATTAAGGGAGGGAATTTCCCCCTTGAAAATACCAATCTAACTTTAATGGCAGATGGATATGAAATTTATGTTGCCAGAAGCGGCGATAAGAGAAAAGGCCTTTATACGGCAAACTATACCCTTGGGCTTGACTATGAAACACTTTATCTGGACATTGAGTACGACACAGGAAATGGCGACCTGGAAATGGAAGCATATGATTATTATGATGAAATCTTTTTCAGCGGCAACCTTTATAAGCCAGGCTCCGGAAATGCTCTGGAAGTAGAAATTTATAGTGTGGAAATAGATTATGAAGAAATACTTTACGGAGATCTTGTCATTTCCAATGAATGCGGCGAGATTGTTCGTCCTGAGGGTGATGATTTTAATCTGATGGAAATGACAGAAGATGAATATTATGACATCTTAAGCGAAATTATTTACAGCATGTATTAAAATTGGACAGTGATTTTATTGATGCCGGTGACAGGGCAAATTTAAGATTATTTGACATTGTATTATGATAATAGAGCAGTGACAGGTTCACTGCTCTATTGTAGTAGTAGGTTTGAATGCGTATATTTAAATGTATCACATGGCATATCTTTTGGAGCTTGTGGATGATGGCGCATTGATAAAGGGGAATTTTCATGGAATTGGAAATCAGAAATGTTAAAAAAAGTTACAGGAAAAATCAGGTGCTGAAAGAAATCAGCCTTACGGTAAAATCTGGAGAATGCGCTGGGATTATTGGAGCAAATGGCTGCGGCAAGTCGACACTTTTAAAGATTCTTGCAGGAATTGAAAAGGCAGATGGAGGAGACATTCTGATTAATAATGAACCGGTGCAGTGGCAGTCTTCAAAGCTGGCAGGATGCATTGGCTATATTCCTCAGGAAAGCATTTTGATTCCGGAGCTTACAGTAGAGGATAACTTGAAGCTGTGGGCATCATTTGGCGGGCGTAAAAAAAATGAAGAAACATTAAGGAAACTGGGGGAGCAATTTCAGTTAGGAGAATTTTATAAAAAGAAAGTTAAGTACCTGTCAGGAGGTATGAACAAAAGAGTAAATATTGTCTGTGCGCTGATTCATGAACCTTCGCTGCTTTTGATGGATGAACCGAGCACAGCCCTTGACCTGGTATTTAAAGAAGAATTGCGGGAATATATCCGAAGTTTTACCGCAAAGGGAGGAAGCGTGCTGCTAAGCAGTCATGACGAGGGAGAGATTGCCGGCTGCGCATCCTTATGGGCGATTAAAAATGGGATTACTCAAAAGGTACCTCAGGGGAAAGCAATAGAAAAAATAGTATCTGAGTACATGAAGTGACAGGAGAAGGTATGTATTGCAGGTTGATGTTATTTAAACTGGAATTAAAAAGATTTGTGGGAATGCTTCCTCTTGTTTTGATAGAAACCCTTCTTTTGGGCTTTATTGCAGCCGGAGTGGGAGTTTATGCATCCAGGGCAGTATATGCGGATAAAGCGGTGGGAGAAATCAGGGCAGGGGTGGTGGCTGAGCATGAAGAGCCGATGACTAAAATGCTGATTCAATTTGTACAGTCTATGGACAGCTTAAAAGACAGGGTATCTCTGGAACTGCTCTCCGAAGAAGAAGCAAGAAAGAAACTGGAATCAGGGGAGCTTTATGGAGCAGTGGTGATTCCGGAGGGAATGGTGGACAGCATTCTTTCCGGAGAGAATCTTCCTGCATCTATTTTGTTTGGCAGCGGATATAATCAGGCGGAAACCCTGGTTTTTGCACAGCTTGCCCAGGCAGGCGCAAAGCTTTTAACCACAGCCCAGGCAGGAATTTATGCAGCAGATGCTTTTTGTATAGAAAAAGGAAGACAGGATCTTAAAAGTCAGGCAGAAGATTATTTAAATGAAGCATACTTGGAGTACGCCCTTGGAAGAGCATCTGTTTTCCAGAGGGAAGAAGTGACAGCTGTAAAGAAAACGTCCCTTTCCGATTATTATGGGATTTCATTTGTTTTTGCTTTTCTGTCTTTTGCGGGGCTTTCTTTTGGACGGTGCGTGCAGGTGAAGGTATGCAGCCGGAAAAAGGAGCTGAACCTGAGAGGAATTCATATAGGGGAGCAGTATTTGATTGAAACAGGCGCCTTTGCTCTGATATTTGCAGTTTTGGGAATGCTGATAAGCCTGCCGGTCTTTTTTCTCCTCTCCGGCAGTGAGGACAGCACTTTTCAGGCAGCAGGCACATGGATTTTTTTGACAGTTATGTGGCTTGTGCTGGGCTGTTTTTTAAAGATGCTGGTTCAGATTACGGGAAACAGCGCAGGAGGAATCGGCTTATGCTTTGTGATACTGCTGGCATGTATGTTTGCATCAGGGAGCTTTCTTCCGCCGGCTTTTCTTCCGGTCTGGATAGAGCGGGCAGGGAACAGCCTTTTTTACAGAGGATGGATGGAGCAGACAGGAATGTTCCTGCAGGGACGAACAGACGCCAGAGTGATTTTGGAACTGGCCCTACAGCTTATGTTTTTCCTTGCAGCAGGCGTGTTGGCCGCTAAAGTCAGAAAGGATGCGGCGGCATAGTGGGTGAAAGGATATGAAGATAAGAAACAGTCACAGGATGGGGGTTTATCTGATCTGCTGGAAGCAGTATTTTATTAAATTTAAAAGCTGGATTCTGATATTTACTCTTGGTATGCTGGCAATGAGAATTTATTTTTATATTAATCCGGTGGAAGATGAGGTACAGGGGATAGCGGTCGGTGTTTGTGCGGAAGATGAAAAAGGCGAAGAACTGCTGGAAAAACTGGAAAGCGTGGAAGGAATTTTCAGATTTCAGGATTATCAGAATGAAGAGGAAATGATAAGGCAGATAGAAAACGGGACATTGGAGTGCGGTTATGTATTTCCTGAAGGGTTTTATGAAAATATTTTAAGGGGAAGAACGGTGCGCCAGATTACTTTGTACTGTTCGCCAGCATCCTCTGCACATAAGATATCCTATGAGGTGGTTTTTTCTGAATTATTTGAAATTTTATCAGAAGATATTTTAAGAAGATATTTGGAAGAAAATTACTTTTTGGAAGGAAAGGAGCTGCAGGAGGCCAGGGAGAGAGTGCTTTCTCTTAACAGGCAGTATGCAGGGGATGGAAGTACCTTTCATTTTGTATATGAAACGCTGGAAGAAAAAGAGGCGGAAAAGCCGGAAAATTTAAACATACTGAGGGGGCTCATAGGCGTGATTATCTTTTTTATGAGCCTTTTAGGATTGGGAAACTGCCTGGACCAGAGGAATCTTTATCAGATCCTTCCGGGAAAGTCAGGAAGGATATTCCGGTCAGGGTGTATTCATGCAGCAGTCTTTGGAAGCATTTTTATTGGGGGTATATGCATCTTTTTATCAGGAACGGACAGTGGAATTTTTCATGAAATAAAAGGACTTTTTATTTATGCGCTGATTCTGGAAGTTTATTTGAGAGGACTGTATCTGCTGGTCAGAAAAAGCACGGTGCTGTACGGGATGCTTCCTGCTTTGCTTTTGGGATGTTGTCTGTTTTCCCCTGTTTTTATAAAAACAGGCAGATATCTTCCTGGAGCAGACTGGATTTCTTTTCTGTTTCCGGTTACCTATTATTTAAATTTCTTTTTAAGTTAAAGAACCGTGCGAAAAAAGTAAAAACATGTCTAAAAGCATCTGAATAATAAGGTGGAAACTTTCCGGAAAAAATGATATACTAAGATGTATATTTTAAGCTGTATCAATCAATAGTCAAACAACGGATAAGAAGGGTACTTTTTGCAATGTCTCCATCAAAAAGCAGAATTAAGTTAAAGGGAAGGCTGAAAAGATATGTACAGACTTCTTTATATTTGGGATTTTTACTGGTGCTGGTCAATCTGGTAGTGTACCTGATTAATGTGCCGGCCGGGTTGGTAGTGACCTGCTTTGCATTACTTTATTTTGCAGTAGTTTTGTCGCTTCAATTTTATAATAAACCGGTTATTATTAATGAACTGGTGAGCTTCGCAACTCAGTATGGACAAGTTCAGAAGGTGCTGCTTAGAGAATTTGAGATTCCATATGCCATGCTGGACGATGACGGCCGGATTATATGGACCAATGCAGCCTTTGAAAAAGTGGTGCATAAGGAAAAGGGATACAGGAAATCAATTACGTCGCTTTTTCCTTCTATTACAAAGGAAAAACTGCCGGAAGAAACAGAATTTTCGGAAGTGAATATTACTTTTGAAGACAGGAATTTTACCGCCAGGATGCGTAAAATTTCCATGCGCGAGGCAGTGGAAAGCAGTGATATTTTTGAAGCAGATGATTACAGGGGATATTTGATTGCCTTTTATCTGTTTGATGAGACTGCGCTTCGGATCGCCCTTCAGGAAGTAGATGATCAGAGTCTTGCAGTAGGCATGGTATATCTGGACAATTATGACGAAGCCTTAGAGAGCGTGGAGGAAGTAAGGCGCTCCCTGCTGATTGCACTGATAGACAGGAAGGTAAATAAATATATTTCAGCGCTTGACGGAATCTGTAAAAAGATTGAGAAGGACAAGTATATGATCATCCTCCGTAAAAAGGCAACGGAGCTTTTGATGGCCAGCAAGTTTGATATTCTGGAGGATGTGAAAACAGTAAATATTGGAAATGAAATGGCAGTGACGATCAGTATTGGCCTTGGGCTTGATGGTCTTTCTTATGCACAGAATTATGAATTTGCCCGCAATGCCATTGATTTGGCGCTTGGACGGGGTGGTGACCAGGCAGTGGTCAAAACACCGGAAAATGTTGTTTATTATGGTGGAAAGAGCCAGCAGGTAGAAAAGAATACCAGAGTAAAAGCCAGAGTGAAGGCACAGGCGCTTCGGGAAATTATTTCCACCAAAGAGCGGGTGATTATTATGGGGCACAGACTTGCCGATGTGGACAGCTTTGGAGCAGCAGTAGGCATCTACCGTATTGCAACTACGCTGGACCGGAAAGCCAGCATTGTGCTTAATGATGTGAGTACATCCATGCAGCCTGTGGTGGACATGTTTAAGAGACACGAAGAGTTTCATGATGATATGATCATTGGCAGCCAGCAGGCGTTGGAACTTGCCGGAAATAATACGGTGCTTGTGGTGGTGGATGTGAATAAGCCAAGTATAACGGAATGCCCCGAGCTTTTGCGTGTGTGTAAATCAATTGTGGTTTTAGACCATCACAGACAGGGTTCAGAGATTATTGAAAATGCAACTCTTTCTTATGTGGAGCCTTATGCCTCTTCTGCCTGTGAGATGGTTTCTGAGATTTTACAGTACATTGGAGAAAATATTCGGATTACCGCTGAGGAAGCAGATTGCATGTATTCTGGCATTATGATTGATACCAGTAATTTCATGACAAAAACAGGTGTCAGAACCTTTGAGGCAGCGGCATTCCTTCGCAGAAATGGTGCGGACGTAACCAGAGTCCGCAAGCTTTTCAGGGAAAATGCCACTGAATATAAGGCCAAAGCTGATGCAGTCAGTCAGGCGGAAATCTACAGGAATTCATTTGCAATTTCCACCTGTACCAGTGAGGACATACAAAGTCCTACTGTGGTGGGGGCACAGGCCGCCAATGAACTGCTTAATATAAGAGGAGTAAAGGCCAGCTTTGTGCTGACAGAGTATCAAAATCAGATTTTTATCAGCGCCAGATCAATAGATGAAGTAAATGTTCAGATTATTATGGAAAAAATGGGCGGCGGCGGCCATTTAGGCACAGCAGGCTGCCAGTTAAATGGAGTTTCCATTGCTGAGGGGATTGGACTTTTAAAGGGAACATTGGATAAAATGCTTGAAGAGGGCGATCTGGTAGTAGATTAGCCTGTGAAGGCAATTGATGCAGAAAGGAATGGTAGAAAAATGAAAGTTATTTTATTAGAGGATGTAAAGAGTTTAGGGAAAAAGGATGAAATTGTTAATGTAAACGACGGATATGCAAGAAATTTCATTCTGCCTAAGAAATTGGGAATAGAGGCAACCAACCAGAACTTAAATGATCTTAAGCTGAGAAAAGCAAATGATGAAAAGCACGCAAAGCAGCTTCTTGATGATGCCAAAGCTTTTGCCAGAGCAATGGAAGAGGATGAAGTGGTATTGTCCATTAAGGCCGGAGAAGGAGGAAGAACCTTTGGCTCTGTTTCCAGTAAGGAGATTGCACAGGGATATAAGCAGCAGTGCGGCAAGGAAATCGACAAAAAGAAAATTATCCTGCCGGAGCAGATTAAAAGTTTTGGTGTATATGAGGTTGGCGTAAAGCTGCATCCAAGTGTGACAGGTAAGCTGAAGGTTAAAGTTACGGAAATGAAAGGTTAAATATAAATGGCAGCAACGGATGAGGCGCTTTTAAAGCGTGTATTGCCCCACAGTATTGAAGCGGAGCAATCGGTAATTGGCGCAATGATTATGGATCGGGAAGCGATTACGATTGCCTCGGAAATTATCTGCGGTGATGATTTTTATAATAAACAGTATGGTGTTGTTTTTGACACTATGGTGGAATTAAATGATGAGGGAAGGCCTGTGGATCTGGTAACGCTGCAGGACCGGCTTCGTGAAAAGGATGTGCCGCCAGAAGTAAGCAGTCTGGAATTTATCAGAGATCTGATTACAGCAGTTCCTACTTCTGCAAATATAAAATATTATGCAGGCATTGTAGCTGAAAAAGCCACTCTGCGTAAACTGATCCGCTTAAATGAGGAAATTGCCAATACCTGTTACATAGGAAAAGAAAATCTGGAAGTTATTTTGGAGGATACTGAAAAGAGAGTTTTTGAGCTGGTACAGAAAAGAAACACCGGAGATTTTGTTCCTATAAGGCAGATTGTAATGAATGCTATGGATAAAATTGAGAAGGCTTCCAAAAGCAGCGGGAATGTGACTGGCATTGCAACAGGATTTATTGATCTGGACTACAGGACAGCCGGTATGCAGCCTTCTGACCTGATTTTAATAGCGGCAAGACCTTCTATGGGAAAAACTGCATTTGTACTTAATATTGCCCAGTATGTGGCGTTTAAGCTGGATCAGACGACTGCAATTTTCAGTTTGGAAATGAGTAAGGAACAGCTGGTAAACCGTCTTTTTTCGCTGGAGTCAAGAGTAGATTCCCAGCATCTGCGCACAGGAAACCTTTCCGATGCGGAATGGGAAAAGCTGATTGAAAGTGCGGGAGTTATTGGAAAGTCTAATTTAATTATAGATGATACGCCGGGAATCAGTATTTCAGAGCTGCGCTCCAAGTGCCGGAAATATAAATTAGAGCATGACTTAAAGCTGATTATCATTGACTATTTACAATTGATGAGTGGAAGCGGACGGGGCTCTGATTCCAGACAGCAGGAAATATCTGATATATCCCGTTCCTTAAAGGCTCTTGCCAGGGAACTGAATGTGCCTGTAGTTGCATTATCACAGCTAAGCCGGGCAGTAGAGCAAAGGCCCGATCATCGTCCCATGCTTTCGGATTTGCGTGAGTCGGGAGCAATTGAGCAGGACGCTGACGTGGTAATGTTTATCTATAGAGATGATTATTATAATAAAGATACCGAGAAAAAGGGGATTGCAGAGATCATTATTGCAAAACAGAGAAATGGTCCTATAGGTACGGTAGAGTTGGTATGGCTGCCGGATTATACCAAGTTTGCAAACCTTCAAAAATAAAATATTTTTTACGAAAGAGGACAAGCCGGGATGGGCCTGTCCTTTTTTAGAAAGGAGCTAATTATTATGAAACAGGCGGAAAAGATTTTTATGATTTCTGACGCTGCCAGGCAGGTGCAGGTTGAGGCTCATGTACTCAGGTACTGGGAGGAGGAACTTGATATGCCTGCCAAAAGAAATGAAATGGGGCATCGTTACTATACGGAAGAGGATATTAAGCAGTTTCAAAAGATTAAGGAATTAAAAGAGCAGGGACTGCAGTTGAAGGCCATACGTCACATATTAAAAAGCGGCGGTTTTCAGGCGGATATAGGCAAACGCCACGTGCTTATGGTGAAAAAAGGAGAATTCCTGCCTGTGGCGGAGAGCGATATGGCAGTTCAGGAGGAAACCAGAGAGCAGAAAAATATACGACTGCAGCAATTGCTGAAGGAAATGATCGTGGATGCAGTACATAGCAGTAATGAGGAACTTGTCAGAGAAGTGAAGGAAAGCTTGTTAAAAGAGCTGGATTATCAGTTTCGTCTTCAGGAGGAACGGGAAGACGCAAGAGAGGAGGAGCGAATCAGCAGGCAGGAGGAACATTTCCGGCAAATTGACGAGCTTCTCCGGGAAAGAAATAAAAGAGGGAAAAAAGGACGCAGCGTAAGGATGGAAAGGAAGGAAAAAGGTCCGGAAAAAAATGATTATTCGGAGGAAACAGTAAATTCTGATGAAATTGATATACAAAAGAAGGAAAAACAAAAAGTTGGATTTTTCTGGAAGAAAAAAGTTAATGTTTAAAATTGGAAAAAAGGCTGCCACAAAAAACTGTGACAGCCCTTTACTTCGCCTTGACTATTCTTCAGAAATGGCGCCAACAGGACATCCGCCTGCACAGGAACCACAACTGATGCATGTATCAGCATTGATTTCAAATTTTCCATCGCCTTCGCTGATAGCGCCAACAGGACACTGTCCGGCACAAGCACCACAAGAGATGCAAGCGTCACTAATTACATATGCCATAACCTAAACCTCCTTAAAAATATGCCTGATATAAAATTATCAATCACTCTTAGTACATTCTAATATAAAATCATGGGGAATACAAGTGTAAAATTAGGAAGCAGAGTCCTCTTTTCTGCGATCTCTTATTCCATTTAAAATAACTTCCTTTTTTTCCACAATCCTGTTTTTATCCATAGCAGGAACACCGGCTAATTTATAAGGAATTCCCAACTTTTCGTATTTGTTTTCACCCATAGTGTGATAAGGCAGTACATCAAGAGCCTTTAAATTGGAAAACTGTCCGATAAAATAACCAAGCTTATATAAGTAATTATCATCATCTGTGATACCGGGAACCACTACATGCCTGATCCACATATCCACATGTTTTTCATTTAAGTAAGAAGCAAAAGCAAGAATACCGTCGTTGGGCTGGGCAGTAAGTTCCTTGTGCTTTTCAGGATCAATGTGTTTAATATCCAGCATCACAAGATCGGTCAATTCCATTAATTTATCCAGCTTTTTTATAAATTCCGTATTGTCCGGCTTATAGGCAATACCTGAGGAATCAATACAGGTATGAACCTGATTTGCCTTTGCAATCGTAAACAAATCAATGAGAAAATCCACTTGCATAAGCGGTTCTCCGCCGGTAACAGTAATTCCGCCTTTTTTATAAAATTCCTGATTTCTTTTATATTGCTCGAAAATTTCTTCCGGTTCCATCATAGTGCCGCCTGTCATAGCCCAGGTGTCGGGGTTATGGCAGTATGCACATCGCATGGGGCAGCCCTGAACAAATACCACAAATCGGGTGCCGGGACCGTCTACAGTGCCGAAACTTTCCAGTGAATGAATTCTTCCTTGCATATTTTACCTCATTTCTACGCTGCTTTTATCTCAGCTTTGCTGAGATTCGCATAAACGGCATTTTTTATTGAAACTTTTCTTTTTACTATCCAATATATAGTATAACAGATTGTATATAAAAAACAATGGAATAATATAAAAAGTAAAATAATTAATGTTTATCATTAAATTATTATTGACAAACATATATATTGGGTATAATATGAGTACATAAGGCAGGTAACAGCCTGAAAGTCATGACAAAAAGTAATCTGAGGCAAAGTGCATATATGAAGCTGCCAGGATGATTATGGCTGTTAAAAGTATATCAGCATTGCAGATTTGCAGGCATTGTGTAAAAAAGCAGCGCGGAAAAGAGGGAGATATGAACGAGAATAATTTAAAAATTGAAAAAATTCAAAAAAGCAGTAAGGCGGCATTTACAGTAACCAACATTGTTAAAGTTTTTCTTATCGTGGCAGCAGTGATTCTTTTGATTACAGGATTTATTATGATAGGGAGACAGGAATTTTTCAATGCATCATTTGATGCAGCGTTGAGACATGGTGAATTTACAGTAGAAGAATTTGACTGGGCTTTTGAGGGGCAGATGCTGCAGCATATGGTGGAGGATGGACAGATTGCGCTGGCTCTGGGGTTATATTTGACGAAAATGGGAGTGGTATTAGTATGTTTCACTGTAGTTCTCCACTTTGTGGGAAAGATTTTTAAAACATTTCAGGAGAGCTATTCACCATTTCAACCCAAGGTCATCAGGAATTTAAGAATAACCTTTATATTGCTTACCTTGTATACATTATCAACAAGCCTTGGCATTGGATTGATAGCAGGACTGGCATCATGGTGTGTCCTTAATATTTTTGAATATGGATGCGAGCTGCAGAAGCAGTCAGATGAAACATTGTAGAAGGAGGCGGATAAAGTGGCAATTATTTTAAGATTAGACCGTATGATGGCGGACCGGAAAATTTCCCTAAATGAACTTGCAGAGAAGGTTGGAATTGCAAATGTGAATCTTTCCAATATTAAGACCGGAAAGGTAAGCGCAATCAGATTTTCTACTTTAAATGCAATCTGTGATGTGTTGGACTGCCAGCCAGGGGACATTCTGGAATTTAAAAGGGATGAAAAATAAAACAGCATATAAAAAGCCCTCCGGTCAAATGACCAGAGGGCTTTCGTTCACATTATACTTTTATTAGATAGATTCATGGAATGTACGGGAAATAACGTCAGCCTGTTGCTCGGGTGTTAATTTGATGAAATTAACAGCATATCCGGAAACGCGGATTGTAAGCTGAGGATAGTTCTCAGGATGCTTCTGAGCATCTAATAACATATCTCTGTTTAATACGTTAACGTTAAGGTGATGTCCGCCCTTTGTTGCGTAACCATCTAATAATGATACTAAGTTATCTACCTGTGCTGCATTTGTAGCCATGATAATTTACCTCCTTTTATTAATGAAAATCATCCAAACCATCTTCCAGAGTAGGTACGCTGCATGCCAGAGGAGTCCTGGAGCAATCTGTGCATCCCATAGTCTGAACCTCTTTTGACTTATCCTTTGTCTCGTCGTAGTCCACATTTACATGTCCTACCCCCATAGCCATGCCGGAATCCAGCATCTTTACAAGGTCATCGATCATTTTATTGTCATCCATTGCATTGTACCTCCTGAAAGCGAATTATAATTATTTGTTTAAGTCAAGCTCGATATCGCCAGCGAACACTTTATCTTCCTTGCCGAGTGCTCCGGGAATGATGGTGAAGGTATTGGAGATACCATCCTGTGCATCATTGAAAGGAAGCTTGGATACAGAAGATAAGGATGCGACTGCACCATGAGTGTCGCGTCCATGCATCGGGTTAGCACCAGGAGCAAAAGGCTGGCCTTTCTTACGTCCGTCAGGTGTGTTTCCTGTTGCCTTACCATAAGTTACGTTAGAAGTAATGGTAAGAATTGATGTGGTAGGAACACCATTTCTGTAGGTATGATGTCTTCTGATTGCTGTCATGAATTTATGAACAACTTCCTGAGCAATGCTGTCTACGCGGTCATCATCATTACCATATTTAGGGAATTCACCGGTTGTCTTGAAGTCTACAATAATTCCGTCTTCATCTCTTACTACTTCTACCTTTGCATATTTGATTGCTGATAAAGAGTCAGCAACGATGGAAAGACCTGCAACACCTGTTGCAAAGTAACGCTTAACGTCTCTGTCATGAAGTGCCATTTCAGCTCTTTCATAGCAGTATTTGTCATGCATATAATGAATGATGTTCAGAGTATTTACATATACATCTGCCTGCCACTCCATCATATCGATGAATTTGCTGTATACATCATCAAAGTCAAGAACATCGCCTGCAACAGGACGATACTTGGGACCTACCTGTTTCTTGGTAACTTCATCAACACCACCGTTTAATGCATAAAGCAGACACTTAGCCAGGTTTGCTCTTGCGCCGAAGAACTGCATTTCCTTACCGATAACCATAGAAGATACACAGCATGCAATACCGTAATCATCACCGTGGGTTACTCTCATAAGGTCATCATTTTCATACTGAATGGAAGAGGTCTGGATGGACATCTTTGCACAGTATTTCTTCCAGTTTTCAGGAAGTCTTGTAGACCAGAGAACTGTCAGGTTGGGTTCAGGGCTGGGACCTAAGTTGGTGAGTGTGTGCAGGTAACGGAAGCTCATCTTTGTTACCATAGGACGTCCGTCAACACCAACACCGCCAAGGGATTCGGTTACCCATACAGGATCGCCAGCGAAGATCTGGTTGTACTCAGGAGTACGTGCAAACTTAACGCAGCGAAGCTTCATAATAAAGTGATCAACAAATTCCTGAATCTGCTGTTCTGTAAATGTTCCGTTAGCAAGGTCTCTTTCTGCGTAGCAGTCAAGGAAGGTTGAAGTACGTCCAAGGCTCATGGCTGCACCGTTCTGCTCTTTAACTGAGCATAAATATCCGAAGTAAACAGCCTGAATAGCTTCCTGTACATTGGTTGCAGGTTTGGAAATATCGCAGCCGTAAGAAGCAGCCATTTCCTTCATCATTTTAAGAGCAACCATCTGCTCGGAAAGCTCTTCACGAAGACGAATTACATCATCTGTCATAACACGTCCGGTAGAATCCTTCTGTGCCTGTTTGTCCTCAATCAGTCTGTCAATACCGTAAAGAGCAACACGTCTGTAGTCGCCGATAATACGTCCACGTCCGTATGCATCCGGAAGACCTGTAATGATATGTGCGGAACGACATGCTCTCATTTCAGCGTTATAAGCGTCAAAACATCCTGCATTGTGTGTTTTTCTATGTGTTGAGAAGAACTCACTGATTTCAGGATCAACTTCGTAACCGTTGTCTGCACAAGCCTTTTCTGCCATTCTGATACCGCCATAAGGCTGTAAGGAACGCTTAAAAGGTGCATCTGTCTGGAAACCAACGATGGTCTCTTTGGACTTGTCTAAGTAACCAGGTCCGTGTGAGGTAATTGTAGATACAACCTTGGTATCCATATCAAGAACACCGCCTGCCTCACGTTCTTTCTTCTGCAGATCAAGTACCATCTGCCATAAGTCTTTTGTGTTCTGTGTAGCTTCAGCTAAGAAGGATTCATCACCATCATAAGGATGATAGTTTCTCTGAATGAAGTCGCGTACGTTAACTTCATTTTCCCACTTGCCGCCTACAAAATCTTTCCATTCTGGTCTCATTTTGCGTAAGCCTCCTATTAAAAATTATTTGATTTATTTGTGCATAAAACTATGCTATTACCGTACCCTCATTATATGTTACAATGTCATTTACAGTCAAGGCAAAGAGTGTACTTTTTTATGAACATAGTACGGATTTTAGGGAAAATTTAGAAATTTTTTGTAAAAAGTGTTTAGAAATAAAACAGGTTGACACAAGTACACCTTTTGTGATATAAAATAGGTGTACTTGTGTCAACCTGTTTTTGAAAGGAAAAATTTAGATATGGTTCAATTATCAGCTTATGAATGGAAAATAATGGATATAATATGGGATCAGGAGCCGCAGACCATAACCAGACTGACCAAGGCGTTAAAGGAAGAGACAGGATGGTCAAAATACACTGTGATTACCTATTTAAAAAGGCTGGAAGCGAAGGGAGCTGTTCATCATAAGGAAGGAGAGAGAGCAAAGCTTTACTATGCCGATATTACCAGAACGGATGCGCAGCTTCAGGAAATTGATACTTTTCTTGACAAAGTATTTTCCGGAAATCTGGGACTTATGATTAATACTATGATTAAGGAAGAAAAGCTTTCTGATGCTGAAATTGATGAACTATTGAATATGTTAAAAAAATAGCCAGGAGGATATTATGAATTCTTTGATTTATTCTGTAATTGGCTCAGGGATTATCGTTTTGGGGATCTTGACGGTTCGCAAAATGGGAATGGGAAAAATTACGCGTAAATTACAATACTCCTTTTGGCTTATATTGCCCTTATATTTATTTTTTTCCTCTTTTTTCCACATTAAAATTCCCATAGCTGCTGAAGGGATTCAAAGGGAGGAAAAGACAGATAAAGTAAATCAGGATATTGAAATATCTTACATACAGGATACGGACATGCCTGAGCTGAACAGTTATTTGGAAGAAGCGCCGGTTTCGTTTACAGATAAAAATCTTGGGGAAGAAAATCACAAAAATGGAATAATACAGTGGCTGAATAAGGGTGAAAATTTCAATATAGAGCAGGCTGGTTTTAAGGAGATATGGAAAAGATTAAGGTTGGGAATCACTTCATTACTGTTACTGCTTTTTGTAATCAACAATGTTGTTTTTGCCATCAGTTTGACAGGGAAACGACGGCTTTATAAAGCAATATCGCTAAGTGATATAGTAGATAGAAAAAATTCTATCCGAAACAGTTTTAATATTTATTTAGTGAACTACCCAAGTACTCCATTTTTATTTGGAAAAAATATTTATCTGCATCCGGATATGGTGAAAGATCAGGAGCAGATACGTTACATGGTTTTGCATGAAATCTGCCATTTTGAGCAAGGGGATATATTTTGGAATCTATTGAAATATTTTTGCTGCGCATTTTATTGGTTTAATCCTTTTGTATGGATAGCAATATATTATTCAGGAAGAGATTGCGAACTTGCCTGTGATGAAGCTGTTATTCATATGGTCGGTGCTGAAAATCAGAACGCTTATGGACTTACGCTGATTCAATTAATAAGCAAAAAACAGAAAACTTATGGACTCACCATAGGAACCACAATGAAAGGAAGAAAAAGTATGATGAAAGAAAGAATTTTTTTGCTTTCACGAACATTTGTAAAAAGCAGAAAATGGACTTTGTGCTGTCTGCTTTGTGTTTTTCTTTTAACTGGCTGCGCGTTGGTGCGTCCGTATGTTTTTGAACAATCGGCAAATGCTGAGGAATACATATCGGCAGAAGCGGAGAGGCCTGGAAATACAATACAGGAGCCCATAACGGAAATGGCAGATTTCGATTCCGGCATTGTTGTAAAAAATAACTGTTATAATCCTGTTAAAAGAAATGATAATATTTTATTTTATGGGGCAGCAGGATATTTACAAAGCATTAATTTACAGACCAATGAGATTGCGCAATTATTGGAAGGAAATATTAAGCCCGGATGTCTGGATAATGATACGCTTTATTATATAAAATATCCTGCTGATGCAGGCGACAAGGCAGGTGTTGGCCGCTTTAACTTAACCACCGGAGAAAATGAAATCCTTATTCCCTGGGAGGAGGAACTGTGGGGATGCGCCAATATGCTGATAAAAGATAATTGTCTGTATCTGGAAACAGGTCATTTATGTGAGGCGTATTTGCTTGAAAATAATAAAGCGATCAAAGCAGATGACCTTCAAAATCTGGTATTAAAAGCAATGAAACAATTTGATTTAACAGAAAATGAAATATCAGGTATTAATTATGGATTTGTTAATTCTATTTTGGAACACGACGTTTTTACCACGCTGAACAGGCGCAGCAATGAACTGCATATTTATGATACTGCTGCACAGACTGTCCTTAAGAAGGAAAATTGTCTTGGAAATGTGATTATTTGCGATAAAGGGATTGTCTATATGAATTTAGAGGGGGACATTATCCTGGATGGGTGGGATAATCTGGAAAGTGACCGATTATTATTTTCCTCTGCTTCGGCAGGATATTCTGTAAATTATGGGACATGTAGCGAGGCAGGATTATATGTATTCAGGGAAAATGGAGATTCTGTAGATTGTAAATGCATTACATGGGAAGGGGAAGTAATGGATATTGTGAACATTCCTGGCACCAGACTGGCAATTGAATTGAATTTCAGTGCATTTTCGGATTTGGCGGCTTATTGTGAGGATGGGGAAATACATATTTTTTGATAAATGAAATTCAGGAATATTGATTCAGGAAAAAGGATTAGACTTGCCAGAATCTGGGCAAAGTATTATACTGTAATGGCGCAGATACGAAGAAAAATCTGCTGAAATGAATGCTTACAGTTAAAGGAGGTTATATATTATGGCACAGATTACCAAAGACATGACAATTGGTGAAATTTTAAGAACCAATCCGGACGTAGCACCTGTTCTTATGGAAGCAGGCATGCATTGCCTGGGATGCCCTTCTGCGCAGGCGGAAAGCCTTGAGGAAGCAGCTATGGTTCATGGCATGGATATAAATGATTTGATGGCTAAAATTGAGGCATTATAAACAACGGATAAAACTATCCTTATGTTAAACAACGAATGCCATCTATCTTACGCTAAGTGATGAAAAAGTGAAATACCCCGCTACGGGGTATTTCACCCTCGCGGCAGTCGCCAAGGTCATGCAGGCATGACTTTGGCTCGTTGCTCGCGGAAATAAAGGCGCTGTATCGGCAGTCAGTTTTCCGATACAGCGCTTTTTTATTAAGGTGGCTTACACAAAACGCAGCATTCGCTGTCCCGCATAAATTATTCCTGCGGTTTCTGCGCCGCTTTAATACCAAACAGACACAAAAGAAGCAATATAATTCCAATGGGAAGCGGTACCCAGGGATTTTGTACAAAACCGGCAATTAAATAGGTAAGGAAGGAAATACCGGCAGCTAAAAGTGCGTAGGGAAGCTGGGTGGTAACATGGTTTACATGGTTACACTGGGCACCGGCACTTGCCATGATGGTGGTATCTGAAATAGGAGAACAGTGATCTCCGCAAACAGCGCCGGCCATGCAGGCAGAAATGGAAATAATCATAAGCTGCGGATTTGAATTGGCAAATACAGCAACTACGATAGGGATTAAGATACCAAAGGTACCCCATGAGGTTCCGGTGGAAAATGCCAGGAAACATCCTACAAGGAAAATAATTGCAGGCAGGAAATTCATAAGACCTGTTGCACTTTGTTCCATAGCGGAAGCAACAAATACGGCAGCTCCAAGGCTGTCAGTCATGGCCTTTAGTGTCCATGCAAAAGTCAGAATTAAAATGGCAGGCACCATTGCCTTAAATCCGGAAGGAAGGCATTCCATGCATTCGCTGAAGGTAAGGACTCTTCTGATTAAATAAATAACGATAGTAATAATCATTGCAAAAATACTTCCCAAAGCAAGTCCTACGGAAGCATCCGAATTGGAAAATGCAGAAACAAAATTTTCACCTGCAAAAAAGCCGCCGGTGTAAATCATTCCAATAACGCAACAGACAATCAAAGTAATAATGGGAATTACCAGATCGATTACTTTGCCTTTTGAATTTAAAGGAGCAGCTTCCTCATTGCCTGCTGTCTGATCTGAGGTGGTAAAAAGATCGCCTTTTAATGCATTTGCTTCATGGGTTTTCATGGAACCAAAGTCTACGTTTAAAAGAACAAGGGCAATCATCATTATGATGGTAAGCAGTGCGTAGTAATTGTAGGGGATTGCCTTAATAAAAATAGAAAAACCATCCTCACCTTCTACAAATCCGGAAACTGCGGCCGCCCAGGAAGAAATAGGCGCAATAATACAAATGGGAGCGGCTGTTGCATCAATTAAGTATGCAAGCTTTGCACGGGAAACTTTGTGCTCATCGGTAACGGGCTTCATAACACTTCCCACAGTAAGACAGTTGAAATAATCATCTATAAAAATAAGTACGCCCAGAGCGATAGTTGCAAGCTGCGCTCCTGCCCGGGTTTTGATTTTTTCCTTGGCAAAATGTCCAAAAGCGGCAGAGCCTCCGCCACGGTTCATAAGGCTTACCATAGCACCTAAAATAACCAGGAAAATCAAAATACCAACATTATAGCTGTCGGAAAGGACAGATACAAATCCGTCATTAAATATGTGCATGACAGTTCCTTCAAAGTTGAAGTTTGAATAAAACAGCCCTCCTACCAGTATTCCGATAAACAGGGAGCTGTAAACTTCCTTGGTAATAAGTGCAAGCACGATTGCAACGATAGGAGGCACAAGGGCCCAGATAGTTGCATACATGGAAGGCGTGTATGCTTCTTCTTCTGCAGCGTAAGCTACAATAGGCATAAGCAGAAAGCACAGAGACATGACGCTTGCACCAGCCAGCAGCACGCGTTTTAGTTTTTTCATAATTTTAACCCCTTTCATAAGTAAATTAAACAATTCATTCTATCATTAATGTTGACAAAAACCAAGTATTTTTGCATAAAAATTCATGGTAAATGTATTTTAAGACAAATTTCTCAAATACATTTACCATGAATTAAGAATCAAACAGCCAAAATGATTAAATACAGGATAACGACTGTAATGCAGTATTTTTAACAATTGCTTCAAAATGTTCTTCCAGATAGGCTTCGGAAGCCGGTACTGATTTTATGCAGGTTCCGTATTCGGAAAGAATATTGCATATTTTATTAAATTCCACCGGTGTATGGCCGCTTTTGGAAAGTACCAGTATATAGGAGCCTTCTTTTTGTTTGTACAAGGAGTTTGTACCATTATAAAAGCCTGATAAAACATGAGATAAACCGGTCACCTCGCGAAGACTGGTGAAAGAATAAATTCTGGTCATTTCCGTAGAAGCACTCTGCTCGGAAAGCTTCTTTTGGAGCGCCTTTTTAAAGGATGCTCTGCTTCCCTGAACACCAGCATCCTTTATTGATGCGTCGGCTTCGGAGATAGTGCTTGCGGATTTACCATTTTGAATCTTTTTAAACAGATCCAGCACATCATCCGCACCCTCAGCAATGGTGTCGAGAACCTCATCCAAAGTGTTGTCGTCCTCGTGGACAGAAGGGGCAAACTTGGAGAAACGTGTATCAAGTTCATCCGGATCCTCCACTTTGGTAATAATCAGAACAATGCACTCAGAATTCAGAGGAATTGCTTCTATCATTAAAGGAATATCTTCCGCTTCAAATCCAAATTCAAAGGATGCCTGCTGCATCATATCACGGAATAAATCTTTGGCTTTTTCGGTACCATAAGCAAGTTCGCTAAGCTTTAGCTCTCTGTCAGCTAAATCTTCTCTGGTAAGGGTACAGCGAATTTGATGATCATTTACTTTTTCTATTTTCATAATTTATCACATCCTTACTATTAAGATACTGTTATCCTGCCGTTTGGTGACACTTTCATCACATAAAAGTATATTATACTT
>VSNT01000130.1 GCA_009774465.1 Lachnospiraceae bacterium
AGATGTGTATACGAGACTGGGTTATTCCTAGTTCATTTTTTATAGCAGAAATCTAGAGGAATTAGAGCTAAAGCTCTTTATATGCGCAATTCTAAAAATTTACCAAAGAAACATTTGACAAGATTACAACTATGTAGTAAGATTGAGGCGCAAAGGAGACAAACAGTGAAGGACAGATATAAATTAGCCGACGCAGAGCGGGAGATTTTGATGGTACTCTGGGAATATACAGAGCCGATTCAGACGAAAGATTTACTGGAGCTAGTTAATCTAAGAGGCAGGAACTGGAAGCGTCAGACACTTAATACATTGCTTTCCCGTTTGGAAAAGAAAGGCATTGTAAACCGGAAGTATGCTTATGTACAGGCCGCTTTATCTGAAAAGGAATTGCTCCAAAGGCAGACACAGGAGATACTGGATGATTTTTATGGTGGAAAACTGGGAGATTTTTGTGCTGCATTAGTGGGTGATACAAAGATAAGAAAGGAAGACGCCGAAGAGCTTAATGCACTGATTGACAAAATGCAGAATAAGTAGGATGGCTTATATTGCAGAATGAAGTATCTATTACTAATGACATTCGCAGGAACTGCTTTATTTTTAGGTTACTGTTGCTGGGTATGGATATGCGGAAGTTTTTTGACGCAGAGTATGAAGTATAAGGCGCTGGTCATTATATTATTTGTTTATCTGCTTCCCTGGATGTGGTTGAAGAGGATTTATCGAAATATGATCAGTTCCTTTGCCAGGGAAAGTGTGAAAGTAGAAATAGCGGTAGCTGCTGCTAAAATTGTAACAGAGAAAAAGGGCGCTTTTTGGACACAGGATTACAAAAAGCTGTTGCTGATTTCAGGAATATGGTTTGGCGTTGCTGTTTTACTTTTGGCCGGAAAGCTTATTGCTTATTTTCAGCGCAGAAAAAGCCTGCTTCAAATGGCGAAAAAGTGTGAGAGCCGGGAGGCGGAAAAACTGCTGAAAGAACTTTGCGGGAAAGTTCATTTAAAGCGGAAACCGGAAATTTTTCAAATATCTTCCGATCATGATTCCTTTACATTAGGGACGATAAGGCCTGTGATTTTTCTGCAGGAGGATTATACTCCCAATGAGCTGGAATTGATTTTACGCCATGAAATGATACATATTATAAGGAATGATCTGCTAATTAAGATTTTGTTGGAATTTATATGTTGTCTGTATTGGTTTAATCCTGTCGTCCATATTTTCAAACGTCGCTTAGCGGCTGTATGTGAAACATCATGTGATGAGTTGATTGTGCGGAATCACAGCCTTGCAGAAAAGGGCATTTATGCGAAACTGATTGTTAAGAATATGGAAGAAATACAGGAGAGACCGGCACTTGAGAGCTCATTTGCAGGCAATCGTAAAAAGGCAAAGGAAAGGGTGGTTTTAATTATGAATGAAAAGCAAAGAAAAACCTGGCAAAAGGTAATTGCAGCAGGTGTGTTTGCTGTGATGCTGTTTGCAAATTCTTTGACAGCATTGGCATATCCGAATGTATACCAAATGGAAGCGACTTCTGAAAGGGAAGCAGAAATTGCAATAAATAGTGAGTTAATGTGGATGGAAAGTGATTCTCAGGATGAGTATAATTTTGATTTAAGTATAATTAAGTATGACAGACAGTTTGTAGATAAAAACGGAAATATTTATCCGGCAGACGAAACCAGCCCACACATTCTCTGCTTAAAACATAGTATTGTATCTGGTTATCTTCAGATGCATGAAAGAAACAGCAGCGGTGGATGTACGGTGTATACTTATAATTCCACAAGATGTACAAACTGCGATACGATTTGGATTGGCGATTTGGTTTCCACCACAAATTATGTTACCTGCCCTCACTAATAAATAGTGAATTGAAATAATTTTGGAAAAGTAAGAAAAATATTTTTGTAAACTTCATAGAAAATAAAATGTCGAAAGAGTGTTGTTTGAAAAGGAAGAACAACGCTCTTTTTCGTGCGGAAAATGAAATAATACCATGAAAAATATAGAAATAAAGGAGTAGTACACTTTATGGGATTGACAATGACTACAATATAGTCTTATACTTATTACATAAAAGTAATGATAAATGGAAATTTGACATTTTTGGAAGAAATAGAGTACATAGTGTCAGTAAAGGACGAAGAAGAAATTATAGGAATACAAGGGAGATAAATATGTGTTCAAATAATTGTGAACAGGTAAGTAAAGGTATAAGGGATTTTATTGATAAGAATGCAGACTTTATAGGCAAATCCAGAGAATTTGTAAAAGAGCAGAAGAGGAGAACCAGCATCATATGGGAAGAAAGTAAAAAAATATACAGATATCTTGCAAATGTGCAAGTAATGATTGTCACAGCCAATCAGATAGAATGTGAAACATTGACTGCTTTTTTTGCAGAGAATAGTGGATATGATTTGGTGAAGATAGGGAAAGACAAAGTCGTATATACATTTTTTAAAATAAATGATTGTAAGGTAGTTCATATTGAACCAACGAATATCGGAGCATATACAAAAGGTGGAACAGCCGAAACAATAAGAGAGGCACTTAAAATAGCAAAACCTAATGCTGTTTTGTCACTTGGAGTTGGATTTGGAGCGGACTATACTAAAAGCGACCTGGGGGATGTTATGATAGGGAGGCAGCATTTTTCTTATGATAAGTCAGCAAAAGTGGTAAAAGATGGGATTGAAATAAAAGTTTTGCATGTAGAAGAACCGGATAACTATATGCTGAGTCGTTTTAAAAGTAATATAAACGCTGAAGAACCCATGAAAGGAACGCTGCTTAAAAATGCATTTGCGGTGCTGATGGGGAATATGGTAACAGGAGAATTTGTAATAGATTCAAAAGAGTTTATGAACATGATTTTGAAACCATTTGAGTTATTCGGAATAATAGGCGGAGAAATGGAAGCCTATGGAATATTTGAAGAAATTAAACTTTGTAAAAATGGCAAGAAGAGTAAAGGTATGTCTCATTGTATAATGATAAAAGGAATATGTGACTGGGGAAACGGTAAAAACAGTGTAAAATCAGAAAGTCACCCTGACATTGGAAAAAATGATCTTCAAAGGTATGCCATGATGAATGCGTGTGAGGTCTGTAAACAGTTCTTAAATAGCAATGAGATGTTTTCGGATTTAAAAATTATGGGAGTAAGGAAGAAAATTTGGAGTTGGTTAAGTAATAGAGGAATAAAAGGTAAAAAATTAAGAGTTACATTTTAAATTTATTGGAGGAGGGGACATGGAAATAGCTGAGGCGCTAATTCGGGTTGTTTTGGTGGCAATCATTGGGGGAATTAATATTTGGTTTGTGGGACTTATGACAGAAATGTTTGAAAAGCGTTATATCTATGTTTCATACGCAGACAAAGACGGAAGTAGAGCTAAATTTGCTATTGAAGTTATAAAAAGGCAATTGAAAAGCAGGTGGTGGATATCATATAAGATATTGACAAAAGGAGATATTCCTTTAGGAGAGACAATATCTCGCGCAAAATATTGTTTTATAAAGCGTTCCGAAAGGTGCATTGTTTTTTTGTCAGATGATTATATAGAAGACAGTGACTGCCAATATGAATTTGGCATAATGAATGATTCAAAAGTAATTCCAATATTTTTGGACTGGAATCTAAATATTGCCCAGTGCTCAAAATCATTGATTGATAAAAATGGAATACTTATAGTGGGATGTTATTCTCATAGATTAATTGAGAACAAAATGAAAATTTTAGCAAAAGAATTATAAGTCAGATAGAAATATTAAGGGGGATTTGATATGGAAGAAAAAGATTTTATGGATACGCTTTGGAAGTATTTCGAGTTACACGCGAACCAGAGAATGCAGATGATGAATTTTTACATAGTGATTGTATCACTGTTTTTGACAGCATTAGTTGCAATGTTTTGTTCGGATAAGGATGTGAAAATATATGAAAGTGTGGTTTGTGTTTCCATCATTTTCTTTTCATGGATATTTATGATGTATGATAAGAGAACAAGAAACATGATTAAAAATTGTGAAGATGCAATTAAAGTAATTGAAAAGAAGTATATGGAGAAGTTTGATCCCGATATCATGATTTTTACACAGGAAGCATTATGGGCGAAAGTTAATAAAGAAATGACCTATACGAAAATCATGTATTTGGAGTTTGCATTTGTGATAGTAATAGCGTTTATCGGCTTGATAGCAACATTGATTTGCGGCTGATATAGAAAATAGAAAGGTTAAAACATATGTACCACTTTTATAAAAAAGAAAATCCATATCTGCGAAGGGCATTGTATGAGGTATATGGGAAAAAGTGCGTTTATTGCGGCGAGTGGCTGAAACCGAAGGATATGCAGGTTGACCATATACTGGCAGTAAATGCAGTAGATTCTTATGATCCGGATTTTGGCCAATATTTAACCGAGCTGCAGGCAAATGGATTTAATATGGAAAAGCCGGATTATATTGAAAACTATATTTTATGTTGTGCAAAATGCAATTTGGATAAAAGAAATAAAAATTTCACTGTTGCATCTTTACGGTATTACCACGAGATGGCGATTGAGAAAACAGACAGAATTCTTCGGCTGATTGAAAAGTACAGGAATGGAGGAAATGCAGATGACTTTGAAGTAAATCAGGAAGATTCTTTACAATATTTAGAACCGAAACTTAAAAAGTATGTATTGCGGAAATTTGAAGAATATAAGGCGCAGGACATTGCTGTGCGGACACCACAGCTTTTGAGAATGCTTTTAGAATACGAGGATAGAAGCATAATTGATATCTTTAATGGATATGAAATGAATGATGGAAACAGGTATGGGGATTTCCTTAGAGGCTTTTTTAAAGAAATAGATGAGAAATATGAAACGGAAGGACAAACCTACAGGGAGGAAGACTGGGTATCGTTCCAATATTTATTGGATAAAACTGAAAAGTCTTTGCGTGAGGAAGGAAATGAAAATTATATTACAGTTAATATCCTCTGTTATGCAATATTAAACTACCGGGAAGGAGCTACTACCAATATGATTCAAAATCAATTGGGGAGTGATCAATTTAAACAGTTGAAAAAATACATTTTGGAAAACAGAATTCCCAGTTTTTAAAGGTATAAGACAGATTGTATTGGAAATTGCTGCGAGAACATACAGGTGAAAGGAAGGTGGCTTTATGAGCACAGGAAGTTTTGGCAGTTCATATGTTTCAAAGGAAGCAAAAGTAATTGATCGCGATATTTACCATGAAGGAAGTATTATTAACAATCAATACAGAGTGGAAAAGCGTTTGACAGATGGAGCAATAGGGCGGGTTTATAAATGTCTTGATATGACGGTAAATCGGGAAATGGTATTAAAAAGTATTGATGCCGATCCTTTTTTACAGCCTGAGAAACAGGATGAACTGATCAGAGAAATTCAAAATTGGATGAGGCTTCCCAGATGCTCAAATCTGGTAAATATTATTTCTGTATTTTATGATAATGCAGAGCAGACATTATTTTTTACGATGCCCTATATTGAAGGACATAAAAAATATGGTCTGGAATTGCAGGACTGGATGAGAACATATCGCTTTACAGAGGCTGATATATTATACCTGGGGATTGCAGTTTGCAATGCAATGAAGGAGTGCCGTATAAAAACGGGAAAGTTGCCGGTACATGGAGATATTAAACCTTCCAATATATTTTTAGAATATAGGGGGGAAAGGTTTAAAGACGAAGCATTTTTAAGCTGCAACATACGATTGGCCGACTGTGGGGCAATTGGCAGGACTCGTTTATATTTTCCGAAGGAATATGAAGATTGTAGAAAGGCGCCTAACTGGGCATCTGACGTTTATGCACTTATTATGGTAATGCATGAGTTGGAAAAATATACAGTTGAAGGCTATGATCATAAAAATAGCGCTGTTCGTTTAATTTATGAGTTATTGATTTTGCAGGAGCAATGGAAAATATATAATCTTGTGGAGGTTCTTGATGATTTTCTGCTGCCAGGCTTTCGGGTAAGGTTTAGAATTGAACCGGTAGAATTGTTATATAAAGATATACAAATGCGTTCAATTGATATTTTCAATAGAGTTCATGAGATTCACAGTCAATTACAAATGATGTATAAAGATGATACTTTGTTAGAAGAAATTGATAAATTGTGGAAGGAAGCCGAAAAGGAACAATATTTGGTAAACGACGTACCCCTCACCTGTTATATTGACCGTGATTATTTTGTATGTGCGGCATTGTGCGCTCAATATGAATTGGCAGAAAAGGTATTATGCCGGTATGAAAAGGCTCTTTTGGCACTTCCTGAGCGCCAAAGGAAGATTTTTGGATATACCTATTCGGAAAATTTAGATGATGACTTTAAAATTCTTCACGCCCAGTATAATTTACATATAAACCAAAAGGATTTGGCAAGAACAATGTTTCATAATGTGGAATTGAAAAATTGTATTTGTTATAACTGGCTGGAACAGTACATTGATATATGCGGGGAAAGAGCCATTGAAGGACAGTTTGATGAGGGGCAGTACCTGAAAGAAAAACTAAGGAAATACATAAAGACTTATGGCGGAGAAAGGGAAATAAGGACATTATGTGAGTTAAAAATGCATTTGGGAGCTTTATTAAGGAGCATGGGGGAAACCAAAGAGAGTGTGGAGATTCTTGAAGAGTGTGTACAGGAATACCCTGATGATCTTGAGTTTATGTATCAGTATGGATATGCACTAATGCTGGATGGACAAGTATCCAGGGCACGGTATCCGCTGAATCTATTACATTTTCTTTGCCAGCAGATAAGAAAACGAAATAAAACCATAGACGGTCACCCGCTTTATCCGGCTCAGACAATTGCATCGTATAGCCATATGGCGGCTTACCTGGCTGGTGACTTTCCTGTTGCGCTGAAGGAATTGGAAGAACTTGATAAACAATTCCTATACTATCAGGGCTATGTAAGCGAGGTTTCAGCATTGGCCAAGCAGATGGTACAGGAGTCATACGATGTCCATTATCAATTACGCAGAGCAATTGTGCAAATGTCTGCGGAAGATATTTGCCAAAATTATGTTATATATTTTACAAAATGGAAAAAGTATTTGGATGCTCCGTTGGGATGTCAGGCATATTTTTTTAAACGTGGGGAACTACAGGTACTGATGGATCTGCATACGATGTTTGCAGATCTGATGCTTGCAAGTAGACATTATGATGAATTGATTGAAGCATGTAATCATATGCTTTCAATTTTAAAGGATAGCGGGATGGTCAAATTATATCTGGCACGAGCCCATGCAATGAAAGGGGAAGTTGAGCTTGCAGCCAGATTTTACAGGGAATCCGCAGATATGCTTCCATATGAGTATCCACAGGTGAAGCATGATGGAACAGAGACAGTGTATGTGCAAAGAGAAAAGGCCCGTATGCGGGAGGAAATGAAGAAATTGGGAATGGATGCAGTTATATGAAAGCGTCCAAAAAAGGAACTGACATTGGATGGTATGCCACGTGGTCAGTTGAGTCAATGGCTTTGAATCAAATATACTAGCAAATACGGGAGGAATATCAGGTATAGAAAAAAAGAACTGCTGTGGGTTTGATGTTTATGGATAAAATTGTAAAATTTTAGTAGAAAATGTCTATATAAAAGAATGTCTGATTGCAGCATGTAATGTCAGCATGGGGGAAGTAAGATGGATGTAGTAGCTTTCATTTCAAATATAGTGACAATTATATCTGCGGTTATAACATGTATCAATTGTATTTTTCAGTGGATAATTAAAGGAACATGGAAAAGTGAAGATAAGCGACATACTATAAATCCTTTTTTACCTGATATAGAATTGGGAGATAAAGCTTCCAGTATAGGAAAAAGAAAGAAAAAGCTGCTTATTTTCATATGTAAGATTTCGCTGCTTGTTTTCTTATGCTCGGCAACACTTTCAATAATTTTATATTTAGTGAGAAATGAGCCGCCTGAAGATGAACATGAAGCGTATATATGGTATCTGGAGCACACGGAAAATGGCGGCTCGCCTAAAAATTTAAATGCATTGGGAGAGTGCTATTTTTTTGGACGAGGCACAGAAGTAAATTTCGATCAGGCTTTTTCCTGTTTTGAAAAAGCAGCTCAGAAGAATAGCAGCGCACAGTATAATCTGGCAATTTGTTATTTTTATGGTTACGGAACTGAGATTAATGACGAAAAGGCGTTTGAATATTTTCAAATGGCAGGGGATGATATTGCGGATGCAAAAGCTTATGCAGGGCATTACTATTATTGTGGCTGGGGAGGCGTAGAAGTTGATAAAGACAAGGCGAACGCCCTGTTTGAATTATCTAAAAGTAAAGGCAGTATTATGGCTTTATATTTTCAGGCCATGTACTATATTTTTGAGGATGAGTCAGAGGATCGTTTTGACAGGGCAATTGAGTTGTGCCAGCAGGTAATTGACGCCGGATATGATAAGGGCAATGGACTGTTGGGCTTTTGCTATGCGGATGAGGATTCACCGGTGCATGATTATGGGAAAGCTTATGATTATTTTGCGGCGGGAGAGGAAGCAGGAGACGATTTTGCCTTATATGGGTTGGGTAGATGTTATGAAAAGGGAAAAATTGTAAAAAAAGATGAGAGTAAAGCAGTTGAGTATTATCAGAAGGCAGCAGCTTTGGGAAATCCTTATGCAAATTATTATTTAGGACGCTGCTATTATAATGGCACAGGAACAGAAGCCAGTTATGAAAATGCTCTGGAATGCTTTGCCAGGGCAGCGTCTAGGGGACATGCAGGCGCGATAACCATGCAGGGAATTTGTTACGAAAATGGATTTGGATGTGAAGTAGATGAGAGAGCGGCTTTCAGATGCTATGAAAGAGCGGCTGAACTGGGAAATCTGACTGCAATATACAACCTTGCATGTTTTTACTATAAAGGAACAGCTACTCCGCAGAATTATGAAAAAGCGTTTGAATTGTATATGAGGGCGGCAGAAGAAAATAATGCAAAGGCGCAAAATTATTTGGGAATATTTTATGAAAATGGGTATGGGGTTGAAAAAGACGAGGAAGAAGCCCAGAAGTGGTACGCAAAAGCGGCGGAGCAGGATAATGAAGTTGCGCAGAGAAATTTAGGCTGGATGCTGTATGAGCAGGAAGAGTATGCAGAAGCTTTTAAATGTTTTTCAGAATCGGGGCATGAAGGGTATGCAAGTTCTCAATATGGCATGGGAGAATGTTATTACTATGGCAGAGGAGTCGGGCAGAATTACGAGCAGGCAAAGCTGTGGTATGAAAAAGCAGCAGAACAGGAGTATGAAGCGGCTATAGTACAACTGGGAAATATTTACTATTATGGGCACGGTGGAGAGATTGATTATACAACAGCTATTAAATATTATGAAAGGGCAGCAGAACTGGGTTTTCCAGAAGGAGAATATAAATTAGCCTGTTGCTATGAGGAAGGAAAAGGAACAGAGCAAAATGATAATAAGGCATTTGAGTATTATAAAAAAGCTGCTGAGCAAAACCATGCAAATGCGCAAAGCTGTTTAGGGGCTATGTATTATTATGGAAATGGAACTGCAAGGGATTTAAGCGAGGCAGTAAAATGGTTTGAAAAGGCTGCTGAGAATAATGATAGATATGGCAGAGAATTTTTGGCACAATGCCATTATTATGGAAACGGAGTTCAACAGGATCAGGCTAAGGCAGCGCAGGAATTTGCAGAGATTGCAGAAGAAGGAAGCGCCTGGTCGCAAATGATGCTGGGGCAATGTTATTTGTATGGCAATGGATTGGAAGCAGATTATGAGAAGGCAGTTTATTGGTTCCAGTGTGCCGCTGATCAAAACAGCGCACGGGCACAAGAGCTTTTGGGAGAATGCTATGAAAATGGCTGGGGCGTTGAGGTTGATGCGAAAAAGGCAAAGGAATATTATGATATGGCGGAGGAGAATGGGGGGTGAGGGGGAGATGTTTTAATAGGGTAAAGGTAATTTAATAGATAATTAAAAGTTATCCATTAAATTTGGTTATGAATAAACGGAATCAGCGGATAATGCTATATTATACTAA
>VSNT01000131.1 GCA_009774465.1 Lachnospiraceae bacterium
ACCGGCGTTTCTATTTTCAGCTCTCCGTTTTCGTAATAGTACATCATCTGATTAGTCATATCCACTTCTATGTAAGTGTCCCCAATATCATCCTTCCCCTGATTTCTGGCCATTTGAAGGTATGCCGGCTCATGAACCTCTCTCCTTCCTTCCAGAAAAGCCTGCAGCAGATATTCTTTTTCCGCATCACGGTCTATCTGATTTCCGTATATTCCGCCTTCCACAGTAACGACATCTCCCCGGGTAGCCTGAAACTGCCTTACTTTACCAACCGTATCATATTCATCCGAAAGCTGATCTACAAATTCATAAACCTTCTCTTCGTCTGTGCAAAGGTTTCCCCCTTCATCCAGCACAAAATTTCCTTCCTCATCCATCAGAATAAAATTACAGACAACACTGCCATCCACAGGAACACTTTCTTCCCCAAACTGATAGACAATGCCGCAATCCTGATACCCCTTAATTTTTTCCCAGATTTCCAGATTCTGCCTCATTTCTTCTGTCATTGGAAGATCTTCATAACAGCCTGCCAAAGCAAGATCAAGCTGATCTTCACCTCCTTCGAAAGCTTCTCTGATCAGCGTCTTGGCCTTCTCCTCATTTAGAATATGGCTGCATCCGTCTACCAGATAATATCCCTGTTCTCCCTTTCGAATTTCCACAATTCCTTTTTCCCTCATTCCTTCACGGAAAAAAGCAAAGCCGCCTACCTTTTCTGCAAAGGCTGCTTCATCATACTTCATAACCGGTTCCAGCGTTTTTTCCCCTGCATTCCCCGTAAGATTGTCAATCCATAAATAAGGATTCTGACGCTCTAAATAAATATTTAAAGATTCATTGAAATCAAAGGAAAGCGACACCTCTTCCGGTAAAATAGTATAAGACTTACCATCACCGTCAATGATGGTAAGTCCTTCATAGTCAAACTGTTTTAAAAGCTCATCATTGACTTCATTTACACTCTTTCCGGTACAATATACCCCGTTAATCCATGTATTGTAGCTGAATCCATCGGCATAATAATATGCCAGCCCCAGGTACATGGCAATCAATGATAATAATATAATAAATAAGCCTAATCCGGTTCCTTTTAAAACATAACTTTTCATTCTTTTTCTTCCAAATCCGTTGCATCAAATACTTCACTGATTGGCGCTCCTGCAGGCACCATAGGAAATACCTTATCATCCTCAGGAATCATACAGTCGATCAGCACCGGCCTTTTCATCTCAATTGCCCGCTTAATTGCATCGGCAACTTCCTCTTTTTTTGTTACGCGGATAGCTTCACATCCCAGTCCCTTCGCCACCATGCAAAAATCAACGCTGTCATTTAAAACTGTCTGTGAATAACGCTTTTCGTAAAACAGTGTCTGCCATTGCCTTACCATTCCCAGCACATGATTATTAATGACCACCTCTATAATGGGAATCTGATATCGGGATGCTGTGGCAAGTTCATTCATATTCATACGGAAACATCCGTCACCGGCTATGTTAATACACACCTTATCCGGTCTGCCCATTTTAGCTCCTATGCATGCACCAAGGCCATATCCCATTGTGCCAAGCCCTCCTGATGATAAAAAGGTTCTCGGTTCCGAATATTTATAATACTGGGCTGCCCACATTTGATGCTGCCCCACATCCGTAGTGATAACTGCTTTTCCCTCTGTTGCCCTGTCAATCTCTTCTATAATAAAAGGACAGGATAACACAGTATTATCATAATTCAGCGGATACTTTTCCTTTAATTCATTTATATGCGCATTCCATTTACTGTGTTCCAGTTCAGGTATTTCCTGATTAAGCTTTTCAAGAATTTCTTTTAAGTCACCCACTACGGAAACCGTGGTTTTTATATTTTTATTTATTTCCGCCGCATCAATGTCAATATGCAGTACTTTTGCATTTGAAGCAAACTTTGATGCATTTCCTACTACCCTGTCAGAAAACCTTGCTCCCAAAGCAATCAAAAGATCACATTCACTTACCCCTAAGTTGGATGCTTTTGTCCCATGCATACCGATCATTCCCGTGTAACGCTCATCATGTCCGTCCATGACGCCCTTGCCCATCAGGGTATCACAGACAGGCGCATCTATCCGTTCTGCCAGTTCACGCACCTGCTTAAAAGCGCCTGATAAAACTGCACCACCGCCCACATAAATAAAGGGTTTTTTGGCTTCTTTTAACAATGTAGCTGCGTCTTTAATGTCCTGATCTGTATATTTACAAACAAGTGCAGGCACGGAAATTTCCTGCTTTTCGTACTCATAACTATTGGCTGTTACATCTTTTGTTATATCTACAAGGACAGGACCGGGCCTTCCTTCTCTTGCAATGGCAAATGCTTTTCTTATGGTATCTGCCAGCTTTGAAATATCTTTTACAATGTAATTATGCTTTGTAATAGGCATTGTAATTCCGGCAATATCTACCTCCTGAAAGGAATCCTTTCCAAGCAAAGGAAGGTTTACATTACATGTAATTGCCACTATCGGAACGGAATCCATATATGCAGTTGCAATCCCTGTAACCAGATTGGTTGCCCCGGGACCGCTGGTAGCAAGACACACTCCCACCTTTCCTGTTGCACGTGCATATCCGTCCGCCGCATGGGCTGCCCCCTGCTCATGGGATGTTAAAATATGATTGATTTCCTGACTGTGTTTATATAAAGCATCATACACATTTAAGATTGTGCCCCCGGGATATCCAAACACGGTATCTACACCCTGTTCCTTCAAGCACTCCACTACTATTTCCGCACCTGTAAGCTGCATTTACTCATCCTCCTGAAAAATTATCTTTGGAATCTCCAAAATAGCTCCTCTGTTTCCACTGGTAACCATTTCTCTGTATCTTGCCAGGTATCCGCTTTTCACCTCCGGCTCTCTGGGCTGCCATTTTAATGCTCTTGCCTTCATTTCCTCTTCCGAAACCTTAACATCCAACTTCATTTCCGGAATATTAATGCTGATGATATCTCCCTCTTCCACCAATGCAATGGGGCCGCCCACTGCCGCTTCCGGTGAAACATGGCCAATAGAAGCACCTCTGGAAGCGCCGGAAAAACGTCCGTCCGTAATAAGCGCCACGCTGGAACCAAGCCCCATGCCGGCAATGGCAGAGGTAGGATTTAGCATTTCACGCATACCCGGACCTCCCTTTGGCCCTTCATAGCGAATCACCACCACATCTCCTTCTACAATTTTTCCGCCTTTGATTGCGCTGATTGCATCCTCTTCACAGTCAAACACTCTGGCAGGTCCTTCATGCACCATCATTTCCGCAACTACTGCCGAACGCTTTACCACGCTTCCGTCAGGCGCTAAATTTCCCTTAAGTACAGCAAGTCCGCCGGTTTTTGAATATGGATTGTCAAGAGGCCTGATTACTTCCGGATTTCTGTTTACTGCGCCTGCAATCACTTCGCCAATGGTCTTTCCTGTCACTGTCATGCAGCCTGTATTTAAAAGTCCTGCATCGGACAATTCCTTCATCACTGCATAAACACCTCCTGCTTCATTCAAGTCTTCCATGTAGGTAGGACCTGCAGGTGCCAAATGGCACAGATTTGGTGTTTTCTCACTGATTTCATTTGCAAATGCTATATCAAAATCAAATCCAATCTCATGAGCAATTGCCGGCAGATGCAGCATGGAGTTTGTAGAACATCCAAGGGCCATATCAACGGTAAGGGCATTTAAAACTGCATCCTTTGTCATAATATCTTTTGGACGGATATCCTTTCGGTATAATTCCATTACCGCCATGCCTGCGTGCTTTGCCAGTTTAATTCTTTCAGAATAAACTGCCGGAATGGTTCCATTTCCTCTAAGCCCCATGCCTAACGCCTCTGTCAGACAGTTCATGGAATTGGCTGTATACATGCCGGAGCAGGAACCGCAGGTAGGGCATACCTTCTCCTCAAATTCTCTCACTTCTTCTTCTGTCATCTTTCCCGCTGCATGGGAGCCTACTGCTTCAAACATGGAAGAAAGACTTCTTTTTTGTCCATGAACACGCCCTGCAAGCATAGGCCCTCCTGAGACAAAAACAGTGGGAACATTAATTCTTGCCGCTGCCATCAAAAGTCCCGGCACATTTTTGTCACAATTGGGAACCATCACCAGCGCGTCAAACTGATGAGCCAGAGCCATGCATTCTGTGGAGTCAGCAATCAGATCTCTTGTCACAAGGGAATACTTCATCCCCACATGCCCCATTGCTATCCCGTCGCAAACTGCAATTGCAGGAAATACTACCGGCACGCCTCCTGCCTGCGCCACTCCCAGTTTTACCGCTTCCACAATTTTATCCAGATTCATGTGCCCCGGCACAATTTCATTGTAGGAACTGACGATACCCACCATCGGCTTTTTCATTTCTTCTTCCGTAAATCCCAGTGCGTTAAACAGGCTTCTGTGAGGCGCCTGCTGGATTCCTGACTTCACATTGTCACTTCTCATCTTCTCCTCATTTCTACGCCGCTTTAAATTTTATTCGTCTGCGATTGCGGCGCCGACGCAAATCCCGTTATTTAGCTTTTCGTATATAAAATATAATTTTCATTTTCATAGGCAGGTTTCATATTCTGCTCCAGATAATCCCAGGGGATGGAATCATAATACACATAAAACTCCCATACCATTTCATCAAAATCCGGATCTGTCATTCTTTTATCTAAAAGCACCACATCCGCCCCTTCTATTTCCCGATTCTCACATCGAATGCCATAAAGGAAATAAAGGAGATATTCCTGATTACAGTCGGTAACACAAAAATTCTCCCGATTTTCCATATCTCCATGAGCAAATGCATCCTGAATTTCATATTCATTTAACCCATATTGATGATTATAATCAGAAAAGCCAATGCATTTTATCCCGAATACTGTAAGCAGCAATAAAAGCGCCGCATATACTCCATTTCCCTTTTTCTCTTTAAGCAGCTTTGACTTAAAGTACTCTGCCCCATATCCCAAAAACAGGCCAAGGAGCATTGCCAGCAAAACGCCTCCATAAGTAAACACCCTGTAATAGGGACGTTTGCATTGTATTAGAAGAAAAACCGGAATCAGAACAATTTCCATAAACAGAACCAGATACAAAAGCAGGCACCTGTAATTTTTCTGACGAATTTCCTTCACAATCCGGTATATCAAAAAAGCAATCCCAAGCCCCCATATAATCATTAGCGGTATGGAAAGGGAATTATAGTAATAACCTGTCAGCGTAACAATCCACTCAAAAAGCCGCCCGGCAAAACCGGCTCTTTCCTCGCTTTGAATATAGGGAGTTGCCAGCATATATTCCATCCCTTTCTGGATTGCCTTAAAGGGAGCTTTTAAAATCATCTGCACATGCCCCATACCATAGTAACTGCCTGCTTCATCCTTTACCAGCAGATTGGAGCCAATAGAAACCCAAATGGTCATATATAACAGAATTGTTGCCAAGGCTGCGGATAAAGAAGCAAGTATCAGCTTAACTAACCTGCTTATTCCTTCCGTTTTCCTTATAGAAAGCGCCTCTTTTCGACTTTCACCAATCCCGCAAACCAGCAGATAACAGCCTCCTGCAAGGCAAAGCGGCACTACCCAGTATACGTTACTTGAAACGGTATAAAGTCCGAGCACCAGTGCAGCAGCAAAAATGAAATAAAACCTCTTTCCCGCCTGCTCTAAAGTACAGATCTGAATCATACAAAACCAGGCGGTTAGAAAACAGGTAATTCCAAGGGTATATCCTCTCCCCTGTACAGCAAGCTGATTCACAAGATTCATGGATATGTATAAAATCACAGTGGCAAGCGCCATCTGTTCCTTCATATACTTTCCTGCAATCCGGTAGAGAAGATACATATTGGCCAGGGCACATAAATAAGATATGCCCCGAAGTCCTATGTATGAATTTCCAAGCAAATCAAGGCAGGCGGAAAGTACCGAATACCCTACGTGATTATTGGGAAGCGGCCAGTGAATGGCTGAATACAAAGGTCCTTTGCTGATAAAATAATAATAAGTATAAAGTTCATCATACCAGGGCGTAAGGGCAAACATTCGATACCCGTAATACACCGCCATGACAACAAATAAAATCCAGAACAAATATTTTCTATTTAATTTCATCTGCCAGTAAATCACCCATCTCCTTACAGCCCACCTGCCTGCAGCCTTCTGTCATGATATCAATGGTACGATATCCTTTCTTTAATACATTCTTCACCGCATTTTCAATTGCATCAGCTTCTTTATCAAGATCAAAAGAATACCGAAGCATCATGGCAGCGGATAAAACAGTTGCTATGGGATTTGCAATTCCTTTGCCTGCAATATCCGGTGCAGAACCATGACTTGGCTCGTATAATCCAAATTTGCTGTCATTTAAGGATGCGGAAGCCAGCATTCCAATCGATCCGGTCACCATACTTGCCTCATCAGAAAGAATATCTCCAAACATATTTTCAGTTAAAATCACATCGAACTGGGCAGGATCTTTCACAAGCTGCATTGCACAATTATCAACCAGCATATGCTCTAATGTAACATCCGGGTAATCCGCTGAAACTTCGTCCACCACCTTGCGCCACAGTCTGGAAGAATCCAGAACATTTGCCTTATCCACACTTGTCACCTTTTTCCTGCGTTTCATGGCAATATCAAAGCCTTTTATGGCAATTCTCCGAATTTCTTCTTCATTGTAGGAAAGCGTATCAACTGCTTTACGGATGCCGCCTTCTTCTGTTGTGTAACGTTCACCAAAATACAATCCCCCGGTAAGCTCACGCATAATCATCATATCAAACCCGGCATCACTGATTTCTTTTTTCAAGGGGCAGGCATCTGATAATTCCTCATAAAGCACTGCCGGTCTTAAATTGGCAAAAAGATTTAATGCCTTGCGGATGCCAAGCAGTCCGGCTTCAGGCCTTAAGTTTGGTGCCAGCTTATACCAGGGAGAAGTGGTGGTATCTCCGCCAATAGAACCCATAAGCACTGCGTCTGCCGCCTTTGCTGCGGCAATGGTCTCCTCCGTCAGGGGTACTCCATAAGCATCTATGGAAGCGCCGCCCATTAAAACATCCTTATAATTCATTTCATGCCCATAAACAAAAGCTGCTTTATCAAGAACTTTTTTTGCCTCAGCCACAATTTCCGGGCCAATACCATCTCCCGGTATACATACAATATTCAGTCTCATTTTCTGTCTCCATTTCCACTCTTATTTCATATGGTTAAAAGTATTTAGAAGCACTGAATGATTCACCGCTTTCTCAGATACAAAATAAGGCGCATTACCTGCGCCCTACTTCCAACCTTAAATTTATTCTGCATCTGCCTTTTCAACCTGTGATATTGCAGACTTCTGCATGGGAATACGGCAATTCTTGTTATTACCAAACTCTACAATTACTGTATCGTCTGTAATGTCAATAATAATACCATAAAAACCACTGCTTGTAAGTACACAGTCACCTACTTCCAATGTAGATAACATTGCTGCCATCTTTTTCTGCTCTTTTTTCTGAGGACGAATCATAAAAAAGTAAATAAATGCAAAAATCAGTACAATATATACTATCATTATAATACCGCCGCCAGCTGCAGCACCAGCTTCTGCTGACAATAACATGCCCATCTGAATTTCCTCCTGATTTGATTTACTCAATAAGTCTAAAATATATAATACACAATAAGCGGTTCAAAGACAAGCCTTTTTTATTGTGTGCTGTCATTCATCATGCCTTCCAGCTTTCTTTTCTTGTAGGCAGCAAACTCTCCCTGATCCAGAGAATCCCGGATTTCTTCCATCATTTTGTTATAAAAATACAAATTATGCAAAACGCACAGCCGCATTCCAAGCATCTCTTTTGCTTTTAATAAATGTCTGATATATGCCCTCGAATATCTGCGGCATGCCGGACAATTACAGCCTTCCTCTATAGGGCGTTCATCCAGCTCATATTTTGCATTAAACAGATTAATTTTTCCATGATTGGTATAAAGATGTCCATGCCTGCCATTTCTGCTGGGGTAAACACAGTCAAAGAAATCTATTCCCCGCTCCACGCCTTCCAAAATATTGGCAGGTGTGCCGACTCCCATTAAATAAACCGGTTTATCTTTGGGCAGATGTGGAACTGTTTCTTCAATAATATAATACATCTCCTGATGGCTTTCCCCAACCGCCAGTCCGCCTATGGCATATCCATCCAAATCCATCTGTGCAATCTGCCTGGCATGTTCTATCCGGATATCTGCAAAAATCGCTCCCTGATTGATTCCAAAAAGCATCTGCTGTTTATTTATGGTATCCTCCAATTGATTCAGCCTTGCCATCTCCTGCTTACAGCGTTCCAGCCATCTTGTAGTTCTTTCAACGGACGCCTGTACATAAGCCCGATCCGCCAGACTCGAGGGACATTCATCAAAAGCCATCGCTATGGTTGATGCAAGATTCGACTGAATCTGCATACTCTCCTCGGGCCCCATGAAAATCTTTCGTCCATCAATATGTGAATTGAAATATACCCCTTCTTCTTTGATCTTTCTTAATCCTGCCAGAGAAAAAACCTGAAAGCCGCCGGAATCGGTAAGAATCGGCTTATTCCATGACATGAATTTATGAAGCCCTCCAAGCTGCTTTACAATTTTATCTCCGGGCCTTACATGCAAATGATACGTATTAGAAAGTTCCACCTGCGTATTGATCTGCTCCAAATCTTCTGTGGAAACAGCACCTTTTATTGCTGCCACCGTCCCCACATTCATAAAAACAGGTGTCTGTATTACGCCATGAACCGTTGTAAATTCTCCCCGTTTTGCTCTTCCTTCCTGTTTTAACAGCCGGTACATAATCCTCTCCATTCAGTGCTATTTTTCACACTTTCCTTCAAACCTTACAAATATTTATCCCAAAATTCTTCCAGACAAAGGCCTTCTTCCATAATCACCTCTGCTGCATCCTTCCCTACATACCTGAAATGCCAGGGTTCAAATTCTATACTTGTAATTGCTTCCTTTCCTTTCGGATAACGGAGAATAAATCCATACTCAGCACAATGCTGTGAAAGCCATATACCTGCACTTGTCTCTGCAAATCCTTCATCCAGGGTTAAATAAGTATCTGATATAATATCAACTGCCAGTCCAATCTGATGTTCACTTGCTCCGGGAACCGTTACTGCCTGAGAAGATATACTGTAAGCTTCCATATAGGACATCCCTTTTTTCATGTAAGCCCTTACTTTTCTGTTAAAAAGATATTCCTGATAACTTAAATCCCGATAAGGAGAGCAGATTGCAAGCGTCACTCCATCTTCACTGGCGGCCTGCATCATCAAAAGCAGATCATCTATGATCCGCTCGTCACATTCCATGTCTCCCTTGATGGTTTTTATCATTCCAAGGGAAAAAGAATAATCCTCCGGTATGGGATGCTGCTTATTAATCAGCACCAGCTTCCAGTCTCCGGCATCAAATTGAGGCTTTTCCACCGCTGCCGCCTGTATCGGTTCCACGTTTGCCTGCTCTGCGTCTTTGGAAAAACGGACATTTGTGTCTGCATTTTCTTCAAGAATCTCATCAAGAAAATACTTGTCCACGTTTTCCATGTCATGAAACTTGTATCCGTCAACTACATCCTCATCCTCCAGAACTTTCATATTTTCATATTCAACCTGTCTTTCGTCTGCCAGTGCAATATTTGAATCCACGACCGCTACTGCCTCCGTTTCTTTCTCTTCACCGGAAATAAATCCATTTTCCTCCTGAAAAACAGGATAGGCAAAGCTGTTCCCCACCATAAAACACAGCAAAATAAAAACCGTACACGCAAAACGCTTAGTACCTGTTTTAAAATACAGACAAATTCTATGGGACAGCATACTGACTGCCAGACCAATGATGGCAGGTATCCTTAAGAATCTATGATGTTTCCCCATATTTATAAAAAATGATTTTGTTTTCTCATAAAAACTTCTTTTCATTATTTTCGTATCCTTATCATTTATACAGCAATTCACTCAATATTTTACACAAATAATTGTTTTTCTACAATAGGTGTTTTGAAAATAATTGAAAAAATAAAGAAATTTAGATATAATTTGATATT
>VSNT01000132.1 GCA_009774465.1 Lachnospiraceae bacterium
TAATAATACTGGTTTTCAAAAATGAGTGTTGTTCCAAAAACTATGGATTTTTAAAATAATAAAATTCCGGATTATCATGCTTTCACACATGATAATCCGGATTATTTTATTTCGATATGTTTCCTTTTCTTTTTCTTGCCCGATAGTAAAAAGTTCCTGTTTTCAGTCCACACAGTCTGGCCGCTTCATCTGCTGTAATTTCCTTTGACAGCCATTTTTTGTAAGTGCTGTTAAAATCCGGCGCTTTCTTTTCCGGTCTTCCGAACTTTACACCGCGCCTTCTGGCAGCCTCAATGCCCTCCATTTGACGTTCCTTAAGTGTTTTTCGTTCATTCTCACTCACATAGCTAAGTAGTGCCAGAACCAGATCCGCTATCAACGTTCCCAGAAGATCCTTGCCTTTTCTGGTATCAAGCAGAGGCATATCCAGTATCACAATATCTACTTTCTTCTCTTTTGTCAGAATTCTCCATTGCTCCAAAACCTCTTCATAATTTCTTCCAAGCCTGTCAATGCTTTTCACATACAGGGTATCCCCCTCTTTTAAACTCCTCAGCAGCTTCCTGTACATCGGACGATTAAAATCTTTTCCAGACTGCTTGTCAATGTAAATATTTTTTTCTTCAATCCCTGCTTCCAACATTGCAAGCAATTGCCTGTCTTCATTCTGATGCTGCGTGCTTACACGCACATACGAGTATGATTTTCCCATGCCACACAATTCCTTCCTTTTTTGGAATAATAGCATAAAAAATCATCTCGTCCAAAGAAATTATAATATATTTAGCTTTGCTATCAATGCCTCCTGCAATACTCTGGATACATTAATATTCGCCTTTTCAGCTTCCCGGTTTAACCAGTTAGGCAAAGTAACATTTCTTCTTACCGCCTTATTGTCAATCCTTCTGCGATACTCTTCAAAATCAACATCTACCAAAGATATATAACTGAATCCATTCTCCACAAAGGTTCCTGAACTTAATTCAATATTTTCAAGTTCTGACGCTTTTGGTATTTCCAACTCCATGTCTTCTAATGTAATTCCCTTTAATCCAATCGCATCTCGAGCCATTTCAATGGCGTCCAGCTTATTTTTTCCTTCTGTAAAAATTTTCATATCAGGTACCTCTACTAAGACTTCATTTTCAGTTTGAGTAAAAATTGTTGGATATACTGTTTTCATTTCAACCTCCAAATTTCATAATCCCCATTTTTTCATAATTGCCTTAGCCAATTTTTCATTTATTTCCTTATGTCTGGGAATTTCCTCTATATTTTCACCTCTGACATATACATCATGATTTCCTCCATGTCGTTTAAACTTAAATCCAATTTTAATCAATTTTTTAACCAGATCTTTTTGTTTCATTTGTATTCTTCATCAATTATACACATTTTATGTGTATAAAGTCAACAACTACAAACATTACTTATTTACGTTTTCTTTTTACCACGTTAGTTATTAGGAAATTTAACGAAAACATCCCGACTGTTCCATTTACACTGAACTATAAGAAAACAAAGATTTTAAAGATATAGCTACATTATCATTTATTTTTCATTTTAACAATAAATTTTTAATAAACTTTTAATTAAAAAAATAGAGCAAAATCTCACTCTGTTAGAATTAATTCCATAGTGATTTTCTGCTCTATTTACGTCGCTTCAGTTATTAAATCAAATTTTAAACACGCATATCAAAAGGCATATATGGAAGCTTACCTGCATCCATTTCCTCTACTGGCATTAAATTCCCTTCCTGCAGTTCCTTAGCCGATTGCTCAAGAATCTCTTCCTCTACTTCCTCCATCGCTTCGGAAACTGCCTCTTCCATTTCCTCCAGACTTTCCGTTAATGCTCCCTTGGATTCATCTAATCCAAGCGCTTCTTCCGCCATCTCCTTCTTTCTTTCCTCCGGTGTCTTTGGCTCCGTCTTTTCCGTTGCTTCTGCAATCTTCTCGCCCTGTTCCATCGCTTCATCCAGGACGTGTCCCATCTGCTCATTATTATAGGCCTTTTTCACTTCTGCTATCTGATCTTCATAGGAGTGAAACATCTCAAGCTTTCTTGCAATCTCTTCCAGGCTGTCGCATTCCATATTTTTTAAGTTTGCTTTCTGATTCTCCAAAAAATCTATCTGGTTCTGTGCTTTCTGCTGACGCTCCATCTTATCCTGCGCGCTCTTTGATGTTCCAAATGCTCCAAACTGCCGACTCAAAGCAGAAAAAATATTTGACTGATTAATTGATAGATTCATAACCATCCTCCTGTAAAAAATTCATCACCAAAAACTGTTCTTTTCTTCTGTTATATACATCGGACTGTCTCAAATTTTGTCATAGCTTTTTGCTATAAAACAGTGATTTTCTGCAATGAAAAACAACGCTATGTTAAAAGAGCCATCACATTGATGGCTCTTTCGCAGTTTTACTTACATTTATCCACTTTAAATATTCATTGATAAAAAGGTCAATTGCTCCGTCCATGACTGCATCCACATTTCCTGTTTCTGCACTGGTTCGATGGTCTTTGACCATAGTATAGGGCTGCATAACATACGACCGGATCTGATTTCCCCAGCCAATTTCCTTTACTTCCCCGCGGATGTCGGAAAGCTTTTCCGCATTAGCTTCCTTTTTCAGCATATACAGCTTTGCTTTCAGCATCTGCATGGCCTTGTCCTTATTTTGAAACTGGGAACGTTCATTCTGACACTGAACCACAATCCCTGTAGGGATATGGGTAATGCGGATTGCTGAGGAAGTTTTATTTATATGCTGGCCTCCGGCGCCGCTGCTTCGATAAGTGTCAATCCGAAGCTCGTCTTCATTGATCTCCACATCCACATCCTCTTCAATATCCGGCATAACATCTAAAGATACAAAGGAAGTCTGGCGCTTTCCCTGGGCATTAAAAGGTGAAATACGCACCAGCCTGTGAACGCCCTTTTCCGACTTTAAATATCCATAGGCGTTGGTTCCGTTTACCTGAAAAGTCACCGACTTGATTCCAGCTTCATCTCCATCCAGATAGTCCAAAACCTCCACGGAAAATCCCCTGCGCTCAGCCCATCTGGTATACATCCGGTAAAGCATGGAACACCAGTCACAGCTTTCCGTTCCTCCGGCACCTGCATTTAACTTTAAAATAGCATTTAATCCGTCATATTCATCAGAAAGCAATGTGCTGATACGAATCTCCTCAAATGCGCTGATAAACTCATCAAGCTCTGTCCGTATATCTTCGGCAAGCTGTTCATCCTCTTCCTCGTATCCCATCTCGATTAATGTCTCAATGTCCTCGTACTGAGCAGACAGCCCTTCAATCGTTTCTACTGTATCTTTCAGATTTTTCAGTTCTTTCATTTTACGGTTGGAACTGTCAGGATCATCCCAAAACCCGGGGGCCTCCATTTCTCTTTCCAGCTCTTCAATCTTTTTTGACTTATTTGCTAAGTCAAAGTGAATCCCTCACTTCCGCTAAAGGGCTTTTATATGCCTGTAATTCAGACTTCATCTGGTCTAACTCTACCACTTAACGTTCACCTCTTTCTTTTTTATACTATTTTCATTTTAAAAACACATCAATCCGGCTTTTTGCGGGCATCTTGGCTGCCTTTTTACAGGCTGCGGCCATCAGGCTTAAAACCATATATCTTACTTCCTGCCACAGCACTGTTTATATTTCTTTCCACTGCCGCAGGGACATGGATCGTTTGGATAAATCTTTGCATTCTCACGTTTTACCGGAGTTTTTGCTGCCGAATCATCTTTATTTGTGCCTGTCACCTTGGCAACCTGCTCTCTTTCAACCTTCTGCTCTACTCTGACTCTGAACAGGACTCTTACTGTTTCCTCTCTGATGTTCTGTGTCATATCATCAAACATTTCATATCCACTGAGTTTATATTCCACTAAGGGATCTCTCTGTCCATATGCCTGCAGGCCTACCCCCTGACGAAGCTGATCCATATCGTCAATATGATCCATCCATTTTCTGTCAATTACCTTAAGCAATATCACCCGCTCCAGCTCACGAATTGCTTCTGTTTCTGGAAACTCTGCTTCCTTGGCCTCATAAAGCTTCACTGCCTCTTCCTTAAGCTGCTGCTTTAAAGAATTCTTTTTCGGCGTATTGATACGCCCTCTGTTAACAGGCCTTAAGGGAATCGTGGGAAGAAGCAATGTATTAAGCTCTTCAAGATTCCAGTCATCATAATCCGTATCGTCGCCAATCACAATGTCTACCGTATTCTCTGTAATATCAGTGATCATCTTATAAATTACATCTCTCATGCTTTCGCCATTTAGCACACGACGTCTTTCCTCGTAGATAATCTCCCTCTGCTCATTCATGACCTGATCATATTCCAAAAGATTTTTTCTGATGCCATAGTTATTGGTTTCTATCTTCTTTTGCGCAGATTCAATTGCATTACTTAATGTCTTATGTTCAATTTCCTGATTTTCAGGAATGCCAAGGGCATTAAACATGCTGATTAAACGTTCGGAACCAAATAAACGCATCAAATCGTCTTCCAGAGAAATATAGAACTTGGATTCGCCGGGATCTCCCTGACGTCCTGAACGCCCTCTTAACTGATTGTCTATACGTCTGGACTCATGTCTTTCCGTACCGATGATTTTAAGTCCGCCTGCACTCCTTGCCGCATCATCCAGCTTAATATCAGTACCACGTCCTGCCATATTAGTAGCAATGGTGACAGCCCCGCTGACACCTGCTTCCGCAACAATTTCCGCTTCCAGTTCATGGAATTTTGCATTCAAAACCTTGTGGGGAATTCCCTGCTTGCCAAGAAGTTTACTGAGTTCCTCGGAAGCCTCAATGGTAATGGTGCCTACCAGTACTGGTTGTCCTTTTTGATAAGATGCTTTTACTGCTTCCACGATTGCATGAAGCTTTTCTTTTCTGGTCTTGTATACCGCATCCTGCAAATCCACTCTGGCAACCGGCTTATTTGTGGGAATTTCAACCACATCCATACCATATATATCACGAAATTCTCTTTCTTCTGTAAGCGCAGTACCTGTCATGCCTGCCTTCTTTTCAAACTTGTTAAAAAAGTTCTGGAATGTAATGGTAGCCAGCGTTTTACTCTCTCGCTTCACCTTCACATGTTCCTTGGCTTCAATGGCCTGATGAAGTCCATCTGAATAACGTCGTCCCGGCATAATACGTCCGGTGAATTCATCCACGATTAAAACCTGATCGTCCTTAACTACATAATCCTGATCCTTAAACATCAGATTGTTTGCCCGAAGGGCAAGATTAATGTTGTGCTGTATTTCAATATTTTCCGGATCTGCAAGGTTGTCAATCTGGAAAAACTTTTCTACCTTTTCAACGCCCTGGGCGGTAAGGTTAACCACCTTGTCCTTTTCATTGACAATAAAATCACCGGTTTCTTCTCTTTCCACGCCCATGATGGCATCCATTTTGGTCAGTTCCTGCATGTCCTCGCCGCGTTTCATCTGCTTGGCAAGGATATCGCATACTTCATATAGCTTGGTTGATTTGCCGCTTTGTCCTGAAATAATAAGAGGCGTTCTTGCTTCATCAATAAGCACAGAGTCTACCTCATCAATGATGGCATAATGCAGGTCGCGTAAAACCAGTTGTTCCTTATAAATCACCATGTTGTCACGCAGATAGTCAAAACCTAATTCATTATTTGTAACATAGGTAATATCGCAGCCATATGCTTCTCTTCTCTCCTCCGGCTTCATGCTGTTTAAAACAACGCCCACCTTAAGACCTAAAAATTCATGAACCTGCCCCATCCACTCAGCATCACGCTTCGCCAGGTAATCATTGACAGTGACAACATGTACTCCTTTCCCCTCTAATGCATTTAAATAAGCAGGAAGCAGACATGTCTGTGTTTTTCCTTCACCTGTTTTCATTTCGGCAATACGTCCCTGGTGGAGAACAATTCCGCCAACAAGCTGAACCCGGTAGTGTTCCGTATGCAGCACTCTTCTGGCTGCCTCTCTTACCACAGCATAAGCTTCCGGAAGCAGATCATCCAGCGATTCTCCCTCCGCGTATCTTTTCTTAAACTCTTCCGTTTTTCCACGAAGCTCCTCATCACTAAGCTCCATCATCTTTGGACGCAGGTCTTCAATTGCCTGCACAGTTCCTTCTATACGCTTAAGCTCTCTCTCACTATGTGTACCAAATACCTTTTGGATTAAGTTCATACCAACCTCCATTTATAAAAACTGCAAATCTAATTGTATCAGATTCACAGTTTTTATTCAACCATTCAAATATTATCATTTTGTTAAAAGTATTAATCAGCCTTAGCACTGACCTGTTCAATATTATAAACCAGATCCATGTTATAGTTGTCATACATACGTGAGTAATTTGCAATAATACGTTCTGCAATCATGTGTCCGTTTTTCTGATTACTGTCAATCATAATCACCACCTGCTGAGAGCTGCTGTAGCGGGCAGTAACATCTCCCTTGCGGAGCGAACCTATAATGCAGCTTTCCAGAATGTTCATCGCCTCATTTAAATCACTGATATCCATAGTTCCATGAATGTTTTCCGTCAAAGAAAACAGGATAATCTGCGCATCTTTTTTATTCCGGCTTATGCTGCGTGCAACCAGCCGGTAAATTTTTTCAAAATCTCCGTACTCCACGGAATAGGCACCAATAGGGGGCGCCTCTTCTGTAAGCCGGTTCTTCAATTCTGCAATATCAATCTGGAATCCCTTGTCCTGACTCTCCGTATACTCATCCGTATCACGTGTCAGAATCTGATAGGAATCCTTGCCATTTCTTTTAACATAATAAAGCGCCTTGTCACACTTCTGCAAAAGATCCCTGCACCGCTCTAACGGATTTCTGGTATATGTAATTCCTATGGAAAGAGAAAGCTTATGGCTGATATCAATATCCGCCACTGCCTCTTTAAAGGTCTTAAGCAGTCCTTCCGCTATTTCCTCCATCCATTCTTCTGAAGAATCTCCCGGATAAAAAATTGCAAATTCATCGCCGCTGATACGACATAAGTAAGCATCAGGAATTGTATGCTCCCGAATCACATCCGCAAGGCGCCTTATAATCCGGTCTCCTGCAATATGTCCATAATTTGTATTTACATATAGGAAATTATCCACATCCATTAAAAGCATGGTGCCGCCATGCAGCGGATCGTTCAGATAAGTATTTACACTGGTCTCAAATGCCTTGCGGATAGGGAATCCTGTAAGTGCATCTGTATCATCAGCTCTCTGTACGCCTGCTTCCGTCTTTTTACAAACTTCCATAATGAAAGCATCTGCTTCCTCCTCTGAGGTGGTATTTTCAAACTCAAACTGAGGTGTATCTGAAAAGTGGAATCCTTCTTCTATAATAGAGAGCATTACATCTGTAAGATAAGGATCAAACTGCTTTCCCCTGCCTTTCTTCAATTCATTAACCGCATATTCCTCTCCTCTGCCCTTTTCATAAATACGATTGGAAGTAATAGCGTCATATGCATCTGCAATGCCAATGATTCTTGCCACATAAGGTATATCATCTCCCGCCAGTCCATAAGGATATCCTTTTCCGTCAAAGCGTTCATGATGATACTGTGCCCCGTCACATACCCCCGGCACCATCGTAATAGGGCGCAGAATATTGGCACCCATAATGGTATGATTCCGTATCAAACTGTATTCTTCATCTGTCAGTTTAACCGGCTTATTTAAGATCGTATCCGGAATACCTATCTTTCCTATATCGTGCAAAAGGGCTGTATAGTAAATATTCAAACAGTCCTGTTTGGACCAGTTTAATTTTTTTGCAATGGCAAGGCAGTATTGTGCAACTCTGACCGAGTGCCCTTTTGTGTACCGGTCCTTTGCATCTACTGCGTATGTAATCGTGGTAATAGCCTGAATAAAGGTCTTTTCAATTTCATCGGTTTTTTCTTCCACCAGTTTTTCCAGGTGTTTCCGCAGATCATCCAGCTCCAGAATTCGCGCTATACGACTCTGCATAACCAGCGGTTCAAAGGGCTTGGTAATGTAATCCATTGCCCCCATTTCAAGCCCCATTACTTCACTTTCCTGTTTCGTATCGGCGGTAAGAAAAATAACCGGTATCTTGCATAGTTCAGTGCTGTCCTTCATGCGCCGGAATACCGTATACCCATCCATCTGCGGCATGTTAATATCCAGAAGAACCAAATCCGGACAATCTTCATGCATCTTCTCCAGCGCATCTCTCCCTGATTGGAAAAGAGAAATTCTGTAAGCACCAATCAAAGCTCCTTCCGCAAATTTCAAAATAGTTCTGGAATCATCAATAATATAAAGATGCTTTTTCCCCATAAGCCCTCCAATCTGTCCCCCCAAAGACACTATTTTTTTATTTAAATTTCGTTACCGGGAAATTTGGGAATTCCTGCAAGCCCTTTCGCCAATTCCTCATCTGTAGGAATATAATCAGACATTTCCCCGTTATTGTACCTCTCATAGGCCACCATGTCAAAATAACCGGTACCGGTAAGGCCAAATAAAATTGTCTTTTCTTCTCCTGTCTCCTTGCATTTCAAAGCCTCATCAATTGCAACCTTGATTGCATGTGAACTTTCCGGTGCAGGCAGAATTCCTTCCACTCTGGCAAACTCTTCTGCCGCCTTAAACACAGATGTCTGCTCTACGCTGACCGCTTCCATATATCCGTCATGATACAGTTTGGAAAGCACAGAACTCATGCCATGATAGCGGAGCCCTCCTGCATGATTTGCTGCCGGAATAAATCCGCTTCCCAACGTATACATTTTTGCAAGAGGACATACCTTTCCTGTATCACAGAAATCATATACATATTTTCCTCTGGTAAGACTGGGGCAGGATGCCGGTTCCACTGCAATAAACTGGTAGTCAGCCTCTCCCCTTAATTTTTCTCCCATAAAAGGTGAAATCAGACCGCCTAAATTGGAACCGCCGCCAGCGCAGCCAATGATCACATCCGGTTTAATCCCATATTTATCCATAGCCGCCTTTGCCTCTAAACCAATCACTGACTGATGAAGCAGCACCTGTGTCAGCACAGATCCAAGTACATAACGGTAACCTTCCTGGGTGGTGGCTGCTTCCACAGCTTCAGATATGGCGCATCCCAGGCTGCCGGTGGTGCCGGGAAACTCCTCTAAAATTTTCCGTCCCACATTTGTAGTCTCCGAAGGGGACGGCGTCACCCTGGCTCCATAGGTTCTCATAACTTCTCTTCTGAATGGCTTCTGCTCATAAGAGCATTTAACCATATATACCTGACAGTCGAGCTCCAAATAGGCACATGCCATAGAAAGCGCTGTCCCCCACTGCCCTGCTCCTGTTTCCGTAGTAACTCCCTTAAGCCCCTGCTTTTTCGCATAATAGGCCTGGGCAATTGCTGAATTCAGCTTATGGCTTCCACTGGTATTGTTTCCCTCAAACTTGTAATAAATTTTTGCAGGTGTCTTAAGTTTTTCTTCCAGGCAATATGCCCGTACCAGAGGTGACGGACGATACATTTTGTAAAATTTCCGGATTTCCTCCGGGATTTCAATGTAAGGCGTCTTGTCATCCAGCTCCTGTTTACATAACTCATCACAAAAGATGCCCCGCATCTCCTCGAAAGTTAAAGGCTGCAAAGTTGCAGGGTTTAAAAGCGGGGCCGGTTTATTCTTCATATCAGCCCGTACATTGTACCAGCTGACTGGCATCTCATTTTCTTCCAGATAAATTTTGTAAGGAATTTTCTTTTCTTCGCTCATTATCGCTCCTCCGTTTATATACTTACCAATCATACTTAATCATTATTCTAACACAAATTTTACCAAACGCATAGTCTGATTCCCATGATTATTCACAGTCTTAATTCTTTAAACAGCTTTTCCTGATATCGTTTGTCCTTTGCTGCTCTGATCAGCTCCTCAGTGCGCGCCTGTTCCGTCAGTATTATAATCAGCTGATTCATTCTCTCCCGCTCTTCCAGCCTGCCTTCTGCCCTCTCATCTTCCATCCATTCCCTTAATCCCTGACACATATTCACTTTCCCGCCTTTCTTATGTTTTTC
>VSNT01000133.1 GCA_009774465.1 Lachnospiraceae bacterium
CCTTAATATTGATTCGGCTGTTTTTTTATATTATTGCTAAAACCGGTTCTCTCATATGATCCTCAATTTAAAAAAATAATATTTTATGTATTTCATCCGGCACCGGCGGCTCTAAATACCTGATTTCCTCCTGATTGACAATGATTTTATCATTTCCATCATTTGTGCTGCCGATTAGCGACGCATTAATTCCCTCATTTTCCAGATTTTCCACCAGACGCTTTCCATCCCTGGAGAGCATAATCAGCATCCCGCCTGATAAAAGTTCATAGGGATTTAAATTATAAAACTCACAGACCTCAATGGTTTCCTGCCTCACCGGAATTTTTTTTAAATCCACACAAAGTCCAACGCCTAATTTACGGGATATTTCCCACAATGCACCAAAAATTCCTCCGTTTCTTACATCATGCATTGCATAAACGCCGGACTTAAGGGCGGTTGCCGCCTCCGAAGCAATCGACAGATAATTTCTGTGCTCTTTTGCCATCCTGACCAGCGAAGGGGGATACCTTTTTAAAAGCTCCGTTTCCTTTTCTCTGGCTATGATAGACGTACCTTCCATCCCAATCCACTTGCTTACCACAATGTCCAGTCCTGCCGGTGGGCATTCACTGTTATTTATTTCACCTGCCAATTTTCCCTTTTCCGCATCCATCAGCACTGCATTTTTCTGGTACACTCCCACAACGGTTGCTGTAACCACCGGCCGCCTGACGCTCCGGCTTACCTCTGTATGTCCTCCCACAACCTGAATCTTTAACTTCCGGCAGCAATGAAATGCCTGCTCCATAAGCTCCTTAAGCAGTGTTTCTTCTGCTCCTTCCGGAAGTGTAACTGCCAAAGTAACTGCCCAAGCCTCCGCTCCGGCGGCTGCCAGATTGTTGGCGGCTGCCATTACTGCCAAAAAAGCGGCATCAGATACGCCAAGCGCAATTGTCTGGGTGGAAACTGCCATCACACTGCTTTCATCTTCCTTACTGTCATCACATTCTTTCCATGACAAAAAGGCGCAGTCCTCTCCTACGCCTGCACCTTTTATTACTTCACTATGAACTTTTTCTATCCCTTTTAACACCGAACGTTTTAAAATACTTTCGGATATTTTTCCTGTTTTCATAGCTGCCCTGTCCCTCTTCTACGCAATATCAGTCTGCATTATCCACGCAGCCTTGGAGAAACACTTTAATCAGAGTTTGCTCAGAAAAAAGGCGGCTGAATAACTTACTGTGCCGGTGCTGCTTCCGCCGGTGGTGCTGCTCCTTCAGCAGGCGGCGCGGCCGGTGCTTCGGCTGCAGGAGGCGCGGCGGCTGCGGCAAGGGCTGCCACAACATTCTTTACATGATCAATATTATTGGTAGCTACGGCTGCCATAATCTCATTATATGCATTGGGATCATCCGTTGCAATGCCTACAGTTGCCGTTCTTGGCGTTACCTGATAGGAACTTGAATTTACCTGTTCACGGCTGACTTCCACCCCATTTTCGGTCACAATTTTCCATAAATTTGCTCTATAACCGATATGTGCGGACTGCACGGAAATGGAACCCACCGGCAGGGAAGCATTTGTATATATCACTTCCGAATCCGGATAAGTTTTACTTATCACTTCGCTTTCATAGCGCACCTGGTGGGTGCTCTGCCTTGTTTCTACTCCATAGATTGTAAAACAGATCTGTTTATCATCTGTAGTACTGCCCTCAATGTAAATAGGCGATTCCGTGTTATTTACGAATTTAAAATCCTTTCCGGAAGATTCAGCAATCGCCGCATCGGCCGAAGGATCCACATAGGTTACGATCATGGAATGATTATGTCTTTCCGTAACCTCCAGCTCTGACAAAAGCACTGCATTATAAAGGGTGGTGGAAACCTGACAGATGCCTCCGCCCAAACTGTCCACTACCTGTCCGTTTAAATAAGAGCCGGCCATGTAATATCCATTGGCCTGTGAAAAGGGAGATACCGCTTCATAAGTGGAAAACTCGTCTCCCGGATAAAGTGTTGTCCCGTTAATCAGTTCAGCCCCGTTTCTTACGTTTGCACTTCGGGATGGGCCTGAAGTTTTAAAGCTGGTAGTAAAGGTACCAAGCACATCCTTTACTTTTCCGAGTTCTTCCTCGCTGCCTCTGGCTTCTTTCACTGTAACTGCCAGTTCAATGGAAGCATCCTCTCTGTTCCAGCTATTATTTAAATATTCCTGAATGGCCTGTAGGGAAGCTGCTTCATCCACTACCTCCCCTGTCTGCCCCGGAATAATAACAAAGCTGTCATTTTCTCTGGTAAGCGTTGCGTCCGCCGCTTCCATATTGTAAGCTGCACACTGCTCCCTTATAATGGTTTTCACCAGTTCCTGGTCAATTCCAAATTCCAGTTTATATACTTTATTCTGGTATTGAAGATCCTTTGCAGTCTTGTAACGCTGTACCACATTGCCTGTCTGTCCAATGTTTACCGCTTCATTTATAATCTCCTGATTACTCCAATAAAGGCCAAGATCAGAGGCCTTGACCTGTACCTCATTTCCGCCAACTGCAATCAATGTGATCATCTTGTCTGAAAGACCATTCACATAATTCTCTACCAGAGATTTTGCTTCGCTTTCTGTCTTTCCCTCCAAAGACATTTCTTCCACATAAACTCCGGTTAATATTCTGTTTTCTTCTTCCTGCGCCCTTGCCTGAATACCTGGAATAACCGCTGTCATCAGCATTAATCCGGCGCAGATCACACCCTTAATTAATTTTTTCATACTTCCCAAACCTGTTTCTTAAAAATTACTTTTCTTAATAGATAAAAGATGCTATAGTTGGAATTATCATAGCAAGTATAAGCAATATGATAATAATGGACGAAATTATTTTTTTACTTTTTTTATTATACAGGTTAAACATCATACGCCTCCAATGAAATACATCTTTGAAAGGATATTATATATGAAATTCCCGTTTTTTGCAAGTTTTATAGTATTTTGCCTCTGGCTTGGATATGAAATCCACAAAAGCCGCAATAAGGCGGAGCAGGCTTCTAACGACTTCTGGGAAAAGGAAGCACAGGCAAACAACACACGAAAAAAATCTCTGGATAATCTTGACTACATTAAAATTCCGTTTGATTCTCTTCCCACAAACACCTGCATGGAAGATCCTGTAATTGTCGAATACTGGGAAACCTTAAAAGTTCTCTCTGAGAACCCTATCGTTAATTTTACAGGAATCAGCAACACGGATTTAAAGCTTATGTATGGCGCTCCAAATATAGACCTTTTATCCCGATATGATCAAAACTATACCATTTTAGTCCGCACGCTTCAAAAGTTGGCGCAGGCACTTTATGACAAAGGGTGCCTGACGGAAGCCTGTCAGATTCTTGAATTTGCTGTTTCCATACGCACTGACATAACCGGTTCTTATAAACTGCTGGCTTCTATTTACCAGCAAAAGGGACAGTCTGAAAAAATCGCCGGCCTGATTCCAATAGCAGAAAGTCTGAATACAAGTCTTTCAAAGCGGATTGTGGCCATGCTGGAAGAACTGGCGTCATAGCTTATTATCAGTTTATGTACAACTGACAACTTTTATGCCTGAAAAAGGAAGGAGCATAATGCGCCCCTTCCTCATTTTATTTCCAGAATTTTTTCTTTTTGGAATCCTTTCCCTCAGGCTTATCTTTCTGCACATTCTGAGCCGCCTTTAAGCTGTCTCCTGTAAGTGCGTCAAACTGCTTTAAAAGCTCTTTGGCCTCGTGGGATAATCTTTCCGGTGTCTGAACCACCAGCGTCACATAATGGTCGCCGCGAACTTCTTTGTTTCTTAAAGTAGGCACGCCCTTTCCCTTTAGCCGGACTTTGGTATCCGTCTGTGTTCCGGGTTTCACTTCATAAATAACTTTACCGTCCACTGTATCTACCACCACATCACCGCCTAAAGCAGCAACTGCATAGGATACCGGAACCGTAGAGTAAATATTATAATCCTGACGTTGGAAAATGGGGTGACGAGCAACAATTACCTCTACTAAAAGATCTCCTCTTGGACCGCCGTTTGCACCAGGTTCCCCTTTATCCCTGATACGGACGCTCTGCCCATTATCAATACCGGCCGGAATGGACACCTGTATTTTCTTGCGGCTTGCAATATACCCTGAACCATGACAGTCCCCACACTTTTCCCTGATTACCTTACCTGTACCATTACAATCCGGACAGGTCTGTACATTTCTGACTGTTCCAAAGAAAGACTGCTGGGTAAATACCACCTGTCCTTTGCCGCCGCACTTCTGACAGGTTTCCGGATTGGTGCCCGGCTTTGCTCCGCTGCCATGACAAGTCTTACACTCATCCTTAAGTGTAAGTTCAATTTCTTTTTCAACGCCAAAAACAGCCTCTTCAAAGGTAATTCTGACGCTGGTCCTGATATTTGCACCCTTCATGGGGCCATTGCTTCCCCGTCCCTTACGTCCGCCACCAAAAAAGTCGCCAAAGATATCACCGAATATGTCGCTGAAATCTGCGGTGTTAAAGTCAAATCCGCCAAATCCGCCGCTGCCGCCTTCAAAAGCAGCATGACCAAACTGATCATACTGTCTTTTCTTTTCCGGATCACTTAAAATAGCATAAGCCTCTGAAGCTTCTTTGAACTTTTTCTCAGCCTCTGCATTCCCCGGATTCATGTCAGGGTGATATTTCTTGGCCAGTGCCCTGTATGCTTTTTTAATGGCGGCATCATCCGCGTTCTTATCTATTCCAAGGACTTCATAATAGTCACGTTTTTGTTCTGCCATTTTTTCCTCCACGCCGGAGCTGTTTTTTGCGAAGGCATGCGATATTGAGTTTGTGGCTCCGGCACAAACTCGTGGTTGAAAAATCAGCACATCAGTGTGATTTTTCAACCTTAACCTCCCAAAAGGAATGGCTCTTTATGAGCCATTCCTCTGCGGCATTTCCTCTGCACTATTTTTAAACTTCTCTATAATCTCCGTCAACTACATCATCTGCCGCTCCTGCATCCGCACTGCCCATATCAGGGCCTGCACCTGCACCCATGTCAGGACCTGCACCGCCTGCCTGCTGCATGTTTTCATACATCTTGGTAAACAGCGCCTGTGCACTTGTGGTAAGTTTCTCCTTTGCTGCCTTAAGTGCGTCCAGATCAGAGTCAGACATTTCCTGATCTTTGGTTCTTTCCAGAATGTCTTTTACTGCCTGCATATCAGCTTCTACCGCAGACTTTTCGGAAGCATCAATCTTATCTCCTACTTCATTTAAAGCTTTTTCTGTCTGGAATACAAAGGAATCAGCTTCATTTCTGGCATCAATTGCTTCTTTTCTCTTCTTATCCTGTGCTTCAAATTCAGCAGCTTCCTTTACAGCCTTATCAATCTCATCATCAGACATATTGGAGCTTGCTGTAATGGTAATATGCTGTTCCTTGCCGGTGCCCAGGTCTTTAGCGGATACATTAACAATACCGTTTGCATCTATATCAAAAGTAACTTCAATCTGAGGCACCCCGCGCATTGCCGGAGGAATTCCATCCAGTCTGAACTGTCCGAGAGACTTGTTGTCTCTTGCAAACTGTCTTTCACCCTGTAATACGTTGATGTCAACTGCTGTCTGATTATCTGCTGCTGTTGAGAAGATCTGGCTCTTCTTTGTAGGGATTGTTGTATTTCTTTCAATCAGTCTGGTTGCAATACCACCCATTGTCTCAATAGAAAGAGAAAGGGGAGTAACATCCAGAAGAAGGATCTCACCTGCGCCTGCGTCGCCCGCTAATTTACCACCCTGGATGGAAGCGCCTAGCGCTACACATTCATCAGGGTTAAGGCTCTTGCTGGGCTCATGTCCTGTGAGCTGTTTTACCTTATCCTGTACAGCAGGAATACGTGTGGAGCCGCCTACCAGTAATACCTGCCCCAGATCGGAATTTGTAAGTCCTGCATCCTTCATGGCGTTCTGAACAGGGATTGCTGTTCTCTCCACCAGATCATGTGTCAGTTCATCAAATTTTGCTCTGGAAAGGTTCATATCAAAATGCTTGGGACCTTCTGCCGTGGCTGTGATGAAAGGAAGGTTGATGTTTGTTGTTGTAGCTGAAGACAATTCTTTCTTTGCCTTTTCTGCTGCTTCTTTTAATCTTTGAAGAGCCATCTTATCATTGGATAAGTCAACGCCTTCTGCCTTCTTAAACTCCTCAATCATCCACTGTGTAAGCTTATTGTCAAAATCATCACCGCCAAGGTGTGTATCACCATTGGTTGCCAGAACTTCAATTACACCGTCACCAATTTCAATAATGGAAACGTCAAAGGTACCGCCGCCTAAGTCATATACCATGATCTTCTGTTCTTTTTCATTGTCAAGTCCATAAGCAAGGGCTGCTGCTGTAGGCTCATTAATAATACGTTTTACGTCAAGGCCCGCAATCTTTCCTGCATCCTTGGTAGCCTGACGCTGTGCGTCGTTAAAGTATGCCGGGACGGTAATAACAGCCTCAGTTACCTTTTCTCCCAAATAGCTTTCAGCATCTGCTTTCAGCTTTTGAAGGATCATTGCAGAAATCTGCTGGGGAGAGTATTTTTTCTCATCAATGGTGCGGCCTCTGTCTGTACCCATATCTCTCTTAATGGATGAAATGGTCTTTTCCGCGTTGGTTACTGCCTGACGCTTTGCAGGTTCACCGATTAATCTCTCTCCTGTTTTTGTAAATGCCACTACGGAAGGTGTTGTTCTTGCTCCTTCTGCGTTTGCAATGACAGTGGGCTTTCCACCTTCCATAACTGCTACACAACTGTTTGTTGTACCTAAGTCAATACCAATTATCTTACTCATAATTATCTCCTCCTTAAATATTTGGCTTGATTTCTATTTTTATTTATCTTATTTAACTTACAACAGCTACCATACTGTGTCTGACTACGCTGTCTCTGTAGGTATACCCCTTTTGCAGTTCCTGTGCGATTATACCTGATTCGTATTCCTCGCTTTCCACCTGCATCACTGCGTTATGAAAATCAGGATTAAATTCCTCTCCTATCGCAGGAATGGGCTTTACTTCGATTTTTTCCAGCTCGGTAATAAGCTGTTTATAGATCATTTCCATTCCTTCTACAAAAGGCAGGTTCTTTTCTTCTTCCGGAACGGTTGCCAGACCTCTTTCAAAATTATCCACAACAGGAAGTATCTTTTCGATAACGCTTTTCGCCCCTGTTTCAAACATTGCTGTCTTTTCTTTCTCGGAACGCTTTCTAAAGTTATCGAACTCCGCCATCTGACGTTTCACCCGATCTTCCAGTTCATCAATCTTTTCTTTCAGAGCATCCTGCTTCTTGTCAGCTTTAAATTTCCGTCTGGCTGCTTTTTTTTCTTCCTTTGAATCATTCTCTCCTGCAATCGGCTCTGCAGTTTCCTCCATCTCTTCCTTTTCCGAAGCAGTTTCTTCTTCCGGAGTATCCTGTATGACTTCCTGCGTATCAATATCTTCCTGCAGCTCTTTCTTTGTTTCTTCGTTCATCAGCCTCATTCCTTTCTATCTTTATGTCTTTTTCCTGTATAATTCATCTAACTGGTGAGTAATTGTCTTTAAGGTTCCAACCACCTTATCATAATCCATCCGCTTGGGACCAATAATTCCTATTGTTCCTCTCATCCCCTCACCTAATTCATAAGTGGCAGTAACAACACTGCAGTCTTTCATGGTCTGAATCGGCGTTTCATTTCCAATGTATACCTGAATGCCTGTGCTGCTTTCATCTGCAAGTGTATCCTGTACAAGCTCCGTGAGCATTTGTTTTTCTTCAAATGTATTAATAATATCGCTGGCCTTCTGCTGATCTGCAAGCTCCGGATATTTAAAAATATTATTTGCTCCGCTGGTATATATCTCCAGATCTTCTTCTGCCTTAATGGACTCTGCTATGGCATCAATCACATCCGCTACAATATCGCTGTGTATGCCGGCCTGCTGCTTCATTGCCGAAATCATGCCTAAATTAATTTCTTCAAGAGCAAGACCGTTTAAATGAGTGTTCAAAAGAATGTTAAGCTTAAGCAGCGTCTCATCATCAAGGGCCTCTGATACCGGAATAATATTATTCTTGATTACATTACCCTCTACCACTACTACCGCAAGAATCTGATTCACATCAACCCTGGATAACTGTAAAAACTTGATCTTATTGCTGTGAATCGTGGGTGCGGAAATCATAGTGGCATAATTGGTATTTACAGCTAAAAGCCTTGCCACCTGCTTAAGAAGATGATCCATTTTATCTTCTTTCTCAAGCATCATTTCCTTAAGCTCTTCCAGCTCTCTGTCCTTTTCCTCCATCATGGTGTCCACATAAAGCCGATAGCCTTTATCAGATGGAATTCTTCCGGCTGAAGTGTGGGGCTGTACAATATAACCCATTTCCTCCAAATCTGACATTTCATTGCGAATCGTTGCGGAACTTAAATTTAAATCCGTATATTTGGAGATTGTTCTGCTGCCAACCGGTTCTCCGCTTTCAAGGTAATTACGGATAATGGCCTGCAATATTTTAATTTTTCTTTCACTTAACTGCATCTCCACCATCCTTTCCGCCTGTCAGCATCAAATGTGACTGCTGTTGTTAGCACTCACGCAGGTGGAGTGCTAACACCTTCTTAACCTAAAATATCACTTACCTTATTTATTGTCAACCTATACTGCATAAAATAATTATTAAATAATTATAAAAAGGATACTGCCGAAACAGTATCCTTACGCTTGAACAGCTATATTCTTTTTAATTAAATAAAGAAGCTTCCTGTAACATCACCGTTGATAACATAATATGTAGTGTTCTCTTCCGGCTTAACATAAAGTTCAATGCTCTTAAGATCTTCTTCCTTACCGCCTAAGTCGTATTTCCATACGTCTCTGCAGCTCTTTAATAAATCGTCAGGCGTATATGATTTACCCCTGAACTGGAAGTTAACAGCTTCAGTTACTACTGTTTTCTTAACTGTTTCCTTCTTGGGCGCTGCTTCTTTCTTAGCTGCTGCTGTCTTTTTTGCAGGTGCCTTTGCTGCCTTCTTAACAGGCGCTTTCTTTACTTCTGTCTTAACCTCTGCCTTAGGAGCCTCTTTCACTTCTGCCTTAACCTCTGCTGCCTTAACTTCTACAGGCTTAACCTCTTTAGCAGGTGCTGCCTTAGCAACTGCCTTTGCTGTTTCTTTCTTTGTTACTGCCATGATGCAAACTCCTTTCACCTAGAGAAAAATTCCCTTTTTTTGCACACATATAGATAAATTCATTGTTTCATGGGAAATAGCATACTCCATATTTTCCCTTTTGTCAACTAATTACTAAATTTTCGTCACAATTCTATTTACCACAGAACCTTAACATTATACAGTGGTATTGTTCTGTCTTTCGTAATAATTATCAGATTTTCTGCAATAGATTGTGAAATAATCAATCGGTCAAATGGATCTCCATGAATCATGGGAAGTCGTCCAATTTCGTCAAGGTGAAATGGTTTTATAGGAAGAACATCGAATTGCTCCCTTTCACAAGTTTGCGCAATCCTGGAAATTGAACTTTTAATTTCCAATTTTCCAATGCTGGACTTAATCGCAATTTCCCACATGGAAACAATACTTACACTGATTTTTTCGTCATCATGGTAAATTACGTCTAATGCTCTTTTTGAAAGTTTTTCACTATCATATAAGAAAAATAGCAAAGCGTTTGTGTCCAATAAATACATTATATATACTCCTTAAAGCATTCTGGTGTTTCGTCAAAATCCTCTGCAATCGAAATAAATTCATCTGCTAATGGATTTACCGATCTATGAAATGTAATGTCATTACGCATGGAATGCTTTGCCTGTTCCTTTTTCGATGCATATTTCAAAAATCTCATAAATTCAATTACCTGCTCTATCATATCTTCGGGAAGGTCTTTCGCTTCTTTAACCAATGTATCATACGCCATAAAAACAAATCCTTTCATCCATATTTGTATTTATATTTATTGAACTGCTAATATTCAATCATGATATACAACAATTTAAGT
>VSNT01000134.1 GCA_009774465.1 Lachnospiraceae bacterium
CTCATGCCTTTAAATTCCTTTATTATATATTTGCTTCTATTTCTTTCAGCATATAGGATACCGGCATGGGGCGAAATTTTATCATATTTATAGTCTTTGGGAATTCTATCAAAATCCTCTCTCCATATTCCCACTCCAGAAGTCCATGTTCCATATATTCCCAGATTCCTTACAAATTCATCAAAGCCGGAAAATTCCTTAAACATTGGTCCCCATCCCAAAACACCATTTGAAAAATATATAACTGGTTTTTCTTCTTCATTCTGTTTCAAAAAATCAATCATATATTGTAATCTTCCTGGCTTCCAAATTGATCTGTGATTCACAAACTTCAGATAATCACCCCTTGCGATTTTCAACGCTTCCAACTGATTATCAAACATATACGCATCTGTTTTTTTATAAATTATATTTTGATGATTATTAGAATAAATTTCCATTTTCATACTAAAATCATCATTACTTCCATTATCAGTTACAATAACTTCAAATTGATTAATATCCACTTCCTGCAAATAAATACTATCTAATGCTGGAAAAACCCATTCACTTATTCCGTTTGTTGGCAAACACAACGATAAATACATCTTCACACGCTCCTATTCATTTAAAAAGGACAATATTCCTCCAGATTAATCAATACTACACCGTCAGAAATATGACTGGCTAAATCTTTATAAATAGATTTATTTGAAGCAATTAATATGCATTGTTTTGTTAATATATCTTTTGTATCTAAGACACGATTCCCAAATTCATCACTTTTACCAATATCTATATTATTTCTATCACACACACCTGCAATTTTGATTCCTCTTTTAAAACATATTCTTTCAAAATCTGTTCCTCTCTTTCCTCTTCCCCAGATATATATGTCCCTATCAGCACCACGGACTATATCCCACAGTCTATCGTCCTCCCACATCTGAGTATAGTAATCGCCTATAACATCAAACCAATTTGATGAGTAATCGTACTCTATCCACTTTTCCTCATACAGTCTATATTTCGATTCACTCAATTTATGAGGAACATTTTTTATAAAAGATCGAAATTCATTATAAAATTGGGCACAAGATGTTTTGCTAATACACCTGCTCATTTCTAAAAGTCCAGTTTCTATTGCATATATGATTATCATATTATTTATATTTGTATATACTTTTTTCCCAAGCGAATCTTGATAAACTTTTTTAATTGCAGAAAGCATATTTAAAGGATTCATTTTGGAAGAAATCTGATAACTTGTACCAAATCGGTAAAACATCAAGTTGGCATCACTTACCATTTCTATTTTTCTTGTACATAAAGTCGTCATCACCGCATAATACAAATCATTATCCGATGGCAAAGATTGAAAATGAATATGGTTATTTTTTAAATATTCAACCTTGCAAAGTCTATTACAACACGAAGCAGGAATACGAATAAGCATCTCGTCTTTATTAAATATTTCTTCCAGTCTAAAGTTAAGAAAATTTTCTTCTAATCGTCCATCTTCAAAGTAAAAAGAAAAGCCACATACGCAAATATCAGCATCGCTTTCCATACACTTCTTATGTAATTTATATAAAAAAAGTTCATTATAAAAATCATCAGAATCTAAAAAAATGCAGTATATTCCTTTTGCCTCATCTAAACCAATATTTCGCGCTTTAGCAGCTCCCTTGTTCTCTCCAAGCCGAATACATGTTATCTTCTCCGCATAATCATCTTCATATTCATCTAATAAATCTATAGTTTCCTTATTTTGTGAAAAATCGTCAATCAATATAATCTCAAAGGAAATTTGTTTTTGACTTAGCACACTATCTATGCACTGCCTCAATTCTTTCGCCGGTGTATTATGTATAGGTATAATAACTGATATATCTACTTTATCCATCAACATGAAATCCCCTTATATTATTTCTTCTGTGCTGCAAAGTTTTTTGATTTTCTTTGCACGTATCCACAAATATCCCTGCCTGTCAGGATTAATTTTTGTTTCATATTTTTCATCAAGCATGTTCTTATACGGTTCAGCCCAACCGGTACTGTATGCTAATCTTCTGGATATAATGCAAAATTTATCCTTCAACAAATTGTCAATTATTTGCTCTGTATACCACTGTGGCTGTCCCTCCTCCTCTGGTTGATGCAAATCAAAACTCGCAATAAATTCTCCGCTATCCTTTAATACTCGTGCAATTTCGCAAATCATTCTTTCTGGATTGGATACTCTATCAAAAGCATTTAACGTAAACATATAGTCAACTGTATTATTAGAAATTGGAATGTCTGTTTCTGTAGATGTAAGATATATCATTCCATGATTATGAGTATTTGCAGCTTTAACGTATTCTAATGCCAAAACATCAATACCAATCTTAGCCGCTGGTGAATTTGTCCAAGCCAAGCTGCCTCTAGGACCGCAGCCAAAATCTGCTATAACTTTTCCATGCATAAAAGAATCATTCTCTCTTTCAGCCATGCAAAGCAAAATTTCTTTATAATGGTCGTTTTTCAATGTCAATTCTTCTGATATTTTTGTTTTCCAATAGTCCAATTCCGCCCGGCCTTTATTCCAAGACTTACGGATCTTTTCAGCATCTATATGATATGTACTAGTTAATTCTTGAAAAATTTGATGATAAAAACTAAAACTTGGAACCAGAATCCAATCGTATGCATAATTATTTATTTCTGCTGGCTCAATTACAGGATAACCATACCATACGTTTCCCCACTTTTCGGAATTACTGTCAGAAACAGCCATTATATTATACTTATTCTCAATTTCTCCTAAATTTTCAGAAGCTTTATTACCTATGCCATAAATAATTGCCTTTTCCATTTTTTCATTCTCCTTCACAAGCTGTTTTTTACCAGATATCCCAAGCCTAACCTCACAAAACTGATATAGCCACTAAGCCGCCTGGGAATTATATTCCAATTTCACATCTAATAATTTCACATTAGATACAACAGATCGTAAAGCGGCAATATGACAATTACTAATATTAACCACAAGCTTCAATGATTCTTAAAGATCACATATTCCATAAAGAACAACTTCACCCGGATATGGACAATGTGCTCTAAGATAAAATTTATATTCTGGTACAATACTTTTAATAAATTGTGGAATCGTTATCAAATCTTCTCTTCTGTGGTAGACACAAATTGCTAACTTTGGTTTGCTTTTCTTTAATATTTTAGATGCACCCTGTAAAGCTCGAAACTCTGCCCCCTCAATATCCATCTTTATAAATGTTACATCATCCGCATCATCTATAAGATCATCCAACCGATCACATGATATTGACTCTAAATCCTTTTGCTGCCCATCTATCATGATTTCCCCGCATCCACTTTCATGTGAGAGATTCAAATTTTCTTTTTTATCCCATGCACCTACAGAAATAGGAACCACACCCTCTATCATCTTCTCATGTAATGTATTAAAACATTCTTTGTCCGGCTCCAATGCATAATACTTGTTAAAATGTTTTACTTTATTACGAAAAACTTCCAGCGTATCTCCTGTATAAGCTCCACAGTCGACAAATACCTCTTTTTCATTCAAATGAATAACATCTTCTGGGAAATATTGATTATCAACATCTTCTTTTTGCCATACTTCCAACAAAGGATACTCTGTCAGCTCAATATGCCCCTTCAAATAATTTTCCATTGTTTTTTTCGATTTTTCATCCACAAGCCATTCATATGTTTGTAGAAAAAGAGCATAATTCTTCTCATAATATTCCCGGCTTAAATCCCTTTTTAGAAGTCTGCTATAATAATCATCAATTAAAATAACCTTGTCGTCTATGTATTTTGGAAAGTTAAAATGATTACAAAACAAATAATCGCACCCCTCAAGTATATAAATACGATCAATCATTTTACAACTGCATAATTCGTTTATAAGTTTTGCATGATTTAACGGCCAGAAACCCAAAACAACAGTTATTGGTCTACTGGAACTTTCTATAAAGCTTTTCGCTTCATACACATGATAACCTTCAAAGTTATCTTCATGGAAATACTCTTTACTTACCAGAACAGCTTTTATTTCAATATGTTTAGCCTTCATACTGTTTAATATTTTTAAGGAATATTCTGAATTCCCATAAAGGTACAATTCCTTTTCATCTTGAAGTCTTTTTACCGCTTTCGGTATCCTTGAAATTTCATATAAATATTTTTTCAGCATTTTTGGTCTCCTCTACAATTCTAAAATATTATCTTCACGATAAAATACAGAAGTGTAATCTTCAACTCCCGGTGCCCCATAGATAACACTGCTTAATTCCAATTTCTTAAATCCCTGTTCTTTCAGGTATGCATATCCATCCCTGTACTCATCCCTGTCCGTATTATCCCAAATGATAATTCCATTTTCTTTCAATTTCTCTAAAGAGTTAATCGCGCATCTCACTCTATCTCTGCCATCAATGAGGATGATATCAAACTTTTCCTGCTCATCAATAATCTTTTGACAATATTCCCCGCCATATTCCAATTCGCAATATTGTGCGCGGACATTTCGTGGAATTATTTCCGACATTTTTTTGTACCAGTACAAATCTGATTCGATAGACACTACCTCGCCTACATACTGACTCCAAAATAATGTACTATTTCCCATTCCCCACTCAAATACACGCATATCTTTACTTAATTTCTTTACTACCAAATCAATGATTGTCTTTCCCCACCAGGGATTGACATTTCCATCTTCATCCCGGAAAAAATCTTCATAGGAATTTCCTAATATCCAGCTTCCCATCAAGCCGGTTTTGGCTAAATAATTTTCTCTGTATCGCAAATGATCTGATAGTTTCAATGAAAGTTCATAAATATCCAGATTCTTATTTATCACACTTTTACATATACGATAATTTACATTTGAACTTGCTCGAAAATCATAAAGCAGCGTACAAAAATTTGGAAGTGTATATCTCTCAACGGAGTCATCTTCACACAGTGCATGAAAATATCTTTCTGCCTGTAATACTTCCGTTTTTCGTCTATTCAGGCAATCCAAACTTACAATATCCGGAAGAACACTCGAAAGACCTGTATGATAAAAGAACTCTTTTTTCTGTTTCTTCATTTCTTCCAAAATCTGATTTGTTTTCTCAGCTTCAAGAAACAATTGATCCCCACCAACCCGGATAATATACTCAACATTTTCCAGCATCACTAAGTCCAAAAATCGAGTAGTTACATTTTCATCATTCGATAAAACTACTTCTACTTCATTTCTCAGTGTTTCAATCAAAGCTGCATTTTCCTGACAGTCATATATACCAGCAACAATTTTTTCACAATTCAGTTTCTTTATCTTACTAAGTGTATGTTCAATTACGTATTTCTCATCAATTCTTTGTAACAGCCAATGATTAAAGCGACAATCCACTTGTAAATATACAATGTTCATATATTTGACCTCCTAACTAATTAGGTTCTACAATTTCTAATGTATTTGTTTGTTCATCCTATTGTATTAGATTAACCTTCTTCCATAATTATATATTTAATAATTCTTATTCATAAAGACTTCCGGCTGATAAAACTCTTCTATATGTTCTTCTATCTTTTTATGGGGCCATTCCCACCATTTTATCTGCTGCAATCTATGGATTTGCTCTTTGGAAAATCTATATTTTATTACCTTTGCAGGGACACCTCCAACAATTGCATAATCATCTACGTCCTTAGTCACTATGGCACCCGCGGCTATAATCGCACCATTGCCAATTGTTATACCTGGCAGGATGACCACATTGGCGCCGATCCATACGTCATTTCCTATTGTGACAGGACGGTTATCACGTATAGGACTGTCTTCATATTCTGCATTGTTCCAGTGTGAGCCAAACTTATTTACAAGCTCTCTTTTTTGAATGTAATTTTCCCAGGAGGAGAAAAGAGGATGGTCAAGAAAAGGGTGTGTTGTCACGCTTTCTAAAGGGTGATTATTATAAATCTTTGCTGTTCCATTAATGGAACAGTATCTGCCTATTGATTCTGCCATAGGATAATATTCCAGCAATTCCTTATAACCATAGGTATATCTGCCTATTTTGCATCCTCTATAAACAATATCCTCCGCAATAAAATCAGCTCCGGCAGCTATATAATAGTAATTTTGCATATCTATTTTTTGTTTACTAAGTTCCTCAACAACGCTGAAATCCCATCCACGCAGGCTGACAACCAAATAAGAAGACTCTAAATCAATATTTTCAATCTTTTCAACCGGCAGATCACACATAGAATTTAGAGTTTCTGCCTTTTTATCTATAAATCCTTGGACATTGACATTTCTCTGCTTTAACTCATCAAGTAGAATCTGTCCCCCTCTGCCAGCTCCATAAATCCATATCTTTTTTGAACCGGAAAAAGACAGGAGCTTATCTATTTTTGATTTACAGACTGACCGAAAGTCTTCATCTGATAACATATTTTTCTCCTAAGCATTTTTAAGCAGATCAAAAACTTTTCATTTTTGCAATTAAGTAATAACAGCAATCCTAGATACGGAATTGTCAGTTAAAGCATTAATGATCTGCACAAGGTGCGCATTATTGGCCACAACTACGATACAGCTTTCATGTTTCTTATATTCTTTCAGCAGAGTTTCAAAATCAAATATCAGCTTTCCCTGAATATTCCCTCCCTGCTTATCCACATCAGCATCACAAACCCCAATAACATCCGCTTGATTCTCTATCAGATCGTCGACTGCCAGATGCCCGAATTTTCCAGCCCCATAAACGATGACATGACTGCCGCTGAAATATTCCCGCCTCTGTGCACGTTTGATATAATACTTTTTCAGCATATTCATCTTTTCTGATACAAAGCTGTCTGTCTTTTTCTTTTTTTCATCGCCTTCAGGAAGCTCCATAAATATGCTTCCTATCAGATAGTCTACAGCGTTTTTTTCTATGCACTTCCGGTCTTCCCCCTGGAAAAAATAATCCATTGCATCATAAAAACCCGCAGTAGTGCGGTATGCTCTGTCAATAGTCTCATTTGTATCGTCATCAATATAATTGTGAATTATTTTTTGAGGTGTATAAAGATATCTGGCTCCTTCTTTCATTGTCTGCAGATTCATATATACCTGTATAAAAATGCTTGACATCTTGTCTGCAAACATGTCTCCATGCTCCAGCCACCGACTTCTTTTAAAAACCACATTTGATAAAAATCCAAACACTGCTGAATTATCCCTGACCGCCATAATAAATTCATGCATCTGTTCTTCATCAGAAGTGTCAAATAAAGTATCCGTTTTTGTCTCTTTCCCCAAGGGATGTACTGTCCTTACAAACTGGTCATTGTAATCGAATGCGTCAAAGGGCGTAACAATGATGTCCATGTCTGCATGTTCTTTACTGCTGATAATGGAAATAATCTTTTTAAGCGCATCTTCTTCCGGAAGGTCGTCATTTCCAACAATCCATGCATACCGGCCGCCTGCAATCAGAACACTTTTCAGGAAATTATGATCCATTCCCATATTCTGCTCACTGCGCTCATAGTGGATAGCTACCATCTGGAATTCTGTCCGGACAGCTTCAATCATTCCGACAGGATCTATAGCAGAACAGTCATCGCTGATGCATAACTCAACTTCCTTTTCCAACTTAAAACCAACAATCTGTCTGGCTAAATTCCTGACTAATCTTTCAAGCTGGTCGATTCTATTATAATTGGGAATGCACACAGACAGCTTATATTCATGATCTATTCTTCCCATATCATTCTCCGTTCTTTTTTGCTGTCAAAACACCTTTTCTCAATTCCGGCTTGACTTCCTCCAACCCTCCCACAAATAAATACCCTTTTGAAAATTCAGTATCAAATCCTTTTTCGTGGAAATATTCATAAAATTTTTCAGCATCTTCTGTTTTATGATAGGTACATGCAATTACATGCATTTTCTGGGATGAAAGGAAAGTCTTATCTCCTCCGGCAATGGCATCTGACTCAGCTCCTTCTATATCCAGTTTGACTAACGATACTTTGTCTTCATGATTAATCTGATCAATTGATATCATATTTTCATCATTTCTGCTTCCCAGCCATTTGGGAATAATAACCGCCTTATGGCTGTATGGCTGAAATGTATACTTTAGCGCTTCAAGCCACTGCTTATCACTTTCAACCAGATATATTTTCTTTACCCTGTCAATCACCTGCAATGCAAAAAAGCCTTCCGCTGCTCCTGCATCTATAACAACATCCTGATTAGTTAAGCTTAACTGGTCCATTTTGTAGGAATGGGGCGAATCCTTGTCCTGTTCCCTGCACAAAGTGCACAGGTATTCTTTGGCAAGCGATTCGCTTTGAATGTCAGGTTTTAAGTAAATTTTTTTATCCATCCAGTAAGAGTACAAAAGCCCATTGCCTTCATCCCTGGAAATGTTAAACATGCTGTCTGGATATTCCTTTTTTATCTGTCCATTGAACATATCCAGCTCATGGTTCTTTAAATAATTACATATTTCAATAATTTCCTTGTCATATGAATTTTTGTATTTATCAATGATTTCCGCCTTGAAATTTTTAAATATATACTGGCTCGGTTTGATTATCTGCTCATCAATTCCCAGTTCCTCTGAAAGCTGTCTTTTTATTTCGTCAAAATATGCATCCGTTGAAATAACTATGTTGTATTCCAGCAGGGCATAGGGCTTTCTGATTTTCACCTCATGATTATTTATGAGGACTTTTTTCTCCCAGTACCGGCTGTTATTATCCCAGATTTCAACCACATCGAACCCACCGTACTTTTCAATGAGCTTTATTAAAATTTCTTTTTTTCTTCCTGCTCCAAATAAGATTATTTTTTCATTCCGCATAATATTTTTCTCTGTTTCCAAGATAATATATATTTGTGTATCCCTGTTCCTTTAAAACTGCCCAAATTGCATTGTGATGTTTCGCAATAGTTGAAACCAGTACGGGCATGCTTCTGTCTATCTCAGAACTGTTGGATACTTCAATTATGGGTATCCCGTCAACACTCTTCCAGCCATTGTCTCTTTTGGTGACCAGCACACAGGAAACAGAAATATCTTTATATAATTTCAACTGTTCAAGAACATTGCGGCCTACCACGCCCAGCCCATACACACACACTTTGTCATGGCTTTCTTTTATTTCTTTAACGAATTCTTTTACATAAGAATCAATGGAAGCAATAAAAGGAAGGTCTGTGTCAGCGTTATCGTTCCACGCACCTTTAAACAAATGCATGGCAACTGTTTTTTCAGTGATAGTTACTTTTCCATTCCAGGGATTCCTCGGGCAGAAGTATTCTTCACTAAATATAGTGATGTCGTCCAGCTTCTGCACCCTGTTGTCTGGAAGCAGTCCATGCTCAACCAGCGTATTTGTCACAGGCACCGTATTAGGCGTCATGTCCATTTCACCATTATTTTTATAAAATGATTTGTCCTTATAATAGTCCAGCAGCTCCCTGATCAAAGGATTTCCTTTTTCACTTGCAATCAGCCACGGGCCCAGCCTTCCTCCGCTTTCAAATCCGATAAATGCCTTTTCACCAAGCAGTTCATCAAAAGGACGTATTGCTTTAACATCACTGTCAAGATAAATCCCGCCTTCATGGTACAGCGCATACAGACGGATGTAATCGCTTACGAATGCATACTTTCTGCATGTCATTGCTTCTTTGGTGTATTGACAGATATTTACATTAAAGTTTTCTCTGTTCCAAAGTTTAAGTTTATAGTCTGGCATAACCATCTTCCATGAGTCGATACAAGCCTGTATGTCATCAGGATATGGATCGCCGCTCATCCAGCAGAAATGAATAATTTTGGGTATCGCCATATTAGTTATGCCTCCTTTTACTCAAATATAGAAAATGTATAAAAATACACAAATTACCTATGTACCAAAAAGTATACTTTTTAACAAATGCAACTTAGAATAATCAGGAAAATAAAAGAAGAAAATCGGTCTGTGGAAATA
>VSNT01000135.1 GCA_009774465.1 Lachnospiraceae bacterium
ATGCCGAAGCCATAAAGGAAAAGGCAGGGCGGATACCAGGGCTTGAAGTACGGATTGGCCTGGTGCCCGAGGAAGAAAAGAAAGAATTTGCATTGGTGGTATTAAGTCCGGGGGTGCCGGTGGATCTGCCAATGCTTGAAGAATACAGGGCACTTTCTATTCCCATTTGGGGAGAGATTGAGCTGGCCTATGAATTTTCCAGAGGGAAGTTAATTGCCATTACGGGAACCAATGGGAAAACTACCACAACTACATTGGTGGGGCAGATCATGAGCGCTTATTTTAAGTCTGTTTATGTGGTGGGAAACATTGGAAATCCCTATACGGATATTGCCCTTGATACAAAGGAGGATACGGTTACGGTTGCGGAGATCAGCAGTTTTCAACTGGAGACAACTCAGGAATTTAAGCCTGCAGTTTCAGCAATTTTAAATATTACGCCGGATCATTTAAACCGTCATCACACGATGGAATGCTATGTAAGGATGAAGGAAAGGATTGCTGCAAAGCAGACTAGAGAAGATACTTGTATTTTAAACTATGAGGATGCTTATACAAGGGACTTTGGCAGCAGGTGTCCCGGAAGCGTCAGATATTTTTCTTCCAGGCAGGAGCTGGAAGAAGGCGTTTTTCTTGCTGGGGAAGAAATCATTATGGCCAAAAAGGATGCAGCAGGAAAAATTGTAAGGCAGCAGCTTATGAATATTCATGATATGAATCTGGTGGGCATGTGCAATGTGGAAAATGTGATGGCGGCTGTTTTAATCTGTGATGCCATGAATGTGCCTATGGAAATTATCATAAAGGTAATTAAGGAATTTAAAGCGGTAGAGCATAGAATTGAGTTTGTGGCCACCAAAGGGGGCGTGGATTATTATAATGATTCCAAGGGAACCAATCCGGATGCAGCCATACAGGGAATCCGGGCAATGGATCGGCCTACGGTGCTGATTGGGGGAGGCTATGATAAGCAAAGCGAGTATGATGCCTGGATAGAGGCATTTGAAGGCAAGGTGAAGGCGCTTGTGTTAATCGGGCAGACAAGGGAAAAGATTGCTGCATGTGCCAGAGCACATGGAGTGAAAAATATTATTCTGGCAGATACCTTTGAAGAGGCATTTCAGATATGTGTCAGTCAGGCGGTGCCTGGTGATGCGGTACTTTTGTCACCGGCCTGTGCCAGTTGGGGGATGTTTCCAAATTATGAGGTGCGGGGAAATAGATTCAAAGAGTTAGTAGGAAAGATTGGAGCTTGAGAGCGTGGCGGAAAGAAGAAGGGGAAACGGTCCGGGAAGGAAAAACAGAGGGCAGCAGGATTCATTTTTTGATTATACCCTGCTGTTTATTGTGCTGTTTCTACTTGCATTTGGTCTGGTAGTGCTTTATTCCACCAGTGCCTATGAGGGCAGCCTTTTAAAGGAACCGGATCCGGCTTATTTTTTGAAAAAACAGATGGTCTCCACGGTGATTGGAATGGCAGCCATGATAGTGGTTGCCAATATCCCATATCATTTTTGGGAAAGGTTTGCAGTACTTGGCTATCTTGTGTCTATTATTTTAATTCTTCTGATTATTCCTTTCGGCGTGGAGGCAAACGGTGCTAAAAGGTGGCTTAAAATTGCAGGTATGTCCATTCAGCCGGCGGAGGTTGCAAAGCTGGGAATGATCCTGTTTTTGGCCAGTCTGATCTGCAGGATGGGAAGAAAGATCAGAACAGGAAAAGGTTTTTTTATTGTACTTATGATTCCCATGCCTGTCAGCCTTTTAGTATGGCAGGTTACGGAAAATATGAGTTCCGCCATTATTATTTTGGGGATTGCAGTGCTTATGCTGTTTGTGTCCTGTCCTGATTATAAGCGATTTGTTCTGCTGGGGCTGGCCGGGGCGGCAGTATGTGCGCTTGCACTGTTTATCATAGTTAATGCAGCCGACAGCGGAAGCCTTGGGGTACGTGGAACCCGTATTCTGGCATGGCTGGATCCGGAGGCATATGCCAGTGGAAAAGGATTTCAGACACTGCAGGCGCTGTATGCGATTGGCTCCGGGGGCATTTGGGGAAAAGGCCTGGGAAAAAGCGTGCAGAAGCTGGGATTTTTGCCGGAAGCGCAGAATGATATGATTTTTTCTATTATCTGTGAAGAGCTTGGCCTCTTTGGGGCAATTGCCATTATGCTGATGTTTGTCCTGTTGATCTGGCGGTTTATGGTGATTGCAAATAATGCACCGGATCTTTTTGGAGCGCTTTTGGTAGTAGGAGTTATGGGACACATTGCAATTCAGGTGATTTTAAATGTGGCGGTAGTGACTAACACGATTCCCAATACCGGTATTTCACTTCCATTTATCAGCTATGGAGGTTCTGCGGTACTGTTTTTGATGATAGAAATAGGGATTGTCCTAAGCGTAGGCAGAGGGATCAGATTGAAAGATTTATAGTACAAGATGCGATTTCCTTTTTGCTACATATTTTAGAATAGGTCTATTTTTTTAACCGGAAGGCGGAAGGTGAGAATTTGGATGCTATTCATATTCAGGGAGGAAATCCTCTTTTTGGAGAAACAAAGATACAGGGATCTAAAAACGCAGTGCTGCCGGTTATGGCAGCAGCGCTTTTGATAGAGGATGTCTGTGTGATAGAAAACTGTCCCCGTATTTCGGATGTGCAGCATATGAAACAGCTTTTGGAGGGAATCGGGTGCCGGGTAAATTTTACCAATAATACAATTACCATTGATGCCAGAAATATATCGGACGATACTATGTCAGGAGAAAACGTAACAGGCATGCGTTCTTCTATCATGCTGCTTGGCGCCATGCTGGGCAGAGTGGGAGAGGTTACTATGGCCTATCCGGGTGGGTGTGTCATAGGGGAACGTCCTATTGACCTGCACTTAAATGCACTTCGCCGGATGGGCGTTTCGGTATATGAAAAAGAGGGCGGTTTTACAGCAAGAGTAAAAAGTCTTGAAGGAACTGTTTTAAGGCTTCCCATTTCCAGTGTGGGCGCCACAGAAAATATTATCCTGGCGGCGGTGAAGGCAAGAGGGGTTACAGTGCTTCAAAATGCAGCAAAGGAGCCGGAAATTGTCACTTTGTGTGAATTCTTAAGGGAAGCAGGCGCTGTGATAGAAGGAATCGGCGGCTCAGTTCTGATCATACAGGGCGGCCATGAGCTTCATGGGATCAGATTTAAGACGCCCCCTGACCGTATTGTGGCAGGGACTTATCTAATGAGTGTTTTAGGAGCCGGCGGGCATATTTTTTTGGAGGATGCTCCTGTTTCCCAAATGCGCAGTATGCTTGCAACAGCACAGGATATGGGTGCGGAAATTAATATTTCCAGGGAAGGGCTTACTATTATTGCAGAGGATCATATAAAGGCGGTTCCCTATTTAAAAACAGAGGTGTATCCCGGTTTTCCCACTGATATTCAATCCATTCTTATGGCAGCGCTTACTACAGCACAGGGGATCAGTGTGATAGAGGAAACTATTTTTGAAAACAGATTTCGTATTGCACCACAGCTTAAAAAAATGGGAGCCTGTATTGAATTATCAGGAAGCCAGAGGGCTGTAATTACAGGTGTGGATAGTCTTTTAGGCTGTGAAGTTACTGCCCAGGAGCTGCGTGGCGGTGCAGCACTGGTGATTGCAGGATGTATGGCAATGGGAGAAACTATAATAAGAAACCGGCATTTTATTGAGCGGGGATATGAAGATATCTGCAGGGACTACCAGAACCTTGGGGTAAATATATATACCGGATAATGGAAAAGATGGCTAAGAAAAAACTGAAAAAAAAGAAACAGACAAACAGAATACGTTTTTCCACACATAAAAGCCTGTTCATTATAGGCGGTATGATTATTGCATTTGTCGCCATGCTGGCGGCGGCATATTTTTATATTATTACTGCTTATACGGTTGCCACAATTTATGTGGAGGGAAATATCCATTATACCAATGAAGAGATTATCAATATGGTAATGGAAGGGTATTATGGAAATAATTCCCTTCTATTGTCATTAAAGTATAAAGATAAAAGTATTGTTGGAGTTCCCTTTGTTGAGAAAATGGATGTTTCAGTGCTGGATCCACATACGATTAAAATTGAGGTTTACGAAAAAGCACTTGCAGGTTATGTAGAATATCTGGAAAGATATATGTATTTTGACAAGGATGGAGTGGTTGTGGAAAGTTCAACGGAAAAAACCGCAGGCATTCCTATGGTAACGGGGCTTAAATTTGATCATGTGATTCTGTACGAGCCCCTGCCGGTAGAAAATGCAGAGGTTTTTTCCTCGATTTTAAGTATTACGCAGCTGGTAAATAAGTATAGCCTTTCAGTGGACAGGATCTATTTTGGCAGTGACGGCTCGGTAACGCTTTATTTTGGAAATGTAAAGGCAGCACTGGGAGTTGGCGCCAATCTGGATGAAAAGATCATGGAACTGCAATACATGATTCCGGAGCTTGAGGGGAAAAGCGGAACGCTTAGAATGGAAAATTATACAGAAGAAACTCATAATATTTCATTTGAGCTGGACTAGCAGACTGGAATCAAAAAAACATTCAGGAAAAACTAAAATTTATAGTTGATAATTCATAGAAAAAATTATATGATAGATTATATGAGTTTTGTGACTGGCATGTATTTGGCCGGCAGGGTTGGGAATGATAAGGAGGAAATGACCTTTGCTTGAAATTAAAACAAATGACGCTGAATCTGCTGCTAAGATCATTGTGATCGGTGTTGGAGGCGCAGGTAATAATGCTGTTAATAGAATGGTGGATGAGAGTATCACCGGTGTTGAATTTATAGGCATCAATACAGATAAACAGGCTTTGCAGTTGTGTAAGGCACCAAAGCTTTTACAGATTGGAGAAAAGCTTACAAAGGGTTTAGGAGCCGGTGCCAAGCCTGAAATTGGTGAGAAAGCAGCCGAAGAGAGCAGCGAGGAGATTGCTGCAGCACTGAAAGGTGCGGATATGGTTTTTGTAACCTGTGGTATGGGAGGCGGTACCGGAACCGGTGCAGCGCCTATTGTAGCCAAGCTGGCAAAGGATATGGGAATTCTTACAGTCGGCGTTGTGACGAAACCTTTTCGCTTTGAAGCAAAAGCACGTATGGTAAATGCACTGAACGGTATTGAAAGGATCAAAGATAATGTAGATACATTAATCGTAATTCCAAACGATAAGCTTCTTGAGATCGTTGACAGAAGGACAACCATGCCGGATGCCCTTAAGAAAGCGGATGAAGTGCTTCAGCAGGCAGTTCAGGGAATTACTGATCTGATTAATGTACCCGCTGTTATTAATCTTGATTTCGCAGATGTGCAGACAGTTATGAAGGACAAGGGAATTGCACATATAGGTATTGGTGAAGGTAAGGGAGACGATAAGGCAAGTGAAGCTGTCAAGATGGCAGTGGAAAGTCCGTTGCTTGAAACTACGATTTCCGGTGCAACCCATGTTATTATTAATGTTTCCGGTGATATTACCCTTGCAGACGCATCCGATGCGGCAAGTTATGTGCAGGAGCTTGCAGGAGATAATGTAAATATTATTTTTGGAGCCATGTATGACGAAACCAAGTCAGACAGCTGTCGGATTACAGTTATTGCCACAGGCCTTGAGGATGCAACGCTTCCTACGAATAAACCTGTATCTCCTTACAGCACATTTTCAGGTAAGTACATAAAGCCTGTTACACCCAATATTAACTTAAGACCGACAGGAAATCAGGAAGGAGTTAATGTGATTCCGGGGCATGTGTCACCTAATGTAAATACAACACCGCACCGGCCGGTAAGCGGTATTACCAATCCTGGCGACTTGAGGAGTAATGTGGCGGACAAGCCTTTAAAGATACCTGATTTTCTTCAAAAGAAATAATAAAAATCAGAATAATTTTCATGAGAAATTCAGAGGCTGTATATCGACAGATATACAGCCTTTTAGACAGTGTGAATACTTTAAAATGGAGGAAGCAAAATGAAATATGAAAAAGCGTGTTTATCTTTTATTGACCGCAGCGTAAGCTGCTTTCATGTGATCGAAAATATGGAGAAGAAATTACTTGAGAGCGGATTTTTAAAGTTGGATGAAAAGGATGCGTGGAAGCTGAAAGCAGGAAAAAGCTACTACGTAACCCGAGGAGGTTCTTCCCTGGCAGCATTTAAAATACCATCCGGAGAATGGACAGGATTTCATATTGCGGCATCTCACAGTGATTCTCCTTCCTTTAAACTAAAGACCAATCCTGAAATGAAAGTGGAGGATAAGTATCTTAAGCTGAATACGGAAGGCTATGGCGGCATGATTTATTCTACCTGGTTTGACAGGTGCCTTTCTGTTGCGGGGAGGCTTGTGTGTAAGGAAGCGGATGGCCTTAAATCTGTTAATGTAAATATGGATGAAGATCTTCTTGTGATTCCAAGTCTTGCGATTCACATGAATCGGGAGGCAAATAAAGGGATGGAATTTAATCCTCAGACAGATTTACTCCCGCTTATGGGATGCAGCGGCGCAAAGGGCAGTCTTTTTAAGAGGCTTTCTGAACAGACAAAAGTAAAAGAAGCAGATATTTTAGGAAGTGACTTATTTTTATATGTAAGAGAAAAGGGAAAACTTGCCGGCATGGAAAAAGAGCTTATGATAGCACCCCGACTGGATGATCTGGAATGTGTGTATGCTTCTATGGAAGCGATAGCAGATACACAACCGGAGAGCTATTGCAGTATGTGTGTGGTTTTTAACAATGAAGAGGTGGGAAGCCTTACCAGATGTGGTGCAGCCTCTACTTTTTTAAAGGATACGCTGGAAAGAATTGGGGAAAGCCTTGGGAAAAGTAAAAGTGATTATCTGCGGCTGCTTGCAGACAGCTTTGTGATATCTGCAGATAATGCCCATGCTCTGCATCCCAATCGTCCTGAGAAAGCAGATCCGGAAAACCGTCCGGTTTTAAACGGAGGAATTGTGATTAAGCATCATGGAAGTCAGAAATATGCAACAGATGCATATTCTGAGGCAGTGATGAAATCACTTTGTCAAAAGGCGCAGGTACCATATCAGGATTACCATAACCGTTCGGATATTCCGGGAGGATCAACCCTTGGAAATATTTCTACAGGCCAGGTTTCTATCCCCACTGTTGATATCGGGCTGCCCCAGCTTGCCATGCATTCGGCGGTGGAGACAGCAGGAAGCAGGGATGTGGGATATCTGGTGCAGGTACTCAAAAAATTTTATCAAGAATAAATATGGGAAAGAAATTTATGGACAGCCTGACGGGGCTGTCTTTTTTGCTTTATAGGAAAAGGTATCCGTTGTTTGTCAAAATAGCGCGATGAATGACTCCTTTGAGGACAACGGTTTGACAAATTGTGAAGGGCTTAATGATTATAATGAACAGGTACATAAGAAATGGAGGTGAAGGATTGCAAGGTGCAATTACAGGGTACCCTATATATTGACAGTATATTTTTATTGAACCTGGTCATGGATCTGTATCTTTTGACACTTACATGCAGAATACTTGGAAAAACTGCCACATATTCAAGAATTTTTGCCGGAAGTGTTATTGGTGCAGCGGGGTATTGCACGATCCTGTGCCTGCCGGGACTTACATATATGCTGAAAGTACTGCTTGGAATGCTTCCGCTGGGAGCGTTCATGATAAAAATTTCCTGTAGAACAAAAGGGATAAAAGAACTTTTAAGGGGAGAAGGCTATTTGTTTTCCGTTTCATTTCTGATCGGCGGGTTCATAATCTTTCTTAAAGCTAAGGTACCATTTCTCAATGGTCAGGGTGATACAGTATCTGTAACAGCCGGTATCGGTTTTATCGGTTTTGTGATTTGCCGGAAAGTAATTGAAAGATATCAGAGGAAAAAAAGAGAGCACTTCTGCAGGGTATTACTTCCGGGAGATGAAGGAATGGTAGAGGTTATGGCACTCATTGATACAGGCAATGGGCTTACTGAACCAATCAGCAAAAAACCCGTTGCAATCCTGGAAGAAAATGAATGGAAAAAATTGAAAATATGGATGAAACCGGAAAAATATAAAATAATTCCTTACCATAGCATAGGAAGAGAGCGTGGAATGCTTGAGGGCTATGAAATAGATGCTTTGGAAATTAAATCAGATGCCGGTGATAAACGCTTTGATAAAGTGATTATAGCAATATTTAAAGGAAAAATATCCCAAAAAGGCAGCTATCAGATGATTTTGCCGCCGGAATTATCCATATAAAGTAAAGGATGAAGGAGGAAGTTAAGAATGGTTTTTAAGGTGGCAATTCCCGGAAAACTGCAGTTTAAGCTTTATCGCAGAGAGCCCGGTTTTCTACTAACAAGACAGGGGGATGTTCATTACATAGGCGGCAGTGAGGTGCTTCCGCCGCCGCTTGAGATCGAAAAGGAAAATGCGGTTATCAGTGATCTTGGGACGGAATATGAGGATGAAGCAAAATCAATATTGATTGAGCATAATTTACGTCTGGTAGTTTATATTGCAAAGAAATTTGACAATACGGGAGTAGGTGTTGAGGACTTGATTTCAATAGGAACAATTGGACTGATCAAATCCATCAATACCTTTAATCCCGAAAAGAATATCAAGCTTGCAACTTACGCTTCCAGATGTATTGAAAATGAAATATTAATGTATCTGCGCAGAAACAATAAGACAAAGCTGGAGGTTTCCATTGATGAACCCTTAAATGTGGACTGGGATGGAAATGAACTTCTTTTGTCAGATATTCTTGGAACAGACGAGGATGTGATCTACAAAAATATTGAAAATGAAGTGGAGAGGAAACTTCTTTTAAAGGCGATCGATAAGCTGAGTGACAGGGAAAAGACGATTATTAATTTAAGATTCGGACTGGGCACGCCGGACGGTCAGGAGATGACGCAGAAAGAAGTTGCAGAACTGCTTGGAATTTCACAGTCCTATATTTCCAGACTGGAAAAAAAGATTATGAAGAGACTGAAAAAGGAATTGATACGTGACAGTTATTAGAGATTGTCAGCAGATAAAAGGAGAAAGAGCATATGCTTAATGCCTCTTTTTGCATGGATTATACGGATATGTATATAAGGTATACTTAAATGGAAATATAACGCCTGACATTTTTTTTCATAATATGATACTTTTAATATAAAGTATTATTTTATGAGAGGAGAATCTTACTAATGAAATTAAAAAGAATATTTGCAATGGCATTGGCTTTGCTGGTTGTATGTGCAACTGTGACAACTTTGACTCCACCGCTCACAGTAGAAGCTCATAGCGGGAGAACTGACAGCAATGGTGGGCACCACGATTATAAAAATGTAAGTGGTTTAGGCTCCTATCATTATCATCATGGATATCCGGCACATTTACATCCGGATGGCATTTGTCCATACACAGAGGCTGTCCCTTCATCAAACACAAGTGGCAGTGATAACAGTAATCAATCAGTCACAATTTCGGATACTTCTTATGATAATGCCGCATTTAATGCCTCATATTATGCTAATTATAATAGTGATGTTTATAAGGCGTGTGGAAATGATGCTAAAGCATTATATGATCATTTTATTACAAGCGGGATATATGAGGGAAGGCAGTCGTCTGCGCAGTTCAGCATACTGGTGTACAAGGAAAATAATCAGGATTTAGTGGCCGCTTTTGGAGATGATTTAATTAAATATTATAATCATTTTATTGAAAGTGGTGTTAACGAAGACAGAATTTCAAAGTGATGAAAAAATGCTTCCACAACGGATCGTTTGTTGTGGAAGCATATTCCTATATTCAACATATTATAAAAAACAATTGACTAACGAAATACATATCTGCTACAATCAAGTCAAAGCATAGAAATTCTAACGGAAATTCGTTCTTTTTATCTATTCATCTTTTCACATTTC
>VSNT01000136.1 GCA_009774465.1 Lachnospiraceae bacterium
GGTATTTAATCGGTTGCGCCTGGGCAGGCTGATTCGTATCAATCCTTTACTCTTTATTCATAGATTGTTATAATAAAGATGGGTGAGAGTGTGAAAAGAAAATATCACGTGTATAATATAGTTAGTAAGAATTTGGAGGCTGTGGTTTATGGGAATATATTTCAATCCTGGGAATGAGGGATTTGAGGAAGCGGTCCGCTCTGAAATTTACGTAGATAAGACGGGATTAATTAATTCTGTAAATAAATGTTTAAGTACGGAGCAGAAATTCATTTGTGTCAGCAGGCCGAGACGTTTTGGAAAGTCAATGGCGCTAAAAATGCTTGCAGCCTATTATGACTGTGACTGTGATTCGAGAAAACTTTTTGCAGGGCTTGAAATAGAAAAGAGCAGGTCATTTGAAGAACATCTGAACCAATATGATGTGATTTTTCTTAATATGCAGCAGTTTTTAATAGAAGCAAAAGGTCAGGAGATAACAGAATACCTGGAGCAGGAAGTACTGGACGAACTTAAGGAGAAATATGGAGAGTATCTGAAAAAACAGGATTCTGGACTTGCTGCTGCGCTTAGAAGAATTTATGCGAAATCAAAGAAAAAATTTATATTTTTAATTGATGAATGGGACTGCGTGATGCGGGAAAGGCAGGAGTCGGAAAGCTTACAGAAGCAATATCTTGATTTTTTGCGTAATTTATTAAAAGACCAGATTTATGTGGCGCTTGCTTATATGACGGGAATTCTTCCCGTAAAAAAGTATGGACAGCATTCTGCTTTGAATATGTTTTGGGAGTATTCCATGACAAATCAGTATATTTTCGAAGAGTATACCGGTTTTACGGAAGAAGAAGTAAGAGCGCTGTGCCAGCGGTTTCACATGGATTTTGAGAAAACAGGCAGTTGGTATGATGGTTACCGGTTTAAAAAATTTAAACATATTTATAATCCCAGATCTGTTGTAGCGGCAATGACCTGTCAGGATTTTTCCAGTTACTGGACTTCAACGGAAACCTATGATGCGCTGAAAATATATATGGATATGGATTTTGACGGACTTCGGGCTGATATTGTGCAGATGCTTGGGGGAGGCTGCGTCAGGGTAAATACATTCAGTTTTCAAAATGATATGCGCAATTTCAGGACAAAGGATGATGTTCTTACGCTGTTGATTCATTTGGGCTATCTTGGATATGACTCTGAAACGGAGGAGGCATTTATTCCAAATAAAGAAATTATCAGAGAGTTTGAAAATGCCATGAGCGTTGGCGGCTGGTCAGAGGTTGTACGTGTCCTTAAGGCTTCCGAAAAATTACTTGAAGATACCCTGGCAGGAGATGAAAAAAGTGTGGCTGCCGGACTTGATAAAGCCCATACAGAGGTTTCAGCCATACTCACTTATAATGATGAAAATTCCCTTGGATGCGCTATTGGGCTGGCCTATTACAGTGCAAGGAAATATTACAGGATGATCAGAGAACTGCCTGCAGGCCGGGGATTTGCAGATGTAGTGTTTTTACCGCTGCCAGGTACGGGAAAACCGGCTATTGTGGTTGAACTGAAATACGATAAATCCGCCTATGCGGCTATACAGCAGATAAAGGACAGAAATTATACCCAGGCACTTGAAGGGTATGCAGGTGAAATTCTGCTTGCAGGAATAAATTATGACAAGGATAATGCGGATAAGCCGCATAGCTGTATCATTGAAAAGGTAGAAAAGCTGTAGGAAGGAGCAGGTGAACATGGGAATGTTTTTAAATAGTAAGGCTCCGCATGAAGCGTATAAAAAGGCAATGAAAAGTCCTTTTTTTGTTGATAAGTCTTTATTGTTGACAGAATTGATTCCTTCTTTTGACAGCTTAAACTGCTATTGCTGCATTACACGCCCCCGCCGGTTTGGGAAGACAGTGATGGCAAATATGATAGGAGCTTTTTTTGGAAGAACGGATAAAGAGGATAAAATCTTTGAACAATTGGCCATTTCAGGGCAGAAGGAATATAAAATTCATTTGAACAGCCATGATGTGATTTATATAGATTTCAGCAGGGCTCCCAAAGGCTGCAAAAGTTATGCACAATATATCGAACGCATTGAAAACGGACTGATAGAAGATCTAATGCAGGCTTATGACGATTGTAAAATAGAGAAGGAAAATTCCGTGTGGGATGTTTTGCAGAGAATTTATGAGCAGACTGACAGCAGATTTCTGTTTGTGTTGGACGAATGGGACGCATTATTTCATATGCCCTTTATTTCCGTAGAAGATCAAAAAGAGTATCTTTTTTTCCTGAAATTAATGCTGAAAGATCAGCCTTATGTTGAATTTGCGTATATGACAGGCGTGCTTCCAATTACCAAATATTCAAGTGGTTCCGAATTGAATATGTTTGTGGAATATGATATGACTATGTCAGAGAAATTCAGTGAATATTTTGGTTTTTCAGATTCGGAAGTGGATTATCTTTACAGGATATACCTGAAAAATGTGGAAACACCAAAATTCAGTCGAAAGGAGCTTCAGATTTGGTATGATGGCTATTATACTGCTACAGGAGTCCGGCTTTATAATCCACGTTCAGTTGTGCTTGCGTTGACAGATAACCAGCTCAGGAATTACTGGACCAGTTCAGGACCGTATGATGAAGTGTTCTATTATATTCAACATAACATAGATGATGTGAGAGACGATTTGGCTCTTATGGTATCGGGAGAGCAGGTTTTTGCAGATATTGGACAATTCACTGCTGTTTCTATGGAAATTAATTCCCGGGAGCAGATTTATTCAGCAATGGTAGTTTATGGACTTTTAACCTATAAAGAGGGAGAAGTTTTAATTCCAAATAAAGAATTAATGGATAAGTTTAATGAGCTTTTAATGTCCAAAAATTCTTTGGGATATATATACAATCTTGCCAGGAAGTCGGACCAAATGCTTCAGGCAACAATAGCTGGAGATACAAAAGTAATGGAAGAAATTCTGCAGTTTGCACATGACACTGAATCTCCTGTTTTGGCATATAACAATGAAGCCGAGTTGTCAGCGGTAGTAAATTTGTGCTACCTCTCTGCGCGTAATAAGTATCGGATTGAGCGGGAGGAACGGGCAGGAAAGGGATTTGTGGATTTCATTTTTTATCCGGAATTAAAAAATGAGGATGGTATTATCCTTGAGTTGAAAGTGGACAGTACGCCGGAAGATGCAATTGCACAGATTAAAGAAAAAAATTATATGCTCCGCTTTAAGGGAATGTTGGGAGAAGAAACAAAATATACCGGACGATTGTTAGCTGTTGGCATCAGCTATAATAAAAAGACCAAAAAGCATAGTTGTAAGGTAGAAGTACTGAAAACATAAATTTGGAGGCAGAGAAAGATTCATGTTGCCAGGGCAGTTTTTAGACAGGATGCAGGAACTGCTGGGAGAAGAATATCCTGCATTTCTTGATGGATATGAAAAAACGAAAGCATATTCTCTCCGCATAAACAGGCAAAAAGGAACATTTGAAGAATTAAAGAAAAAAACATCATTTCTAACGAAAAAAGTTCCCTGGGCCGAAAATGGGTATTATTTTAAGGAAGAAGATCGTCCCGGGAGACATCCTTTTCATGAAGCAGGGGTTTACTATATTCAGGAGGCAAGCGCTATGGCACCGGCGGTTTATCTGGATGCACAGCCGGGGGAGCGGGTATTGGATTTATGCGCCGCACCGGGCGGGAAGAGTACTCAGATCGCTGATGTCATGCAGGGAAAGGGATTGCTTGTCAGCAATGAAATTAATTCTGCAAGGGCAAAAATTTTGTCGGAAAATATAGAGCGCATGGGAATAGAAAATGCACTGGTGGTAAGCCATGAACCGGCCTTTTTGGCACAGCGTTTTCCAGAGTACTTTGACAGGATTTTAGTGGATGCACCCTGCTCGGGAGAAGGAATGTTCCGCAAAAATGAGGAGGCTGTAAGCGAGTGGAGTTATGAAAATGTGCTGATGTGTGCCGAAAGGCAGGCGGAAATTTTGGAAAATGCGGCAGTTATGCTCCGACCGGGGGGAAGAATGGTTTATTCTACCTGTACTTTTTCCAGAGAAGAAAATGAAGAGATGATCAGCCGATTTTTGGAAAAAAATCCTGAATTTGAAATAGAACAGGTGAAGAGATTTCCGGGAATGTCGCCGGGAATGCTGCCTCTAAATAAGGCGGTAAGGCTTTGGCCTCATAAATTGGAGGGAGAAGGGCATTTTCTTGCCAGCCTTAAAAAGGAAGGATATCAGCCAATTCAGACAGAGAGTCTTTATGGAGAGGAAAAAGGCATTTCGCCGAAAGATTGTAAGGATTGGCTTGCATTTAAAGAGCAGTACATAAAAGCAAATCTGAATGGCGTGTATTTTAAATTGGGGGATCAGCTTTATCTGTTGCCTGAAGGCGCGCCTTCCCTAAAGGGGCTTAAAGTTCTGCGCGGCGGTCTTCATCTGGGAACTTTTAAGAAAAACCGGTTTGAGCCTTCTCATGCACTGGCGCTTTTCTTAAAGCCTGAGGAAGCAGTCTGCAGTTATGCACTTTCTGTAAAGGAAGCAGCAGACTATATTGCCGGAAACACCTTTACAGCAGAAGGAGATAAAGGCTGGTATCTGATTACGGTAGAAGGATATAGCCTGGGATGGGGGAAACTTGCCGGAAATATAATGAAAAATCATTATCCAAAAGGACTTAGAAAACAAACGTAGAAAGGACATGACTTTTTAGATGAAAAAAAGAATTTGCGCAGCAGTACTTGCAGCCTTGATTATAGCAGGAAATACCGGCTGTGGGTTTCAGGATAAAAATGAGAACTTAAGTGCGGGAATGGAGTTAGTAGCAGCATTAGAGTATGATAATGCGCTTACCAGCTTTGAGGCGGCAAGGCAGGCAGGTGAGGAAGAGCGGCTGATTTTACGGGGAGAAGGGCTTGCTTACATGGGAAAGACCATGTACACCGAGGCGGCGGCGGCTTTTGAAGCAGCTCTTGCCTGCAGCGACGGAAGGATAAAAAATATAGATTACGATATCAACTATTATCTTGCTACTGCTTATGTAAAACAGGGAGAACTGGGAAAGGCAATTGACGTATATAATGCAATTATAGCCTTGAAGCCGGAAGAAAAGGACGCCTATTATCTGCGGGGAGTGATTTATACCCAGCAGGGAAATTTAAACAGTGCAAAGGAAAATTTTGACAAGGTAACTGTCTTAGATGCTTCCAATTATGACAGGATTATTGAGATTTACAGCATTCTGGCATCGGAAGGCTACAAGGAAACGGGACAGGAATACCTGCAGAAGGCTATGGACGCAGGTACAAAGGGCATGACCAATTATGAAAAAGGACGAATCTGCTATTATCTGGAGGATTATGAAAATGCCAGAACCTATCTGGAAAAGGCACGTGATGAAGGCGGATTTGAATCGGTTCTCTTTTTAGGAAAAACCTATGAAACGCTGGGAGATAACAACTATGCCATCAGCGTATACAAAACTTATTTGGACAGCGCGGGACCGAACCCACAGGTGCTGAACCAGCTTGGACTCTGCAGAATGCAGACTGGTGATTACGAGGGGGCTCTGAATGCATTTCAGAGCGCCATGAATATAGAAGACAACGGTATGATACAGGTTCTTAAAATGAATGAAATAGTTGCATATGAAAGATTGAAGGATTATAAAAAGGCGTCTGTTCTTATGGAAAGCTATTTAAAGACTTATCCTGATGATGAGGAAGCAAAGCGGGAATACACATTTTTAAAGACAAGATAATTTGAAATTACAACACAATATATTATGTTAATGATATTATGTTAACACAATATATTGTGTTTTTTATTGACTTTTATTTTTCCCAATGTTACACTTTTACTACACACTGCTTTTTCAAGTGTGTTGCACTGCTTTTTTCAAGTGTAATTAAAATGATGCGGCGAAAGCGCCGGCTTCATAAAATTGGAGGGGTAATTAATGTTTCAGGTCATTAAAAGAGAAGGAGACGTGACAGATTTTACACTGACTAAGATCAGTGACGCAATAATGAAGGCGTTTAATGCCACAGATGTGCAATACAACAATGATGTGGTGGATTTACTGGCGCTTCGTGTGACGGCGGACTTTCAGTCAAAGGTGAAAGAAGACTGTATTCACGTGGAAGAAATCCAGGACAGTGTGGAGAAGGTATTAGAGCAGACGGGTTATGCCGAGGCGGCAAAGGCATACATTTTATACCGTAAACAGCGGGAAAAAATGCGTACCATGAAGTCTACTATTTTAGATTATAAAGATGTAGTGAACAGTTATGTTAAGATAGAAGACTGGAGAGTAAAAGAAAACTCTACGGTCACTTATTCTGTAGGAGGCCTTATTTTAAGCAACTCGGGCGCAGTGACAGCCAATTACTGGCTTTCTGAAATTTACGATCAGGAGATTGCCGAAGCCCATAGAAATGCAGACATTCATATTCATGATCTTGCCATGCTTACCGGATACTGTGCAGGCTGGTCCTTAAAGCAGTTAATCACGGAAGGGCTTGGCGGCATTACAGGAAAGATTACCTCTGCGCCTGCATCCCATTTATCGGTTTTGTGCAACCAGATGGTGAATTTCCTTGGAATTATGCAGAATGAATGGGCGGGTGCACAGGCATTTTCTTCTTTTGATACATACTTAGCTCCTTTTGTAAAGGTGGACGGGCTTTCTTATAAAGAAGTAAAAAAATGTATTGAAGCCTTTATTTATGGAGTAAATACCCCAAGCCGCTGGGGAACCCAGGCGCCTTTTTCCAATATTACCCTTGACTGGACAGTTCCGGCAGATTTAGCAGAACTTCCGGCAATCGTAGGCGGAAAGGAAATGGATTTTAAATATAAAGACTGCAAAAAAGAAATGGATATGATTAATAAGGCATTTATTGAGACTATGATCGAAGGAGATGCCAACGGAAGAGGCTTCCAGTATCCTATTCCCACTTATTCCATTACCAGAGATTTTGACTGGTCGGATACGGAAAATAACCGGCTGTTGTTTGAAATGACTGCAAAGTATGGAACACCATATTTTTCCAATTATATTAATTCCGATATGGAGCCAGGCGACGTGCGGAGCATGTGCTGCCGCCTGCGCCTTGATTTGCGGGAGCTGCGCAAAAAGACCGGTGGGTACTTTGGCTCGGGAGAAAGCACCGGAAGCGTAGGCGTGGTTACGATTAACATGCCCAGAATCGCTTATCTGTCACAGGACAAAGATGATTTTTACAGGCGTCTTAATAAAATGATGGATCTGGCGGCAAGATCTCTTAAGATGAAGCGTGACGTGATTACAAGGCTTTTGGATGAGGGGCTTTATCCTTATACGAAGCGTTATCTGGGAAGCTTTGACAATCATTTTTCAACCATTGGACTGATCGGCATGAATGAAGTGGGGTTAAATGCAAACTGGCTTCGGGCGGATATGACGGATAAACGCACTCAGGAATTTACAAAAGAAGTGTTAAATCACATGCGCAGCAGACTTTCCGATTATCAGGAGCAGTATGGGGATCTTTATAATCTGGAAGCAACGCCTGCTGAGAGCACTACTTATCGTCTGGCAAAGCATGATAAAAAGAAATGGCCTTCCATCAAGACCGCCGGGAAATTTGGAGATACCCCGTATTACACCAACTCTTCCCACCTGCCGGTAGATTATACGGAAGATATTTTTGATGCACTGGATATTCAGGATGAGTTACAGACGCTTTATACGTCAGGAACAGTGTTCCACGCATTTTTAGGAGAAAAGCTGCCTGATTGGAAAGCAGCCGCTGAATTGATCAGAACTATCGCGGAAAATTATAAACTGCCTTATTATACCTTATCTCCCACTTATTCCATCTGCAAGGAGCACGGTTATCTGGCAGGGGAACAGAAAACCTGTCCTCACTGTGGAAAAACAACGGAAATCTATAGCCGGATTACAGGGTATTACCGTCCGGTACAAAACTGGAATGATGGCAAATTACAGGAATATGCCAACCGTACTACATATAATATTTCCAGGTCTGTTTTGAAAAGACCTGTTACCAGTATCGTTACCCTGTCGGATTATGAAAAGCCAAAAGCGGAGGTTTTGGTGGAGGCACCCCAGAACATTGTCTATTTGTTTATCACGAAAACCTGCCCTAACTGCAAGCTGGCAAAGGCATATTTAAAGGATTATAAGTATGCGGTCATTGATGCAGAGGAAAATATGGAATTGGCACAGAAATATGGCGTGATGCAGGCGCCAACCCTTGTGGTGGTAAATGGGGATTCTTTTAAAAAGTATGTAAATGCATCACGAATCAGACAGTTTGCGGAAAGTCTTAAGATAATGGCATAGAGAAAGGAATGGTTATTAAAATGATCAATCAACTGGTAAATAAAATTAAGAAAACAGGTGCTCCTATTGTGGTTGGGTTAGATCCTATGATGAAATTTGTTCCGGAGCAGGTAAAGAAAAAGGCATTTGATGAACTTGGAGAGACTTTAGAAGGGGCAGCGGAAGCTATCTGGCAGTTTAACAGAGAGATTGTTGACAATATTTATGATGTGGTTCCGGCAGTAAAGCCTCAGATTGCAATGTACGAGCAGTTTGGGATTCCCGGTGTGATGGCATTTAAGAAAACGGTTGATTATGCGAAAGAAAAAGGTTTGATTGTAATTGGCGACATTAAAAGAGGCGACATTGGCTCTACCTCGGAGGCATATGCGGCAGGCCACCTTGGAAAGGTACAGGTGGGCAGTAAATCCTACTATGGGTTTGATGAAGACTTTGCAACCCTCAACCCTTACATGGGTTCTGACAGCGTAACTCCTTTTATTAAGGTATGTAAGGAAGAAAAGAAAGGGGTTTTTGTTCTGGTTAAGACGTCAAATCCCAGCAGCGGCGAGTTTCAGGATCGTCTGATTGCAGATGCGGATAACAGGCCGCTTTACGAGATTGTGGGTGAAATGGTGGCAAAGTGGGGCGAAGATCATATGGGAGATTCCTACAGCTATGTTGGCGCAGTGGTAGGTGCCACTTACCCGGAGATGGGAAAGGTTCTTCGTAAACTGATGCCAAAGAGTTATATTTTAGTGCCCGGTTATGGAGCACAGGGGGGCAAAGGCGCAGACCTTGTGCATTTCTTTAATGAGGACGGGTTAGGCGCTATTGTGAATTCATCAAGAGGAATTATTGCAGCCTACCAGCAGGAAAAATATGCGTCCTTTGGGGCAGAGCATTTCGCGGAAGCTTCCAGAGCTGCAGTGGAGGATATGCGTAAGGATATTATGGGGGCATTGGAAAACAGGTAAGACAGTTGATTTGACAGGAGGAACAGAGATGATTTATAAAAAATTTCAGGATTTGGAACTGTCAGCTTTAGGAATGGGCGCCATGCGGCTGCCGGTTGGGAAGAGCTATGAGGATATTGACGAGGCGGAGACAGAAAAAATGGTTGCCTATGCAATGGAGCATGGGGTAAATTATTACGATACTGCATGGGGATATCATGACGGTCAGTCGGAAATTGTCATGGGGCGTATTTTGGGAAAATATCCCAGGAACAGCTATTATCTTGCAACAAAGTTTCCCGGATATGACCTTTCCAATATGGACAAGGTTGAAGAAATTTTTGAAAAACAGCTTGAAAAATGTGGTACGGAATATTTTGATGCCCGTGTTATAATAGGGCTAAGTTAGAAGAAACCCAGTAAAATCAAGGGGTTAAGCCTAATTTAGTCCTAT
>VSNT01000137.1 GCA_009774465.1 Lachnospiraceae bacterium
TTGTGTTCAGTATATTGTTTCTTAAGAAACTTTACAAATCTTTTATTGGAAAATCTATGTAATTAATGATAAAATATTAATGTAAGTAAATACTATATTATGTGAAAGTGGTGAACAGATTTATGAGTAAAGTATGTGTATTTTTTGGAACCGGGTACGAAGAGATAGAGGCGCTTGCCGTAGTGGATATTCTGCGCAGACAGGGAATTGATACGCAGATGGTTTCCATAATGAATGATAAGACGGTAACAGGCTCTCATCAGATTCCGGTGGTGATGGATGCCTTGATAGAAGATGTGGATTTTAACAATGTGGACATGATCGTGCTTCCCGGAGGAATGCAGGGAACAAATAAGCTTGAAGCCTGTGAACAGCTTATGGAACAGGTGGATGCGTTTATATCCGGTAAAAAGGCAGTTGCTGCAATATGTGCGGCTCCTACTGTTTTAGGCCATAGAGGACATTTAAAAGGGAAAAAGGCCATTTGTTATCCGGGACTTGAGCAGCAGCTTGAAGGTGCAGAAGTTGTTTATGAGCCTTCTGTGCGTGATGGAAATATTATTACCGGAAGAGGCATGGGATGTGCCATTGAATTTGCTCTTATGATTGTTGCGTATCTTGTAGATAAAAATGCGGCAGACGTAATGGCGGAAAAAATTGTTTTCAAAAGATAAAGGGAAGGATTTAAATGAATATTTTATTTTTTTTAACACCGAAAAGTGAGGCGGCTTATGTTTATGATTCCGACACTCTGCGGCAGGCGCTGGAAAAAATGGAGCATCACAGGTATTCAGCTATTCCGATTATTGGAAAAGAAGATGGCGCATATGTGGGAACACTGACGGAAGGCGATCTGCTTTGGTACATAAAGGAACAGGGGGATTTATCCCTGCGGGATGCAGAGGATATTCCTATTATGAGTATTGCAAGAAAACGGGATAATGAGCCGGTGGATGTGGATGTAAATATGGAAGATCTGTTGAACAAGGCCATGAATCAGAATTTTGTTCCTGTAATTGATGACAGAGACCGGTTTATCGGGTTAATAACAAGAAAGGATCTGATTCAGTATCTTTGCAGAAAGCTGGTAACAGTGCAGCTTGAAGCAGGTGGAATGAGCATCAGATAACCGTATGGCGGCAGAAAGGATGAAAGGAAGTGTGTGCCTGCCAAAGCGGGCGGATGAGGGAAAATCATGTTTAATCAGTTAACGCAGAAAGATATTGACGCTATGGAGGCGGAAATTGAAGAAAGAAAGCTGGTGCTGCGGCCTAAATTGTTAGAAGCAGTAAAGGAAGCAAGAGCTCATGGGGATTTAAGTGAAAATTTTGAATACTATGCGGCTAAAAAAGAAAAAAATAAAAATGAAAGCCGGATTCGTTTCTTGGAACGTATGATTAAAACAGCAGAAGTGATATCAGATGATTCTGCAGCAGATGAAATCGGCATGAATAATACCGTAGTTGTGGAAATGGAAGAAGATGGCACACTTGAAACCTATAAGATTGTTACCACTATGCGGGGAAATTCTTTAGAAGGTCTTGTAAGCATTGAATCACCTGTGGGAAAAGCACTTTTAGGTCATAAGGCAGGAGATCGGGTTTATGTAGAGGTGAATCCTGATTATGGTTATTATTTAATTGTAAAATCTATTGAAAATACGGTAGATGACGGAAGCGATAAGATCAGAAGTTTTTAAAAATTTTATCGGAAAAACTTACCATAATAATTTCACGAACACCGTTAATACTATGAACAAGATAAGTGATAAGAAATCGTTTAGAGCGGAGGAAACTTCAGGATAAGCGAGAGTAAAATCGCTTATCTTGGAGAAAAAATAACGGAGGTGAATGAAGATGGCAAGCAGCAAATCTAATAGAGTTGAAGTTCCTGAAGCTAAGGCAGCTATGGATCGCTTCAAAACAGAAGTTGCTTCTGAGCTTGGTGTTAACCTGAAAGAGGGATACAACGGCGATTTGACTTCAAAGGAAGCCGGCTCCATTGGCGGAGAAATGGTTCGTAGAATGATCAAGAAGCAAGAAGAAATGATGAAATAACATGGAAAAATAAAGATGCCCCGTCTGCAGTAAGCAGGCGGGGTGTTTTTATACACACGCCCTCACAGGGAATTTTGTTACTGACGCAACGTGCGGATGGCGCGGCGAGCAGGGAAGAAGAAGCTTCCCTACTCGATAGATCGCTTTATATATTTCTGCAGCGGCAGCCAGATCAGATAAGCAAGGGCGCTTCCTGTCAGCGCAGTGACAAGCTGGGTAAAAGAAAAGGTAACCTTTGCTGTTTCCAGCACCATAGGAAGAGCTTCCGGCTTGGGAAGCTTTGATGCAATATTATCACCGAAAAGAGGAAGAATAATAAGGACAATCACAATTCCCATAAAAGCTGCCTTTAAAATGGAAGCTGCAATCAGCCCCGCAGGCAGACGATAGCGGAAATTTAATTTGTTCTGGAAATACCAGACAGTAACAGCAAGAACTGCATTGCCTGCCATAATCGCAGGGAACATTAACGGAATGGCAGCCATGATTGGCGAACCTGCCAGAAAAAAGGCGGTAACCGGTGCGATAAGACTGATCATAAGACCGCTCCATAAACCGATGGAAAGTACTGCGATAATAATAACGGTGTTGACAATAGGTCCTGTAATATAGACTGAAAAATTTTTAAAATACTGGCTTATAATGCAGATTGCAAGCAGCAGCGCACTTTGGGCCAGTTGTCTTGTTGTCAGTTTCATAAGAAATCTCCCTTAATAAAATAAGCTATATGCAGTATAAAGAATAATTTGGGAAAATACAAGGGGTATCTATTTAATAACGCATAAATCAATTTTCAGTGGTCTAGTAAACATTTTAGCCATGCCATTCATAAGTCACCAAAATATATATTTCTCTATGTTCAACTTGGCGGGGGACTCTGCATGGCTGAACTGGAAACATATTGAAGTAAAAGATAGAATATTGTATAATTTTGATAAATATATTAAATAAACTTTATTTTTTCTGGACAGATGAACCAGAGGGGAAAGGTATGGTAAACTTTATGGGAGAAGGAAGAGAGCTTATTTTAAAACTGGGGCAGAAGATTACAGACAGAATTGGTGTTAAGGTTACTGTAAACGATCCGGAATATTGGGGGCTTGCCGGAGTGGTTACGGATGAGATGGCGGAGGTTGCGCTTTCCATGAAGGTGCGCGTTCCCATGAGGCTTGAACAGATTGCAAAAAAGTGTAAAAAGAGTGTTGCACGCACAGAAGAACTGCTTAAGGAAATGAGTGTAATCGGTCTTATTGAATATAACTGGGAAAATGAAGACCGTCATAAACAATATATTCTGCCTATGTTTGTACCGGGATGTGCGGAATTTATGGTAATGAATGGAAAGCAAGTGGAAGAGCATCCGGAGCTTGCGGACTTCTTTGAAAATATGTCAAGACTGCCTCTTGAAAAGGTAACGCCTATGGTACCTCCCGGAGGCGCCGGAATCGGTATGCATGTAATTCCGGTGGAAAAGGCAATTCCGGCCAAACAGGAGTCTGTCAGTGTGGAGCATATTTCCTACTGGCTGAACAAATATAAGGATAAATATGCGGTAGGCGCATGTTCCTGCCGCCGCCAGCAGCGGGTACGGGGAGAAGGAACCGGAGATATTGAAGGCGATCTGTGCATCGGTGTGGGCGATATGGCGGATTATCTGGTGGAAACAGGCAAAGGCCGGTACATAGAAATTGATGAAGTGATGGAGATTTTACAGAGAGCGGAAGATAATGGATATGTCCATCAGATCACGAATATTGACGGGGAAGAAAAGATTTTCGCCATCTGCAACTGTGCAGTGGGTGTCTGCAACGGTCTTAGAACCTCACAGCTTTTTAACACCCCTAATATGTCCCGTTCCGCGTACAGGGCAAGTGTTGATCCAAGTAAATGCGTGGCCTGCGGAAGATGTGTGGAATTTTGTCCTACCGGAGCAGCCAAACTTGGCCAGAAGCTGTGCACCAAGGATGGCCCGGTTACCTATCCTGTGCAGGAGCTGCCGGATGAAGTGAAATGGGGAAAAGAAAAATGGGACACCAACTATAGGAACAATAATCAGATTAACTGTTATGATACGGGAACCTCTCCCTGTAAAACAGCCTGTCCTGCCCATCTGCCGGTTCAGGGTTATATTAAAATGGCGGCAGAAGGAAGATACATGGATGCGCTGAAGCTGATTAAAAATGAAAATCCATTCCCTGCTGTCTGCGGCGCAGTATGTAACCGCAGGTGCGAGGATGCATGTACAAGAGGAACTATTGACCAGGCAGTTGCCATTGATGAAATCAAAAAATTTATTGCAGAGCAGGAGCTTTGTGCGGAAAAGAGATTTATCCCCAAAACGGAAAATCATGAGGGAAAATTCTTTGAGGAAAAAATTGCGGTAATCGGTGCAGGCCCTGCAGGAATGTCGGCTGCTTTTTATCTTAGAAAAAAAGGATATCCTGTTACTGTTTTTGAAAAGGAAGTGTGCCCCGGCGGTATGCTGGTGAATGGAATTCCTTCCTTCCGTCTGGAAAAGCGTGTAATTGAGGCTGAAATTGACGTGCTTAGAGAAATGGGTATTGAGTTTAAGTGCGGCGTTGAGGTAGGAAAGGATATTACTTTAAATCAGCTTCGACAGGAAGGCTATAAGGCATTTTACGTGGCAATTGGTGCCCAGGGCGGCCGAAAGGCAGGCGTGCCGAGTGAAGATGCCAAAGGCGTTCTTACAGGCGTTGAATTTTTAAGAAAAATAAATTTAGACGAGGAAAGCGTAAAACTACAGGGGCGTACTGTGGTAATCGGCGGCGGCAACGTGGCTGTTGATGTGGCAAGAACAGCGCTTCGGGCAGGTTCCGATTCGGTTTCTATGGTCTGTCTGGAAGCAAGAGACATTATGCCGGCAGCACCGGATGAAATTTTAGAGGCACAGGAAGAAGGAATTGCAATCAAAAATAGCTGGGGGCCGAAGGAAATCCTTACGGAAAACGGACGGGTAAAGGGCGTTGTATTTAAAAAATGCATTTCTGTGTTTGATGAAGAAAAGCGCTTCAATCCCAAATATGACGAAAATGAACTGACTACAATAGAATGTGAAAATGTTCTGATTTCCATAGGACAGGCGATTGTGTGGGGAGAGCTTTTAAAGGATGAAAAAGTAGAATTAAACCGCAATCAGACTGCCGCAGCGGATCAGGTGACTTACCAGACAGCGCAGCCGGATATTTTTGTAGGGGGAGACGTATACACAGGGCCTAAATTTGCAATTGATGCGATTGCGGCAGGTAAGGAAGGCTGTGAGTCCATCCACCGTTTTGTACATAAAGGACAAAGCCTTACATTAGGACGTAACTTAAGACAGTTCATTGAACTGGACAAAGATAACCTGCAGATTGAAAGCTTTGACAATGCAAAACGTCAGATTCCGGGGAAGAAGGATGGAGATCCCAAGTCCACTTTCCACGATCTTAGAAGCACCTTGACGGAAGAGCAGGTTAAAATTGAGGCGGGCCGCTGCCTGGGCTGTGGTGCTACCGTTGTAGATCAGAACAAGTGTATCGGCTGCGGTCTGTGCACCACAAAATGTGAGTTTGACGCTATTCATTTAAGCAGAGATCTGCCGGAGGCAAGCACTATGTATAAAGCAGAGGATAAGCTGAAGGCTATTCTGCCTTATACCATCAAGCGGGAAATCAAGATCAAACGTGCAAACAAGCGCAAGGCAAAAAGTGAAAAGTGAAGTTGAGGATGGAGTTCAAATGCACGAATTGGGAATTGTTGTACATATTACCAAAACCCTTAAGGGAATTGCAGAGGAAAATCAGCTTAAGGAGATTGCCAGTGTGAGTCTGGAGCTTGGAGAGGTTAGTGGAATTATTCCGGAAATCCTGACAGACTGCTGGAATTATTATCGCAAAAAATTTCCGCTGATTGAAGAGGCGGAGCTTAAATTTGACACATTACCGGCAGTCACTTATTGTGAGGACTGTGGGAAAACTTATCCTACTGTACAATATGGAAAGGAATGCCCGCACTGTGGAAGCGGTCATACTTATCTGATTGCCGGAAATGAATGTACTATTAAAGAAATTGAAGCGTGTTAAGAGGAAGGGAGAGAGAGTTATGTTGTTTCATGTTTATGGGAGTAATGCAGTTTATCAATGGATTGCCATGCTGGCAGTGCTGGCAGGACTTATTCTTTTAAATGAGTTTTCCAGACGGACCAAATGGGGAGGATTATTTATGTTCGGTATTGTACCGGCAGTTCTTACGATTTATTTTGTTGTAATTGCAGTTGCAGCAAAAAGTGGTGCAGGCTGGGCGCTTGGAAACCAGACCTACCTTTATATGAATGGGTGGTTTCACTATGCCAAGCTGTATGCTTCACTGGCGGGATGTATTGGATTTATGATGATCAAATATAAGTGGGGAATTGGAAAAACCCACTGGTTTAAGGCATATCCTTTTGTGATTGTGGCAATTAATATTTTAATTGCTGTTGCAAGCGATTTTGAATCAGCCATTAACGGATGGTATTCCTGGTGGTTATCCTCTGAGGATGTATGGCTTTACGGAGGATGGCATAATATTATGAACGGGATTGCCGGCATCTTAAATATTTTCTGTATGACTGGCTGGTGGGCTGTTTATTCCTCTAAGGATAAGAAGGATATGATCTGGCCGGATATGATCTGGGTATATATTCTTGTGTATGATGTATGGAATTTTGCCTATACCTACAATTGCCTGCCTACCCACACATGGTACTGTGGCGTGGCACTTTTGCTGGCTCCCACCATTGCAGCGCTTTTATGGAATAAGGGCGGTTGGATTATGAACCGTGCCAACACACTTTGTATCTGGTGTATGTTTGCACAGGTATTCCCGTTATTCCAGGAGACGCTTTCGGACGGAACTGCCGCATTCCCCTGGGCAACCCTTCCCAAGCAGTATAAAGATGGAACTTTAAACGGTATTTTGGCAGGGGGAAATGCAAATGCGGATCCTACAATGATGACTATCGTAAGTGCGGCGGCTCTAATTGTAAATGTAATTGCGCTGGCTTACATTATTTACAAGTCGGTTCAGAATAAAAAGAATCCTTATACCGGAGAAGTATTTACTGAATTTAAGTATTATAAGGACGCGAAGGCAAGAGCAGAAATTTAGAAGGAGAATCATTATATGGATTCCATGAAAATCATTGAAGTAAAGCAGAGCATTTTTGCAGATAATAATGCAGATGCGGATAAGCTGCGAAGCAGGTTAAGGGAGGAGAAAACATTTCTTCTCAATTTGATGTCTTCTCCGGGAAGCGGCAAGACCACTACTTTAGTGCGCACGATTAATGCATTAAGCGATAAGCTTCGCATTGGTGTGATGGAGGCGGATATAGATTCTGATGTGGATGCATGGACGATAGCAGAAAAGACACCGGCAAAGACCATACAGCTTCATACCGGCGGCATGTGTCATCTGGATGCGGATATGACAAGGCAGGGATTAAAGGAGCTTGGGACGGAAGGAATAGATCTGGCGATTTTGGAGAATGTAGGAAATCTGGTGTGCCCGGCAGAATTTGATACGGGAGCGTCGAAGAATGTTATGATTCTTTCGGTGCCGGAAGGGCATGATAAGCCTCTTAAGTATCCGTTAATTTTTACTGTATGCGACGCACTGATTATCAATAAAATTGATGTGCTTCCCTATTTTGATTTTGATATGGATAAGGTCAGAGAATATGCAAAAATGCGCAATCCAAAGCTTAAAATATTCCCCATCTGTGCCAAAACAGGCGAGGGGATGGAAGCATGGTGTGATTGGCTTTACGAGGAAGTAATGGAATGGAATAAGTGAAATGGAAGTATATTTTTAAGGAGCAGCAGAAAGATGGAGTATATTAATATTGCACCGGGAATGGATTTTTCAAGGATCATCCAGGGCTTTTGGAGACTGGAAAAGTGGAATTTTTCTGACAAAGAGCTGAGAGAATTTCTGGACGGATGCCTTGAAAGAGGAGTAAATACCTTTGATACTGCAGAAATCTATGGAGAAAGTGAAAGTCTTCTTGGAAAGGTTCTGCCGGAGCTGAAAAGAAGTGATTATAAGCTGGTAACCAAGACGGGAATTAATTTAAAGAAGACAGCAGGCGGTGTGTTTGGTTACTATGACACGCGCTATAAACATATCATTGAAGCCTGCAAGGCAAGCATCCGGCGTCTTAACTGTGAATATATTGATCTTTATCTGATTCATAGAGAAGATCCACTGCTTGATCCTGAGGAAGCGGCCGATGCTTTTAAGGAATTAAAACGCCAGGGACTGATTCGGGAGGCCGGAGTTTCCAATTTTGATCCTTTCAAATTTCAGGCGCTAAATGAGCATATGAATGGAGAATTAAGAACAAATCAGATCGAATGGAATCCCTGCTGCTTTGAACATTTTGAATCAGGGATGATGGATCTTTTAACAGCCAGAAAAATTCATCCTATGATCTGGTCGCCTTTGGCAGGGGGACGTCTTTTTACAGGTGAGGAAGAAGTTTATGTTAAAGCAAGAGAAAAATTTTCCAAGATTGCAAAAGAAAAAGGGATTTCAGTTGAAACCCTGGTATATGCATGGATTATGTATCATCCTGTTGGGGCGATGCCTTTAGTGGGAAGCAGCAGGCTTGACCGGCTTGATAATGCTGTCGCTGCTCTTTCCGTGGAATTAGAGCATGTGGAGTGGTATGAATTGTACGTGGCCAGCGGACAGAAAATTTTAAGATAAGAAATATCGGATGCATTGAATCTTTTAAGGGTTAGATGCATCCGTTTTTCAATTAGTGGTATTCAAAAAAAGCGGATGTTTAATGTATTTTACCACCGCTCTTTGAATTTACGTTCTGCTTTAACCAGTGGAATCATTTCTTCCTCCATTTTTTCAATTGAAATAAAGGGCCTTTGATAAAGCATTGTAAGAAGCCTTTGAATCTGTGCTTCTGTTCCCTGCACTTCCATTTCTACGCTTCCGTCCCATTCGTTTTTTACCCAGCCGGTCAGTCCGATTTCCATTGCGCCATAGCAGGCGCTGTATCGGAAACCGACTCCCTGAACTCTTCCATAGAATTTTATGTGTTTGCGTATGATCTCATTTTTATGCATTTTGCTGATTCCCTTACGATTTAAGATGGATTGCTGTGAGTTTATTATATCATTCATTTGTTTGACAGGGAAGAAAGATGTAAGTATGCTTCACGGAAATCAATTCCGTGAAGCATGAAAGAAAAAAGTGGTAATTTTTCCTGGGGTATGCTATAATCATAAAATGACTGCGACTATGTCCGAATTTGTGCAGGTAAATAGTGTAAAAAATAAATTTTAAGAACATATGATTTTAAGGAGGAT
>VSNT01000138.1 GCA_009774465.1 Lachnospiraceae bacterium
CATCATCATAATAATATAAAAATAGATTAGGAAAATATTAAGATAATCTACATTGTTTCAAAACAGGTAGTATGCTATAGTTTGTATATGAGATTTTACAATATACAAGATTATGAGGTATGATATGAAAAAATTGAAAAAATTTATTGCGGCGGCAATTGTATTGGGAACTATGATGATGCTCCTTTTCGGTTGTGGAAAAGGTGAAGATGAGCAAAGTAATACCAAAGGATATGTGTGGGTTTCCGAATACGCAGATTTTAATGTGGAAAAGTGTGACTGGCTTGATAAGGTTGTATCATTAGGTGATGAGTGCTTTTTCAGTACCTCCCTTTATGATGAGGAAAATGAAAAAAGCGTAACGACTCTTTATAAGTATAACCTGTTGGAAAATAAAGCGGAAAAACTGAATTTCGGAATGGAAGAAAACAGCAGTATTTATGGTATGGCAGTAAATGCAGATGGCAATCTGGTAATGCTTGTCAATCAATATGAGTATATAGAAGATGAAGAAGGAAATGTGACAGATGTTAACAGCAATATGCAGTTATGCACAGTTTCTCCTTCTGATGGTTCTGTAATTGATTCAATGGAAATTACGGAAGTGCTGGGTGTATCACAGGAGACTTATATTCAGTATTTCTGTGTGGACGGACAGGGAAATCTTTGTTTGTCTGACAGTGACAGTAAGATTTATGTTTTAAATAAGGACATGAAGAAGATTTGCGAGATCACTGTTGATGGATGGATCAATGATATGGTTACATCCAAAGAAGGTGACATATATGTTGCTTCTTACGGCAATGAAGGAATGGAATTAAAAAAGATTGATATTGCGGCTAAAAAGATTGGAGAGGCAGTGCAGGGGGTAAGTGAAGGGTATGGAAACTTTTCTTTCCACACAGGTGTTGAAAAAAGCCTGCTTGTCAGCAGCAGTGACGGTATATCAACCTTTGACATTCAGTCGCAGACAAAAGAAGAACTGTTTAAATGGCTTGATGTGGATATCAATTCGGATGATGTAAGTCAGGCGGGAGAACTTTCCGATGGGCGGATCTGGGCAATTATCAGAGAATATGACAAAGATTATAACAGCACTTATCAGTTAGTGTATTTAAGTAAAAAGGATGCATCAGAAGTGACTGCAAGGCAGGAAATTGTTTTCGGAGCCATGTGGATTGATTCTGACATAAAAAGAAATATAATTAAATTTAACAAGACCAACACTGAGTACCGTATTGTTGTAAAGGAATATGGAGAAAATGATTATGAGACAGGTCTGATACAGCTTGGCGCGGATCTAACTACAGGAAACTGTCCTGATATTATCAGTTTAAGCCAGCTTGATTTTGCACAATATGCAAATAAAGGTATTTTTGAAGACCTGTATCCTTATATGGAACAAAGCGGTATTAAGAAGGAAGATTATGTTGAGAATGTTTTAGAAGCATATGAGTCAGACGGAAAGCTGTATGGAATTATGACTTCTTTCTATTTATCATCCACAGCAGTGAAAAAGTCACTGGTAGGCGATAAGACTGGCTGGACCTTAAATGAAATGCTGGATCTGGTGGATGAGGTAAAGCCTCAGTATGTAACATCTTATGATTCCAGGGAAACTATGCTTTATTACTGTGTTTATCAGAATATAGATGAGTTTATCGACTGGGAGAGCGGCGCATGTAATTTTGATGGGGATCAGTTTATCAGAGCTCTTGAATTTGCTGCACAGTTCCCTTCCTCAGAAGAAGCTGATTATAATGACAGAGAAGGAATTTCGAGCCTTTTACATTCCAATAAGCTTTTGCTGATGCAGACGTCCATCAGTTCCGTGCAGGAATATCAGATGATGAAGGGAATGTTTGGGGAAGATATTACTTATATTGGCTCACCCAGCAGCGACCGGAAAGGAAATTTGATTCAGCCGGCGGGAGGAAGCTTGGCAATGTCTTCCAAGTCAAAATATAAGGATGGCGTATGGGAATTTATGAAAGTGCTGCTTGGAGCTGAATATCAGGACAGCCTGGTGAATGAACATGGCGGCTTTGGATTCCCTATTAGAAAAGAATCTCTTGAAAAACAGTTTGAATATGATATGACGCCTGATTATTATGAAGATGCAGATGGAAATCAGGTAGAAAATCCAAAGACAACATGGGGATATGATGATTTTACAATTGAAATTATGGCAGCTTCTCAGGAAGAAATTGATGAAATAAAGGCTTTAATCGCATCAGCTGAAAAGGTTTCGGAAAACGCAGATCAGCAGATTACAAATATTATAACAGAAGAAACAGAGCCATTTTTCAAAGGTCAGAAATCTGCTGCTGAAGTGGCGGGCGTTATCCAGAACAGGGTTCAGATTTATGTAAATGAGAACAAGTAAATTGAGAGGGGATAGAAATGCATTTTCTCAAAAGCAGGAAACAGGAAAAGAGCCTGCATTTTGTAAAAGAGAAAAGAAAAAAATCCGGCAGTAACCGAAGAACGCGCAGAGGGAAAATGATATCTACAGGATATCTGTTTCCCAGCGCTGCCGGCGTGCTGCTGTTTTTTGTATTACCATTTTTGATTGTAATTTATTATTCTGTGGTGGATAATCCCATCAGCAATCAATTTGTTTTTCTGGATAATTATGTAATGGTATTTCAAAATGCGGCGTTTAAGCAGGCAGCAAAGAACACATTGATGTTTTCACTTGTTGCAGTACCCTTAGCAGTGGTTTTATCACTGTTTCTTGCTATGATGCTTGAAAGTAAAATTCCATTTAAAAGCCAGTTTCGAACTTTTTTCTTAAGTCCAATGATGGTGCCTATTGCCTCTATTGTTTTAATTTGGCAGGTTTTATTTCACTATAATGGTATGGTCAATGAGGTGTTGGGGATCTTTCAAATTGACAGGATTGACTGGCTGAATTCCAATTATGCACAGGTGGTAATCGTTATACTCTTTTTATGGAAAAATTTAGGTTACAATATGATTTTGTTTATGGCGGCATTAAGCAGTATCTCTAAGGATATTCTTGAGGTAGCGGTACTTGAGAGTGCAACGCCATTTCAAATATTCTGGCATATTAAATTAAGATATATGTCTTCAACAATTTTATTTGTGACGATTATGTCATTAATTAATTCTTTTAAGGTTTTCAGGGAAATCTATCTTTTAAAGGGAGAGTACCCTTATGATACCATGTATATGCTGCAGCATTTTATGAACAATACATTCAGCAGACTGGACTATCAGAAAATGTCCGCAGCGGCAATCATGATGGCAATTGTCATGGTGATTATTATAGGAATTTTGTTCCTGACCGAGAACTATTTCGGAAAGGATGTGGAAGGATGAAAATACAGGAAAAACGGGCCTTAAGCTTTAAGGGCAGTGAACTGGACAGATGGAGCAGACTGGTTAAAAGGCGAAAAAAAATAAAGCATGCCAGAGAAGTGGTAAGAATTTCTTTTGCAACAATGATTGCAGGCTGTTTTGCCGTACTTTTTCTTATGCCCATTATATTAACAATAACCAATTCGTTTATGTCAGCTTCAGAAATTTCAGCCAATTATGGGCAGGTGTTTGCAACCACAGATACCGGAGGAAAGGTCTATATTTCTGAGAAAGTAAATCTGAAATTTATTCCTGATATGGTATCTTTCAGCCAGTATATTACGGTTTTGCTGAAAAGTCCCGAATATTTGTTTAAGTTTTGGAATTCGGTTATACTTGTGGTTCCTATTGTTGCCTTTCAGCTTCTGGTAGCTATGGGAGCGGCTTATGGGTTTACAAGATATCGGGGACGGATTAAGGAAATTATTTTTTTTATTTATATTATATTAATGCTGATGCCTTATCAGGTTACGCTGGTGCCCAATTATCTGGTGGCGGACTGGCTTCATACCCTGAATACAAATTGGGCGATATGGCTTCCCGGAATTTTTTCGCCCTTTGCAGTGTATCTTTTGACAAAGTATATGCGAAGGATTCCTGTATCGGTAATGGAAGCTGCACAGATTGACGGTGCCGGAGAGTGGCAGATTTTTAGAAAAATCTGTATGCCTCTTTGCAAAGGAGCGATGTGCTCTGTGGCAATTCTGATTTTTATAGATTACTGGAATATGGTGGAGCAGCCTTTGATTCTTTTGACGGATCAGGAAAAACATCCGCTTTCCGTATTTTTATCAAAAATAAATTCCGGTGAAATAGGACTGGCGTTTGCGGTAGCTACGATTTATATGGTGCCGCCCATACTGGTTTTTCTGTATGGAGAAGATTATCTGGTAGAGGGAATTACCTATCAGGGAGGTATTAAAGGATAAAAAATGTCTGCTGACGCATACATTTAGGAAAAGATTTTCAGGAAAGGTAAGGGTTAAATCATGGGTGAAAATGAGGGAAGAAAAAGAAGAGAGTGGGTGAAGAATGCAGCAATTGTTTTTCTGGTGATTATGCTGCTGCTTACCTTTTTTTCCAATACGATCATGAATTATTCACTGCCTGAGGTGGCAACCCAGTATGTCCAAAGAGGTACGATTACAGCTAAAGTGAGGGGAACAGGGAACGTGGAGGCCAATGATCCTTACAATGTGATTGTAAAGGAATCCAGGGTAATAGAAAGCGTAGCGGTGAAGCAGGGCGATCAGGTGGAAAAGGATCAGGTCATTTATTACCTTGAAAATAAAGAAAGTGATGAATTAAAAAAGGCAGAGGATGAGCTTGAAGAGCTGGAACTTTCCTATATGAAGGGATTGTTTGGCGGAACGGTTTCCCCTGAAATTATAAATAAGGTTGCAAGCGGAAGAACAGATTCCTTTGCAGCCTATCAGGCTATGGTTACGGATATGCAGAACCGTCTTGAAGCAGCGGAGGCAAGGGTGAAAGAATGCCAGACTGCTTTGGATAATTTAAATCTGCAAAGCACAGTAAATACCAACAATGCCAGTGTGAGTACAGCGGCGGATGAGTTGGAAAGAGATTTGGCAACTGCAGATATGGAGAAGATTAAGAATGCTTTTGAGAGCAGTAAGGCAAGCAGACTTGCAGAATTAGAGAATCAGATTCAGGAAAAACAGAATCAAATTAAAGATTTGGAAGAATTGATAAATCATTCACAATCATTGGCTGGAAATTCAACAGGAACTACTGGGGGAGCATCTACAACAGGAACATTTAAATTAAGACAAGAGCAAGTAGAGACGATGATTGGCACTATTAAGGATGGGATAGCAACTAATGTCAAATATCCGCCCTCTTCCTACACTAGTGTTTTATCAGAGGCAGATGTAAAAAAGTGGTATGACGGTATTGACTGGAATAATGGTGATGCAGATCAACAAAAAGCATGTGAGGCTGATTATGGAGAGTTTCGGGTTGCTGTAGATTTGAGAGATGAAGCTGCGAGAACTTTAGATGAATATGGGAAAGATTCTGCTGACCAATTAAGAAGGTTGGAGATTTTGAAAGATGAACTGGTTTCTTTACAAAACAAAAAGACAGAAATTGAAGCAATTACCGTAACATCTGAGAATAATTATAAGGATGCATTAAACAGATTAAATCAGGCCACGAGAAATATCACGGAGCTTACTAACGCAGATAAACAAACCTCTGCCGCATATCAGAACCAAATCGCCAATGCAGAAGCTGCACTTAAAAATGCTCAGGCGGTCTATGAACTTTTGAAAACCGAGCAGACCGAGCTGGCGGCGGATATAAATGCAGAGCTTGATCTTTCCAAGATCAACAAGGATATTGCAGAAAAGAAGGCAGAAATTGAACGGTTAAAAGAAAGCTCAATGGGGACAGCAATTACAGCGCCTGTTGCCGGTACCATAACCAGTCTTGCCTATGTTGCGGGAGAAACGACCAAGCCGGAAGAGGCGGCGGCAGTAATCCAGGTGGAAGGAAAAGGCTATACTTTAAAGATTTCTGTGACCAATGAGCAGGCGAAGAAGGTGCAGGTAGGAGATACTGCCGAACTGCAAAACGCCTGGTATTATGATGATGTGCAGGCTATTTTATCAGCCATCAAGCCTGATCCAGATAATCCGGGACAGAAGAAGCTGCTTGAATTTGAGGTGACCGGTTCCAGCATTCAGGAAGGGCAGGCTTTAAATATTTCCGTAGGCCAGAGGAGTTCTGAATATGAACTTGTGGTGCCCAACAGTGCAGTGCGGGAGGATAATAACGGAAAGTTTATTTTGATTGTGGAGTCTAAGAGCGGGCCTTTAAGCAACAGATATATTGCCACCAGAGTGGATGTGGAAGTTCTGGCATCAGATGATAATAATACTGCAATTTCGGCAGGACTTTATGGCTATGAATATGTAATCACTACTTCTACCAAACCGGTAGAAGCGGGCAAGCAGGTAAGACTAAATGAATAAAAGGATCATATATTTTATAAAGAGTTTGTCACCAAAGCAGATTATATTTTCTTTAATCACTGTTATTTCGCTGCTGTTGTATCTGATTTTGACCATATGGTCGGACCGTCAGGTTGCAGCACTTACCGATCAGCAGGCAGCAAAGCGGTGGGATAAAGAAGGAGGCAGTGCACAGGTAAGCTGTTTTTTTGCGGAAAATACGGAAGTAGATGAATATATGCTGATGAGCTTTGAAAGGCAGTTGGAACAAAGTCTGCTGGAAGTATTACAGCAGGAGGAAACAGAAGGGGAAAATGAAAAGCGCCTGCTGATTGATGCATATAGTTCAATTGGAAGCATAACAATTACAAGTGAAAAGGGAAAGCTGGAGGATGTGAGAGCTGTGGGAGTTGGAGGAGATTTTTTTCTGTTTCATCCCCTGCAGCTTGTGAATGGAGGGTATTTTTCCGGTGATGATCTGATGCAGGACTCTGTTATACTGGATGAGGAGGCAGCCTGGCAGCTTTTTGGCTCAAATGATATTGCCGGAATGAGCGTTATGATTGGAAATGTGCCTCACTATGTGGCTGGCGTGATTAAAAGACAGGAAGGAAGATTTGCAGAAAATGCAGGTCTTGATAAGACAGTGGTTTATGTTTCTTATACTTCCCTTGATTCTTATGGAATTAGCGATGGAATTAATGTTTATGAGGTGGTTGCACCGAATCCTGTGAAAGGATTTGTTTTTAATGCTGTGAAAGAAAAACTGGGTGTAAATGAGGATAAGATGGTGGTAGTGGAGAATTCTTCCCGATATACGCTTCCGGCCCTGCTTCCGGTTCTTCTTGATTTCGGAACCCGTTCCATGCAGAATACCGCAGTGAAATTTCCCTATTGGGAAAATATAGGAAGAGGCTGGGAGGATGTTAAGGTAGTAATTTTGCTCTTCCAGTTTATACTGCTGCTAATACCGGCTGGGATTATAACCATTTTCCTTATTATACGGTGGAAAAACAGAAATTTTACATGGAAAGATGTCTGGAATTTTCTTCTGGATAGTAAAGATAAATTACAGAAAAAAGCAAGGGGAACGAAGGATAAATGGCAGCATTTTTAGAAGGGAGTATAATTATGAAACGTTTGAATAAAGATAAGCTGTTGCTGTTTGCGGCTTTATTGCTTATGACATGCTTATGGGGATGTGGAAAAAAGTCTGCAGATAATGCCCCTGTAACAACAGCATCCAAGGATTATGTCTACAAAGCGGAAGTATTGGAGAATATTTTCGGGCAGGAAAACATAATGATTGACCGTATGGTTCGTTCAGGAGATACCTTTTATGCTTATGGTTATGAATGGAATGAGGAAACGGAAAGCTCTGTTTTGATGGTGTATCAGATCAGTGAAGAGGGAACACTGGAAAACGAATATTCTATTCCCGTGGAGGAAAACGCCAGCTTCAGGTATCTTACGATGGATGACGAAGGGAATATTTATTGTATTATAAATGAAATCCAGGAGATAGCTGGTGAAACAGATTCTGAAACCGGTGAAGAGATGATGGATTATATTGATACTTACTATCTTACCAAGATGAATCTTCAGGGAGAAAGAATTTTCAGTACGAATCTGAATGAAATTCCGGAATTTAAAACCCGCTGGGAAGAAGATGGGTATTTTTATGTGAGTGAGTTGATGCTTGATAAGGAAAAAGGCATTTATGTCAATGCAATGGGGCTGCTTGGCAAATTTGATCTGGAATGTAATTTCAGAGAGATGATGGAAGAAAGTAAATGGGATGAACTTTCGGCTGCCAATTTTATTATGTTAAATGATGGCAGGGTGGCGGCGTATATGTATGAAGATGATGGAATCGTGCTGGCACTTGCAGATTTGGAAAACGGTACACTTGGTGAAAGGTATAAGGTGCCGGGGCGGTCTTATGAATTCAGTTATTATCCTGGAGTCGGGTATGACCTTTATATGGCAGATTCCAATAGCCTTTATGGTTATAATATTGGTGATGAAGATAAAACCATGTTAATGAATTATATAGATTCTGACCTGGCTACTTATAATGTTTACAATGTGGTTGGAATAAATGAAAGGCAGTTCTTTGCATTTTGTGACGGGGAGAATGTTCCTGTGAAGTTTACAAAGGTAGATCCCAAGGACGTGAAAGACAAAAAGCAGATTACGCTTGCTACAGTATATACCAACTGGCAGATCCGGCAGGAAGTGGTTGAGTTTAACAAATCAAATGATGAATACCGGATAACTATCATGGATTATAATTCTCTGTACGGCACGGATGAAGACTATATGGCAGGCTTAAATAAGCTGAATACGGATATTGTTTCAGGAAAAGTGCCGGATATTCTTGTGGTGGAAGAAAATATGCCGGTAAACAGTTATATCAACAAAGGTCTTTTTGATGACTTAAAGCCCTATATTAATGAAGATCAGGATATAGATATGAATGATCTCATGCCCAATGTGATAGAAGCTTTTTCTACAGATGGAAAGCTTTATACTCTGATGCCTTCCTATTACATTGAAACCCTGGTGGCCAAGACTTCAGATGTAGGCGCAGAAAGAGGATGGACGGTACAGGAGGCAAAGGATTTATTGGCGTCTAAGCCGGAGGAGACTCAGTTTATCAATAATGTGACAAGAGAAGAGATGCTGGATGCCTGTATGTCAATGGCTGATGGTCAGTTTATTGACTGGGAGAGCGGAAAATGTAATTTTAATTCCGATGAATTTATTCAGATGATCGAGTTTATAAAGAGCTTTCCGGAAGAAGTGAATATGGATGAGGTTGAAGACGATTATTGGATTAATTATGATGCCATGTGGCGGGAAGGAAAGGTAATTACCTCCAAAGTAGGCATCAGTAATTTTAATTATTATAATTATCTGGAAAAAGGAACTTATGGGGAAAAAATAACCATGATCGGGTTCCCCACATCAGCAGGGGATGGTCCTGTAATTCATCCTACT
>VSNT01000139.1 GCA_009774465.1 Lachnospiraceae bacterium
GTACCTATTGTGTTGATCCCAAAGCGCTGATGGAGCAGCACCTGCAGAAAATACTGGACCAGAGGATTCAGGTTTATTACGACAGAGGAAATGGATTCAGTGAGGAAGACTCTTTTTACATGCCGGATGTTTACACAGGAAAGTATCTGATCGAGGCGGACATTTTTGTAGATGGCAATGTGAAAGCGTTAAGGATTGATCCTGCGGATCATGCCTGCATGGTTAAGATTATGGAGATAAATTTAAACAATAAAGCGGTGCCTTTTCAGAAAAAATACATTGAAACCAATGGAAAAACAGTAAAAGCGGGGTGCTATATTTTCGATACGCCTGATCCTAACATAAATATCAAAATGACAGAGCTTCCAATGTTGGGAGAAAACACTTTTTCCATTAAAATGAAGCTGACACCCTTAACAGAGGACATGGCACAGGACATGATGGGGGCTGTGAAGAGACTTTTTTAGTCCAGGGAGGTAAAAAGTGTCATTTCTAAAAAAAGAAATCAAGCAATTATTGATAAATCGACAACATAAATCATATGAAAAAAGGGTTTCAGCTCAAAATCTGACCTATAATGAATGGATAGAAAAAAAGGAAAAAAATGTCAAAATAGACAATTATAAATTGGAAGAAAAAGGTAATTTTCTGACAAATGATTTAGAAACAGTTGTTAATGATGGGATTAATGATGAAAATGAAAGAAATAATTCAAAAAATGTCGTATTCTGCGAACCATTTTATTCCCTTGACCTCAGTGATTCTAACGGAACGACGATAACTATAATATCGATATATGAAGGAGAACTAAGCGATATTGCATTAAATTTGATTTACAGGCAGTTTTTGACCGATAAAAATACAATTCTGGTCTATGGAGATGAAGATACCAGAGAAAATGGGGTTAGAAAAAATCCCTGGTTTAAACCTGACTGGTCTCCGGACAGATTTTTATCCTGCCTTTACTTTGGAGGGATAGTGGCAGTCAGAAAAGATGCATTGCAGGATGCTTACAGAATATGCAGTCAGAAAGGAATATTAAAAAACACTAGTTATGAAAAAGCAGAAAAGCTTTACTGGCTTTTATTTGAATTGCTGAAAATGTACAAAGCCTTTGAAAAGGGACATGATAAGACTCAAATGCCGGTCTGCCATATTCCCCAGGTATTATTTCACAGTAAAAAAAATGGTTATGAGCAAATAAAAGACTATAAGCTCCCCGAAGCGGCGCTGCAGGAAGCAGCAGAGGCATCAGAACAGCTTATTTCCATCATTATTCCGTCTAAAGATAACGTGGATGTGCTTTTCCATTGCCTTGATTCTCTGCTGGAGCGGACTGTTTCAAAGTACCAATATGAGATTGTTTTAGTGGATAACGGAAGTAAAGAAGAAAATCAAAACAAAATCAGAAATAAATTAGACGAAATTAACGCAAAAAGTGTAAATACAACGACCAAACTTCAAAAAATTCAATATTTCTATCAGGAAATGGAGTTTAATTTTTCCAGAATGTGCAATCTTGGGGCTAAGGCTTCGGAAGGCGCAATTTTCCTGTTTTTAAATGATGATATGGAGATTATCTCTTCAAACTGGCTGGATTTGCTGGCCGGGAAAGCGTCTCTATCTTACGTCGGCGCTGTAGGAGCAAAGCTTTTGTATCCGGAATCTGATAAGATTCAACATGCGGGAATTACCAATTTACGAGTGGGGCCTGCACATAAGCTGCAGTTTTTAAGGGATGAAGAAGTTCATTATTTTGGAATGAACAGAGGCGTTCACAATATGCTGGCTGTTACGGGAGCCTGTCTTATGGTAAAAAGAGAAGTGTTTTTTGAGGCAGGGGGATTTTGTGAAGAACTGGCAGTGGCTTTTAATGATGTGGACCTTTGTTATACCATATATGAAAAGGGCTATTATAATATAGTAAGAAATGATGTGATTCTTTATCATCATGAGTCCTTAAGCAGAGGAAAGGACGGGGAATCTGAGAAAAAACAGCTCCGCCTTCTTAAGGAAAAGGATGTGCTCTATGAAAGACATCAGGATATTTACGGGAAAGATCCCTTTTACCATCCGTATCTTACTACCGATATGCTGGAATCAGAATATTCCCCCTGCTACCGATATCAGGTAACTTTGAATATGCCCTGGTCTTTTGTGGAAAAAGGTGATGACACTGTGAAAAGTGCAAGAGAAGATCAGTGCCTTGTGGTAGGAATGGAATGCGCTATGGATATTTATAAATGGCAGTATGGGGTTTCGCCTGAAAAGGGAAAGGTGAAAGTAAAACCGGAGGATATGGGCTATTATTTCCAGGGCTATTCTTTTATTATAGGTTCAGATAACGCTTGTTATAAAAAGAAATTGTTGCTGAAAAACCAGGATAACGGGCAGATTTGGCTGATTCCTGTGGAAGACAGATACAGGCAGGATATTAAAAATAATTTGAAGGACCAGGTCAATGTGGATTTAACAGGATTTGCAGCAAAAATGCAGAAAAATGCAGTTCCTGCCGGAGTGTATCAGTTTGGTATGCTGGCTTTGGATGCCTGCTCCAGACAAAAGCTGGTAAACTGGAGCAACTGGGTATTGCAGATTGAAGCATAAAGCCTGTGGATATTGTGTTTGCGCCTCAAAATCCGCAGATTCTAAAGAAAGGCATGGAGATGATATGGAACAGGAAATAAACTATCAGGAGGCTTATGAAAAAGAGCATTTAAGAAATGCAGATCTGGCGGGAAGGGTGGCGGATCTGGAAGCAAGGTGCGATGATTTGACCTTTAAGCTGAACCGAATTAAAAATAATCCTTTGTGGAAAATGTCGGCTCCACTGCGCCGGTGTATGCATTTTGTAATCCGGCAGAAGGACAGAATCAAAAACTGCGGAAATTTAAGGGGAATTATAGCAAAAATCAAATATAAAAAAATTGAGCGTCAGGCCATGAAAAGCTACGGAACCAGCAGTTTTCCCACACCAGAGGAAGCAAAAAGACAGAGAGAAGAAAAGTTTCAAAGAATGCCGAAAATCAGCATTTTGGTACCCCTTTATAATACACCGGATCTTTTTCTCCGTGAAATGATAGAGTCGGTAACCAGTCAGACCTACGAAAACTGGGAATTATGTTTAGCCGATGGTTCCGATAAAGAGCATGGTTTCGTGGCTGAAATTGTCAGGGAATATCAAAAAAAGGACGAAGCGGCAGGAAAAGGCGGCAGAATCCTTTATTTAAAGCTTGAAAAAAACGAAGGGATTTCCGGAAACACAAATCAGTGTCTGGCTATGTCAACAGGGGAGTACATTGGGCTTTTTGACCATGACGATATTCTCCATCCCAGTGTTTTATATGAATATGTAAAGGTAATCAATGAAAAGCAGGCGGATTACATATACTGCGATGAAACTACCTTTAAAAGCGGAGATATTAACAAGATGCTGACCATGCATTTTAAGCCGGATTATGCCATTGATAACCTGCGGGCAAACAATTATATCTGCCATTTCAGCGTTTTTGCAAGAACGCTTTTAGACGGTACGGAACTGTTCCGCCCCAGATTTGACGGAAGCCAGGATCATGATATGATTCTTCGGCTTACGGACAGAGCTCAAAAGGTAGTCCATGTTCCCAAGCTGATGTATTACTGGCGCTCTCACGCAGGCAGCACGGCCGCCGGACTTGAGGCAAAGCCCTATGCGGTGGAGGCAGCCAGGGGAGCGGTGGCGGATCATTTAAGAAGACATGGATTTGAGCATTTTCAGATCAGCTCCACCAGAGCCTTTGACACCATTTTTAAGATTCGCTATCAGATAATAGGCAGTCCTAAAATTTCTATTGTAATTGCCAACAAAGATCATAAGGAAGATTTAAAGAGATGCATTACGTCAATTCTGGAAAAATCCACTTATGAAAATTTTGAAGTAATTGTTGTGGAAAATAACAGTACGCAGCAGGAAATTTTTGACTACTATGAGGAATTAAAGGAAAATGAGAAAATTAAAGTGCTCACCTTTGAAGGGGCCTTTAACTACTCGGCGGTGAATAATTCAGGCGCGGCAAATGCAGAGGGTGAATATATTCTGCTTCTCAATAATGATACCCAGGTGATTACAGTCAACTGGATGGAAGAGATGCTTATGTATGCCCAGCGGGAAGATGTGGGTGCAGTAGGAGCAAAACTGTATTATGGGGACAAAACCATACAACATGCAGGGGTGGTGCTTGGCCTGGGAGCTCACAGAACGGCAGGGCACAGCCATTATAAGCAGCACAGGGATAATTTAGGCTATATGGGCAGGCTCTGTTATGCACAAAATGTTTCCGCAGTTACCGGAGCATGTCTTATGGTAAAAAAGGCATTATTTGAGGAAGTGGGAGGGCTGGATGAGTCCTTTGCTGTTTCCTTAAATGATGTGGATTTCTGCTTAAAACTTCGGGAAAAAGGTTATTTAAATGTGTTTACCCCTTTTGCAGAGCTATATCACTTTGAATCCATATCCAGAGGACTGGATGATAACGGAGAAAAGGCCCAAAGATACAACAGAGAATCAGAACAGTTTCGGGAAAAATGGAAGGATGTGCTTACAGTCGGCGATCCCTATTACAATGTAAATTTTTCTCTGGACAGAAGCGACTTTGCTTTGAAAATATAGGAAGACTATGGTAAGATATACAGAGGATAAAATATATAATAAATAGTAAGGAGGCTAAATCCTCTGCTCCTGCAAGAGCAGTCGCATTTTGCTTCGCAAAACAAGGAGGATTGGTATGGACTACAGAAAACAGTATGATTTTTGGCTGGAAGATGGGTATTTTGATGACAAAACAAAAGAAGAACTGCGTGGAATTGCAGGAGATGAAAAGGAAATAGAAGACCGTTTTTATAAAGAGCTTGAATTTGGTACCGGAGGCCTTAGAGGAGTGATTGGCGCCGGAACCAACCGCATGAACATCTACACAGTAAGAAAAGCTACCCAGGGACTTGCCAATTATATTATCAGTCAGGGAGGAAAGGACAGAGGCGTTGCCATTGCCTATGATTCCAGAAGAATGTCTCCCGAATTTGCTGATGAAGCGGCGCTCTGTCTTGCAGCAAACGGAATTAAGGCCTATGTGTTTGATGCACTTCGCCCCACACCCGAGCTTTCCTTTGCACTCCGTACATTAGGCTGCATTTCAGGTATTGTGATTACTGCAAGCCATAATCCTCCGGAATATAACGGATATAAGGCATATTGGGAAGACGGTGCACAGGTGACAGCGCCTAAAGACAAAGAAATTATTGAAGAAGTTAAGAAGGTTACGGATTATCACCAGGTAAAGACAATGGACAAAAAAGAGGCTTTGGCACAGGGGCTTTATCAGGTAATCGGAAAAGAAATTGACGATGCTTATATGGTGGAATTGAAGAAGCAGATTATCCATCCTGAAATTATTAAGGAAGTGGCGGACGATATAAGAATCGTATATTCTCCTTTCCACGGAACCGGAAATGTACCGGTCAGAAGAATTCTTTCTGAGCTGGGCTTTAAGCACGTGTATGTAGTTCCCGAGCAGGAACTGCCTGATCCTGATTTTACCACATTAGATTACCCCAATCCGGAAGATCCCAAGGCATTTACTCTTGCTCTTAAGCTGGCAAAGGAAAAAAATGCGGATATCGTGCTTGCAACAGATCCTGACGCGGACAGACTTGGCATTTACGCTTTGGATAAAGCTTCCGGCGAATACATACCTTTTACAGGCAATATGTCAGGTATGTTGATTGCAGAATACATTTTAAGAGAAAGAACCGCTACCGGAAAAATGCCTGAAAATCCGGCACTGGTAACTACCATTGTCACCACTAACATGGCGTCGGCCATTGCCAGAGATTACAACGTGAAGTTTATAGAGGTTCTTACCGGATTTAAATACATTGGAGAGCAGATTAAACTGTTTGAGCAGACCGGCTCCAACAATTATGTATTTGGTCTGGAAGAAAGCTACGGATGCCTTGCAGGCACACATGCAAGGGACAAGGATGCTGTGGTTGCAGTTATGTGTCTGTGCGAAGTGGCTGCATGGTGTAAGAAACACGGAATTACCGTATGGGATCAGATGCTGAAATTGTATGAAAAGTACGGTTACTTTAAGGAAACCCAGTATGCCATTACATTAAAGGGAATTGACGGTTCCAAACAGATTGCAGAAATGATGGACAAATTAAGAAGCAATCCGCCTAAGAACTTTGGAGAACTGACGGTAAAGGAATTAAGGGACTATGACAGGGATGTGACCAGGAATATGGAGACCGGAGAAGAAACACCTACCGGGCTGCCCAAATCAAATGTGCTGTATTTTGATCTTACCAATGATTCCTGGTGCTGTGCACGTCCTTCCGGTACGGAGCCCAAGATTAAATTTTATATGGGAGTGAAAGGAAGCAGTCTTCCGGATGCTCAGGATAAGGTAGAAAAGCTTACGGAAGCTCTGAAATCTTATCTTTAAGTAAAAACCGACAAGTAAAAGGACTGGAAACTTTAACCTGTGTATTAAGAATCGTCCTGTGAAAGCAGGACGATTCTTGGTTTTACACAGAAGGCGGCTGCATTTTGCGGCGGGCAGACCTGCGGGCGGTCTGCGATATGCAAGGGGAGTAAGATTGAAAAATCACACTGATGTGCTGATTTTTCAATCACGAGTTTGTGTCAGAGCCACAAACTCAATATCGCAGAGCCAAATTTGAAATTTGGCTCGCGGCCTTCGCAAAACAGCTCCGGCATGGAGGAAAAATGAGTGGAATAATTAAAATCAGCAACTTGAAAAAGACGCTGCGGTATTTAAAGAAAAATGGGATACGCAGTGCGTATTATGCCATGAAGGAAAGGGTGCAGTCAGTAAGGGAGGAGACTTACACTTATGTGGCGCCGGAAGAGCTTTGTCTTAAGAAGCAGATAGAGGAAGGGAAGAAATTTTCCATAAGGTTCAGCATTCTTGTGCCTGCCTTTGAGACAAAAAAAGAATATCTTCGGGATATGGTGGACTCTGTTTTAGCTCAAACTTATGGTAATTTTGAACTGATCATAGCGGATGCATCTGCAACAGATCAGGTGGAAACTGTTATAAAAGAGTATTCGGACAGGCGGATTATGTACAGAAGGCTCAAGCTGAATGCAGGAATTTCAGCCAATACCAATCAGGCGTTAATGTATGCCACGGGAGATTATGCCGCATTGCTTGATCATGACGACATCCTTACGCCGGATGCGCTTTTTGAAATGGCAGCCTGTATTGACAGCTGTGAGAAAAAAGACATACAATTACAGATGCTGTATTCTGACGAGGATAAATGTGATGAAACTCAGTCACACTATTATGAGGTGAACAAAAAGCCTGATTTCAATCTGGATCTGATTTTATCCAACAATTATATCTGCCATTTTCTGGTGATGAAGCGCCAGTTAATGCAGGAGCTCACTTTCAGAAGCGTATGCGACGGGGCACAGGATTATGATCTGGTGCTGCGGGCAGTGAATGTAATGTTGGGAAAGGACAGACTGCGGACAAGTAAAGTGGAGCTGCCGGTGGCGCACGTGGGAAAGGTTTTGTATCACTGGAGATGCCATGAAAAGTCCACAGCGGAAAATCCCGCCAGCAAGCAATATGCTTATGATGCAGGAAAAAGAGCATTGGAAGATTTTCTGCGTGCAAGAGGCTGGAAGGGAACGGTATCTGACTTAAGACATCTTGGATTTTACAGAATCGAATACCAGCCGGATCTTTTATCTAACAGACCGGATACAGCGGTGGTAGGCGGAAAACTGATCAGTAAAAATAAAATAACAGGTGGTATATATACTGCTGACGGAGAGCCTCTTTATCAGGGACTTCATAAGGAATTCAGTGGTTATATGCACCGTGCGGTTTTACAGCAGGAAGCAGAACTTATAGACGTGCGGTGTATGAAGGTTTCCCATCCTGCAGAAGCGGTTTTGGAGGAATTAATTGGACTGCCCTATCTTCCCCACCCGGGAAACGGGCGTTTTGACTGGCGTGACAGTTTAAACAGCGAAGTAAATTATCTGGACTTAAGCCGCCGGTTTTGTGAACGAATAAGGCAGCTGGGATACAGAATCGTATGGGATCCGGATATGACGGAAAAGGTTGATTGATATTATGGCAAGAACTACTGTGGTGATACCTAATTATCAGGGAATTAAATACATTGAGGATTGTCTTTCTTACCTTTATCAGGGAACGGTGATTCCGGATGTGATTCTGGTGGACAATAACTCGGGGGACGGAAGCCTTCCTCTGGTCAAAGAAAAGTTTCCCAAAGTTCAGGTGATAGAGTTTACCACTAATACCGGATTCTGTAAGGCTGTAAATGAAGGAATCAGGGCGGCAGAAACAGAATTTGTGCTGCTTTTAAACAATGATACAGTGGTGCATCAGGATATGGTAAAGGAGCTTGAGGCTTCTCTTGACAGATACCCCAAAGCATTTTCCTGCGGCGCAAAGATGATCTGCCTTCATGAAAAAAACAAATTGGATGGGGCCGGAGACTTTTACTGCGCTCTTGGATGGGGATTTGCCCGGGGAAAGGGGAAGCCTGCGGAAGCTTTTGACCGGCCGGCAAGGATTTTTTCCGCCTGTGCGGGGGCGGCCATCTACAGACGGGAAGTTTTTGAAAAAATTGGATATTTTGATGAAAACCATTATGCTTATTTGGAAGATATTGATATTGGGTATCGGGCCAATATTTATGGATATCATAATAGATACCAGCCGCAGGCAAAGGTTTTTCATGCGGGAAGCGCGGCAAGCGGCTCTAAATATAACACTTTTAAAGTAAAGCAGTCTGCAAGAAATAACGTATATTTGATTTATAAAAACATGCCTTTTTTACAGATTTTAGTTAACCTTCCATTTTTGGCAGCCGGTTTTTTAATCAAATACCTGTTTTTTTTAAAAAAGGGAATGGGCGGCGATTACTGCAGGGCTTTTAAAGAGGGATTTGCTCTTTGCAAAACCAGTCAGGGAAAGAAAAATAAGGTAAAATTTTCTCCGAAGAATCTGAAAAACTATTTTTGGATACAAATACAATTGTGGTTTAACATGGTAAGACGAATTTGTGACTTTTAAGTTAATGTTATTGTACTTTTTGTAATAATATTGTAAAATATTTGCAAGAAGGTAGCAGGATA
>VSNT01000014.1 GCA_009774465.1 Lachnospiraceae bacterium
ATTTTATTCTATCTTCTAAAAGCAAAAAAGAAAATACTACTTTCAATCTGAAAAGTAGTATTTTTAGTAGCAGTATACTTTGAAATACCGCAAGCATATCTTATTTTTAATTTTTTATTCCTCTTCTAAAAACTCCATCATTTTTCTAAGTTCTTCCTCTGACTGTTCTTCTGATAAATTGAAATCCTTCATCAGCGATTTGATAATTTCAGGCTCAGAGTATTGGTTCATTAGCATTTTTGCTATATGCCTTGTAATTTTAATTTCTTGTTCTGCTTCTTTTGCTGCCTTTTCAGTGGCCTCTTTGGCTGCTTTTTCCGCTGCTTCTTTTTTTGCTGCCTGAAAATCAAATGTCACTCCTTCAAACAATCTTCCCATCTTGCGCTCCTTAATCTTTGACACCGCACTTTCCGTTTCATCTTTTTCCAGATTCATACTATAAAGCAATGCTTTGAGAAGTTTCTCCATAATATCTATAAGATATTCCGGTGTATCTTTTAATATTTTGTCCACCTGCTTTTTGGGCAGTCTGGCAAATATCTCCATGTCCTCCGGACATCTGATTTTATTAATCAACATTGCCAGAGAAATCTCATCTCCCCTTGCCAAAAGCTCTTCATTACTATAATCATGAAGCTTAATCATCTGATACTTGAAATGCGGCAAATAATCCCCTAACAGTTCCTTGCAGAGTATCCGGTCTGCCAAATCATATGACGCTGTCCACTTCTCCGTTCCCTCATAATACACAATTGGAAATACAGGTGGATAGCGGAAATCCTTTCTATGGCTTATATGGGGATATTTTTTATTCATTTCTTTCTCATAATCCTCCCAAATATAGACCATATACCGGAGTATCTGCATAGTTACATTATACTCTACTTTCGTCTTATGTTCAACCAGAGAAACAATATAAAGTGGTAAATCAAGTGTATTTTCGTCTTTTTCTTTGTGCAGATATTTTGATATATTTACTTTTTTAACAGTATCACTTTCCCTTTCTGTACTGTACAGTGGAACATAACGTTCAGATACATCTTCGATGTCTTCCGGCTGAATATTCCTTAAAATCTCCATATCTGCATAATCACGCAGAAATTGGGAACAGAGAATATTATCTCCGAAAATCAATTTACTGCTGCTGTCTCTTAACGCATAATTCTTAATAGCTGGTTTGTTTTCTTTTGTCATTATGACTCCTTCCATGCTGTGCTGCACAATGTTCCTGCATAGTTACAGAAAAGGATAAAAAGAAAACAGAAAGATTAGCCTCTATTTGTGTCTCACCTTCTCTGCAAATTGAAACATAAGTAATGGTAACTACGGGATGAATATCCCAATTACCTTCTGATTCTTTTCAAATCAGAAGTAAGATACCGCATTTTTTCATACGGTGTTTGAATGTGTGATTACTATAACACTGTTTTGTGATAAAAGCAAGCACTATTTACTTTGACTTCCCTGTCATTTCCCTATATAATCATAACGTATAAAAATTTGTTCCATAAACTTACACATCAGTTCAGATTTTTGAGGTTAATCATGAGTATTTTAAACGTAGAACACTTAACGCATGGCTTTGGCGACAGAGCTATTTTTCAGGATGTATCCTTCCGACTCTTAAAAGGGGAGCACATTGGCTTAGTTGGCGCTAATGGAGAAGGAAAATCCACCTTTATGAACATCATCACCGGAAAGCTTTCTCCTGATGAAGGCAAAATAGAGTGGGCAAAAAATGTACGGGTTGGTTATCTTGACCAGCATACTGCCCTGGAAAAGGGCATGTCTATAAGAGAAGTGCTTTCTTCTGCCTTTGACTTCCTTTTTGATATGGAAAAGCAGATGAATGAAATCTGTGACAAAATGGGGGAAGCTTCCGAAGAAGAACTGGAAAATTACATGGAAGAGCTGGGCACCATTCAGGACCTTCTCACAGTACATGACTTTTACCTGATTGATTCCAAAGTTGAGGAAGTGGCCAGAGCTCTTGGTCTTACAGACCTTGGACTTGAAAAAGACGTAACCGACTTAAGCGGCGGTCAGCGCACCAAAGTGCTTTTAGGCAAACTGCTTTTGGAAAAACCTGACATCCTTCTTCTTGACGAGCCTACCAACTATCTGGATGCAGAGCACATTGAATGGCTGAAACGATATTTAAATGATTATGAAAATGCTTTTATATTGATCTCCCATGATATTCCTTTTTTAAACAGTGTGATCAATTTGATTTATCACATGGACAATCAGGAATTAAACCGTTATCCCGGCGACTATGACAAATTTCAGGAAGTTTATGCCATGAAAAAGGTGCAGTTACAGGCTGCCTACAATAAGCAGCAGAAGGAAATTGCAGACTTAAAAGATTTTGTTGCAAGAAATAAGGCAAGGGTTGCCACCCGAAACATGGCAATGTCCCGTCAGAAAAAACTGGATAAAATGGATGTAATTGAACTTGCCGGTGAAAAACCCAAACCGGAATTTCATTTTAAGGAAGCAAGAACTCCCGGGCGATATATTTTCAAAACCAAAGATTTGGTTATTGGCTATGAGGAACCACTTTCTTCCCCCTTAAATCTGGAAATGGAACGTGGGGAAAAAATTATTCTTACCGGCGCTAATGGAATTGGAAAAACTACCCTTTTAAAAAGTATTCTGGGACTCATTCCTCCCATAAGCGGCAGTGTGGAACAGGGGGATTATTTAAGCATCGGATATTTTGAGCAGGAAATGGATCAAACTGTTTCCACCTCCTGTATTGAAGAAATCTGGAAGGAATTCCCCGGTTTTACCCAGTATGAAGTGCGGTCTGCTCTTGCCAAATGCGGCCTTACCACCAAACATATTGAAAGCAAAGTTAAAGTCTTAAGCGGTGGCGAGCAGGCAAAGGTACGCCTGTGTAAACTGATTAACAGAGAAACCAATATCCTGCTTTTAGATGAACCCACTAACCACCTGGACGTAGACGCAAAATCAGAATTAAAGCGTGCCCTTACGGAATATAAAGGCAGTATTCTTATGGTCTGCCACGAACCGGAGTTTTATGAAGATTTGGCTACCGGTGTTTGGGACTGTTCCAGGTGGACTACCAGGGTTTTCTAGGAAAACGCTTTAATCAGCGTTTCCCTGGTTTATAGCTGTTACTAAAATGTTTAAATAAATTAAATATATTTTATAAACATATAGCTAAAATTTAATTGACATATTACATAGGACTCCGTACAATAATACCATATGGTGAGTAATCATCAATTAAGTCCTGCTTAGTTGTACGGACTTTTGAAACAGAGTATTTCCGTTGAGGCGGATGCTACCGAATGGCTATGTTTTATCGCATAGCCATTTGTGTATTCCGGAGGAATTCATGCTAAATCTATATACAGTCAAAATGAAATATATTCGTAATCTTATGAATATTGATCATCAACACATCATGTCTATATCATCACAACATAGAAAAAATAAGAGAGTCTTTGTTGGCATTATTATCATGGTTAACGATCATAAATATTGTATTCCACTCAGTTCCGTGGGAGAAAAAACAAAATACCAAAAAATATCCAATAACATCACTTGCAGAAAAATTACCAATGCTTCCGGAAAAATTATTGCTATCCTGAACATTAACAATATGATTCCAGTCAGAGAAGAATATTTAATTCCATTTGATATAAGAATTTACTCATCCGACAATGATAAGCAACGCAATTACAAGATGCATTGTATGGAAGAATTAAAGTGGTGCAGAGCACATGAAGATGAAATTACTATGCTGGCGAGAGAACTGCATAAAATGGTATGCAATGGACTTCCTTTTAAGAAACGGAAAATATGCCCTGATTACAAATTGTTAGAAAAAGAATGCAACAAAGCGAAGCAAATTTGATGCCCGCAGACATAAATAAGGCTAAAGTCTCACACAATCCCTGTAAGACTCCAGCCCTATTTCAGTTCTTTAGTCACATATAGCCGCCAATGCCTGCGCTAAATCTGCAATCAAATCCTCTTTATCCTCAAGTCCACAGGAGATACGAACCAGTCCTGCCGGAACGCCGGCTGCCTTTAGCTGCTCTTCTGTCATCTGTCGGTGGGTTGACGTGGCGGGATTTAAGCAGCAGGTTCTGGCATCCGCCACATGAGTTTCAATTGCTGCCAGTTTCAAATGTCTCATAAAGGTTTCGGCAGCCTTACGCCCTCCTTTTAATTCAAAGGACACCACGCCGCATCCTCCGTTTGGCATATATTTTTTTGCAGTTTCATAATATTTATCACTCTTAAGCCCCGGATAGTTTACATAAGCCACCTGCGGCTGCATGCTTAAAAATTCTGCTACAGCCTGCCCATTTTCCACATGACGGGGCATTCTTACATGGAGAGATTCCAGTCCAAGATTTAAGATAAATGCATTCTGTGGAGATTGGATGCATCCCAAATCACGCATAAGCTGAGAGGTGCATTTGGTAATAAACGCTCCCTCTTTTCCAAATTTTTCAGCATAAGTGATTCCATGATAAGATTCGTCCGGCGTACAAAGACCTGGGAACTTATCTGCATAGGCCATCCAGTCAAACTTGCCTGCATCCACAATAGCCCCTCCAATAGCGGCTCCATGTCCATCCATATATTTGGTGGTGGAGTGAGTAACAATATCTGCCCCCCATTCAATCGGCCGGCAGTTAACAGGCGTAGGGAATGTATTGTCCACAATAAGGGGCACTCCATGCTTATGAGCTGCCTTTGCAAACTTTTCAATATCAAGTACAGTCAATGCCGGATTTGCAATAGACTCTCCAAACACCGCTTTTGTGTTATCCTGAAAGGCTTCATCAAGCTCTGCTTCCGTACAGTCAGGTGAAACAAAAGTCACTTCAACCCCCATTTTTGCCATAGTGACAGCAATCAGATTAAATGTTCCCCCATAAATAGAAGAAGAGGACACAATATGACTTCCACACTCACAAATATTGAACAGGGCAAAAAAGTTGGCTGCCTGTCCTGATGAGGTAAGCATTGCCGCAGTTCCCCCTTCCAGTTCTGCTATTTTTGCCGCCACATGATCATTGGTCGGATTCTGTAATCTGGAATAAAAATATCCGGAAGCCTCTAAATCGAACAGCTTTCCCATATCTTCACTTGTAGCATATTTAAATGTAGTAGACTGAACAATAGGAATCTGCCGGGGCTCTCCGTTTTCCGGTGTATAACCTGCCTGTACACATTTGGTATTGATTTTATAATCGCTCATTTTGATTATCCTTTCCCCTTAGCATTTTTAAAAAGAGAGACATGACACAACTGCCATATCTCTCTTAAAATTTCATATTCTGCTTTGTCTGATTATTTTGCAGCCAATTCAGCTTTTAACTTCTCTGTAAGCGCAGGAACGATCTTATTTAAATCGCCAACAATGCCATAATCAGCTACTTCAAAAATAGGAGCTGTCTCGTCCTTGTTGATTGCAATAATAATATCTGCTTCTTCCATACCTGCTACGTGCTGGATTGCTCCGGAAATACCGATTGCAAAATATACATTGGGACGAACTGTCTTTCCGGTCTGTCCAACCTGCAGATCTTTCGGCTTCCAGCCTGCATCTACAACTGCACGGGAACAACTTACAGTACCGCCAAGTACTTCTGCAAGATCTTCAAGAATCTTAAAGTTTTCAGGGCTTCCCACGCCACGTCCGCCGGATACCAGAATCTTTGCATCCATAATATCTGCAACGTCTGAAACTGCTTTTACAACCTCTAAAATCTCAACATACTTGTCATTGGGTGTAAATCCAGGATTAAACTCAACTACAACTGCCTTCCTTCCTGCTTCTTTCGGTGCCTTCTGCATAACGCCCGGACGAACGGTTGCCATCTGGGGACGGAAATCAGGACATGCAATGGTAGCAATGGTGTTACCGCCAAATGCAGGACGTGTCATAAGGAGCTGATTGTGAAGCTGTTCCTTTCCAGGAACCGGATTGATCGGAAAATCACCGATATCAAGCTGTGTACAGTCTGCTGTAAGTCCTGTATGAATTCTTGCTGATACTCTGGGGCCAAGGTCACGTCCGATTGCTGTAGCGCCAACTAAGAAGATTTCAGGCTTGAACTCATTAATTACAGAAGAAAGTGCATGTGCATAAGGCTCTGTTCTGTACTCTTTCAATTCAGGATCGTCTACAACGATAACCTTATCAGCGCCATACTCTGCAAGCTCATCTGCAAGTCCCTTTACATCGCTGCCCACCAGAACTGCAGTTACTTCTGTATTCAAATCTTTTGCAAGGTCTTTTCCCTTGCCGACTAATTCTAAAGCGATTCCACTGAGTACATTGTCTACCTGCTGCGCAAAGACAAATACTCCCTTATAATCTTGAATATTCATTTTGAACCTCCATTAATGTATTTAGATAACGTGTTTTGCTTTTAATTTATCAACGATATAATCTACAGATTCTGTAGGATCAAGAGTAACCTTTTCTCCTGCTCCCTTTCTTACCTTATCGGAAGCCTTGGCGATCTGAGTAGGTGAACCCTTAAGTCCTAAGTTAGAATCATCTACATCAACCAGGTTTGCTCTTCCCCATACGGTAATTTCTGCATTATAAGCATCAAAAATTCCGCCGGGTGTCATGTAACGGGGCTCATTTAATTCAGCAAGCGCTGTAATCAGGCAGGGCATTTTTGCTTTCAACACGTGGTATCTGTCATCATACTGACGCTCAACAATTACGCTGTCGCCTTCAATTTGAATCTTCTGTGCATAGGAAATTACAGGAATTCCAAGATGCTCGGAAATCTGAGGACCAACCTGTGCAGTATCGCCATCAATTGCCTGACGTCCTGTGATAATCAGGTCATATTCCAGATTACGGATTGCACCTGCAAGTGTCTGGGAGGTTGCCCATGTGTCTGCACCGCCCAAAACTCTGTCTGTTACCAGAATTCCCTTATCTGCGCCCATTGCCATTGCCTCACGTAAAACTTCCTCCGCCTTGGGAAGTCCCATTGTAACAACGGTTACTTCTGCGCCATACTGATCTTTTAATCTAAGTGCTGCTTCCAAACCTGCTTTATCATCAGGATTCATGATTGTGAGCATTGCACCTCTGTCAAGTGTACCATCAGGATTAAACTTAACGCCACCCTTGGTATCAGGTACCTGTTTAACACAAACAACAATTTTCATTGTATTATCTCTCCTTATAAATTAATCTATTTGGTATGTGCCGTTTACCCTGTGTAAGACGACACTGGAAAATGCTTAAGCCTTCACGATTCTATAAGCAAATACTCAAAAATGCTTCGATGCCACCTTACGTGAACCGGCACTCGAAAATGCTTCGCATTTCCTCGTTCGCGGTGCAGCGCTGCACCGCTCTTTGCTCTTTGTCTTTCGCATCTGCTCCTGCAAGCAGGGCATCTGCTTAAGCCAAATCACAAGCCGGCTTACTTAAGCAGTGAACCGGAGATGACCATTCTCTGTACTTCGCTGGTTCCTTCGTAGATCTCTGTGATCTTTGCGTCTCTCATCATGCGCTCTACGTCATATTCTCTGATGTAGCCATATCCACCATGAAGCTGAACTGCCTTGGTTGTTACTTCCATTGCAACTTCTGCTGCATATAATTTAGCCATAGCTGCTTCTACGGAGTAAACTTTCTGGGTTGCCTTAGCCATAGCAGCCTTGTAAACAAGGAGCTGAGCTGCCTGCACCTTGGTAGCCATGTCGGCAAGCTGGAACTGGGTATTCTGGAATGCGCCGATTGCTCTTCCAAACTGCTTTCTTTCTTTTACATATTCAATGGTTCTTTCCAATGCGCCTTCTGCAAGACCAAGTGCCTGAGAAGCGATACCGATACGTCCGCCATCTAATGTATGCATTGCAATACCAAAGCCCTTGCCTTCTTTTCCTAACAGATTCTCTTTGGGAATGCGGCAATCTGTAAAGATCAATTCATAAGTTGATGAACCGCGGATACCCATTTTCTTTTCTTTTGTACCAAAGGTAAATCCGGGAGTTCCTTTTTCCACGATAAATGCGGAAATCATCTTTTTGCTTCTGCCCTTTGCATCTGTAACAACATCTGTTACTGCAAAAATTACATAAACGTCAGCTTCTTTACCATTTGTAATGAAGATCTTGGAACCGTTAAGCACCCATTCATCTCCATCCAAAACAGCCTTTGTCTGCTGTCCCTGTGCATCAGTTCCTGCACCGGGCTCTGTAAGACCGAATGCACCAATCTTTTCACCTTTTGCAAGGGGAACTAAATATTTCTGCTTCTGTTCTTCTGTACCGTAAGTCATAATAGGATCACAGCAAAGAGAAGTATGTGCAGAAACGATAACGCCTGTGGTTCCGCAAACCTTGGAAAGTTCCTCTACGCACATTGCATATGTAAGAGGATCGCAGCCCTGTCCGCCATACTCCTTGGGAACAGGAATTCCAAGAAAGCCTGCTTTTGCCATCTTTTCAACAGTTCCTCTGGGGAAAACCTCTGTTTCATCAACTTCCTGCGCCAGAGGCTTAACTTCTTTTTCTGCAAACTCTTTGAAAAGAGTTCTCGCCATTTCATGTTGTTTTGTTAACATAAAATCCATGTTTTTCATTCCTCCATTAAATATTATTTTATTCCTGCTGTTTTAAGTTTACTGAGCATCAACAGGAGTTTTGGTTCTGTCTGCATTGTATACATAGAAGCCCTTGCCGCTCTTAGCGCCAAGATTGCCGCCGCGAACCATCTTTCTGATCAGAGGACATGCACGATATTTGCTGTCGCCTGTTTCATTATAAAGAACATCCATAATTGCAAGGCAGATATCCAGTCCGATAAAATCGCCAAGCTCCAAAGGGCCCATAGGATGATTTGCACCAAGCTTCATTGCAGCGTCAATACCTGCAATATCGGAAACACCTTCCATCTTAATAAAAGCTGCCTCATTGATCATTGGAATCAAAATACGGTTTACAACAAAACCTGCTGCTTCATTTACCTGAACCGGAGTCTTGCCGATTTCCTCGGAAATCTTCTTGATAGCGTCTACAGTTTCTGCCGGAGTATTTACGCCTGCAATTACCTCAACCAGTTTCATACGGTCTGCAGGATTAAAGAAATGCATTCCGATCATAGGACGATTCAGGCCATTTCCAATCTCTGTAATAGAAAGGCTTGATGTATTGGAAGCAAAAATGCATTCCGGTTTTGCAATCTTATCCAGCTCGCCAAATGTGGTCTTCTTTACTTCCATATTTTCAAATGCTGCTTCAACGATCAGGTCACAGTCTGCACAGAGATCTTCTTTGAGCCCCGGTGTAATTTTCCCAAGAATTGCATCTACTGCTTCCTGTGTTAATTTTCCTTTTTCTACAAGCTTAGCATAGCCCTTTGCGATTTTTTCTTTTCCGCCTTCAGCCCACTCCTGCTTGATATCGCAGAGTGCAACCTCATATCCTTCAACCTGGGCAAATGCCTTTGCAATGCCCTGTCCCATAGTACCAGCGCCAATAATACCTACTTTCATTTTTAACCCTCCTATTATGATTATTTGTATTTATCACCACATTAAAGCGGTGTAAAATTCTTATTACAGAATCAAATCTCCTGCTGCATCCACGCTTCTTCGCACAGATTAGCAGTTTTTAAAAGGCTCTTTTACTTTTTCTTTGTTCTTGTCAAGGAAGAATGCCATACCATACTTCTGGTCTTCTGTCTCGAAGCAGTCGCCAAACAGCTTTTCTTCAATTACGATTGCTTCATCCATTGCTGCGTCTAATCCTTCGTTGATTGCCTTCTTACAGTTGCGCACTGCAATAGGAGCATTCTTTGCAATACCTGCTGCCATCTTTTCTGCTGCGGGCATCAGTTCTTCCTGTGTATAAACTGCATTTACAAGGCCGATTCTAAGGGCTTCATCCGCTTTAATATTTCTTGCGGTATAAATCATCTGTTTCGCCATTCCTGCACCAACTAAACGTGCAAGTCTTTGTGTTCCGCCGAAACCAGGCGTAATTCCAAGGCCAACCTCAGGCTGTCCAAACACTGCATTATCAGAACAGATTCTGATATCGCAGCTCATGGAGATCTCGCAGCCGCCGCCAAGTGCAAATCCATTAATCGCTGCAATTACAGGAATCGGGAATGTCTCCAGTTTACGGAATACATCATTTCCCTTCTTTCCAAAAGCTTCTCCTTCTGCTTTGGTAAGTGTGCTCATCTCACCAATATCCGCACCTGCCACAAATGACTTCTGGCCTGCTCCTGTTAAAATCAGGCATCTTACTTCATCCAGATTCACTGCATCCAAAGTCTGATCCAGTTCATCCAGTACAGTTGAATTCAAAGCATTCAACGCTTTTTCGCGGCTGATTGTAATAATACCATATCCGCCTTTCTGCTCATATACGATAAATTCCATTTCCACAACTCCTTTTCCTTATTATTGTTGAGAAGAATGGTTCTTTTCAAAACCATCCTGCATACATACGGAAGAACAGCTTTCCAAAGCTGTTCTTCTTACATGAGATATAGAACTTCTTAGGCGGTGTTCTAAACCGCCTTAGAAGTTCTTCTCATGTTTTCATGTTTTATTCTTCAATTTTCACAACAGTAGCACATCCCATACCACCGCCGATACAAAGTGTTGCAAGACCTGTCTTAGCACCCTTTGCCTGCATCTCATGAAGCAGAGTAACAAGAATACGACAGCCGGAAGCTCCAACCGGATGTCCTAATGCGATAGCGCCGCCATTGGGATTTAACTGTTTGTCAACGTCAATTCCAAGATCCCTGCCTACTGCAACGGACTGTGCTGCAAACGCTTCATTTGCTTCAATGATATCAAAATCCTCAATCTTAAGGCCTGTCTTAGCCATAACCTTCTTAGTAGCAGCTACAGGACCGATGCCCATAACTTCAGGTCTTACGCCTGCAAGAGCGCCTGCTACGAAAGTAGCCATAGGCTTAACGCCCAATTCTTTTGCTTTTTCTTCACTCATAACAACGATTGCCGCAGCACCGTCATTGATTCCGGAAGCATTGCCTGCTGTTACAAATCCATTTGGATTGATGGGACGAAGCTTGGCAAGTCCTTCCATTGTAGAGCCTGCACGAGGGCCTTCATCTACCTTAAACTCAACCATTTCTTTTTTCTTTTTCACCATAACAGGTACGATCTCAGCATCAAATGCGCCTGACTTCTGAGCTGCTTCTGTTTTCTGCTGGCTCTTTAATGCAAACTCGTCCAGTTCTTCCCTGGTGAGTCCCCATTCTTCACAGATGTTATCTGCAGTCTTGATCATATGATAATCGTTGAATGCATCCCAGAGGGCATCCTTGATCATGGTATCAACCAGAGTGCCATTATTCATTCTATATCCAAAACGTGCCTGAGGAACTGCGTAAGGAGCCATAGACATATTTTCCATACCGCCTGCAACTACAATATCAGCATCTCCGGCCATAATCATCTGTGCAGCCTGGTTTACACAGTTAAGGCCTGAACCACATACAACGTTCATGGTAACTGCGGGTACTTCGATTGGCAGACCTGCCTTGATGGATGCCTGACGGGCAACGTTCTGTCCCTGTCCGGCCTGGATAACACATCCCATATAAACCTGATCCACTGCCTCAGGCGCTACACCTGCCCTGTTTAAAGCTTCTTTAATTACGATTGCTCCAAGTTCTACAACAGGTACCGTACTTAATGAACCTCCCATCGTTCCGATTGCTGTACGACATGCTCCGGCTAAAACTACTTTTTTTGCCATTGTTTCTTTCCTCCGTTTTATTTATACTATATTTTGCGGCCTGTAATGATTGTTAATTTTTTATCATTGCCGGCTAAATAATTATATCATAGCAGGCTTGATTTTGCAATCTATTCCCTGCTTGAGTTTAGGCAGATTTATCCAAAAAACAAGCCTAATCCTTTTTCAAAACTCGTTCAATCCTTTCACGCAGGTCATCTGCATTAAATGGCTTTACAACATATCCATTTATTCCCAGTTTAGAGCTCTCAACAATCGTCTGTCTATCGCGCTGAGAAGTAAGCATAATCACGGGAATATCCGAACTATTCTTCATTTCGCGAATTTCACGCAGTGTTTCCACACCATCTTTTAATGCCATCTGGACATCCAGTAAAATCAGATTCGGTCTGTTTTTCTTTAAATATTTTAATGCCCTCTCTCCTGAATTCACCGGCGTCACTTCATATTCGCCCTTTAGTTCCTGCTCAATCTTTGCTAAACTAATGCTATTGTCATCCACGGCAAGTATTTTTAATTTTCCTTCCACTACCTTTCATCCCCCTTTTCAATTTGTTCAATCAAGTCCTGCAGCATCTGTTCTGCCGCATCATCCTCATATAATTTTAACTGTTCTCTTATTTTCTCAAGCTCTTTTTCCACATCCTCCTCTATCCGGTATTCCAAAATTTCTTCTATTTTGCGGCTGCACTCTTTAGACTGAAAATCTTCCAGGTTAGAGAGCGCTGTCTGCATTGCCCGGAGCAGATCTTCTTTCTCAATTTCCTTTTCCTTCACTTTCGCCTCGTCTGCTTTTCGATTCTTTTCCAGATAATTTTGGATATGTTCCAACTGCTCTTCATATTCCTCCAAAAGCTTAAGCGCATGACTGTCAACAAATGTGGTGTCTTCCCGGTTTACCGCCTTTTCCTGTTCTCTGGCTCTGTTCGATACCTGCATGGCCCCAACATTTGCAGAAGCGCTTTTTAATGCATGCACCTCTATGCCGTACCCCTTATAATCCTGATTTTCCCATAGCCTGCGCAAAACATCCAGTTTGCGCTTTCCGTCCAGCCAATAAAGGTACAAAAGCTCATTATATTCTTCAACACTGCCGGAATAATGTTCAGCAACTTCATCCGTATCAATTCCTTCAATAAAAATGTTCTGAAACCTTGTATATTTCCCGACACTTGTCTGCAGGCTGTCAATCCAAGTTCCGCCTTCTGTCCGCTTTTCCTTTGGAATCCATTTCAGAAGTACCATATGCAGAGCCTTTCTGTCAACAGGCTTTGTAATAAAATCCTGAAATCCGCTGGAAAGAAAAGTTTCCCTGACACCTTCCATAGCATTTGCAGTCAGTGCAATAATGATCGGCTTCCTGCCATTTTCCCCACACTCATTTCTGATTTTTTCTACTGCTTCTATCCCGTCCATTTCAGGCATCATATGATCCATAAATATAATGTCAAACAGCTTTCCGCTGACAAGCTTTATCGCTTCCATCCCGCTTTCAGCCTCAGTAATTTCCATTCTGTAGGACCGAAGGAAGGAGCTTGCCACCTTCCTGTTAATCAAATTGTCGTCCACCACCAGCACTTTACATTCTTTTGCAGTAAAGGGCTCCAGCGTTTCTTCTTTTTGCGCCTCTCCTTCCGGAACCTCCGCCAGAGGTCTATGATCTGCAATTCTCTGCTGAATTTTTACGGTAAAGACAGATCCTTCTCCATATACGCTTTCCACCTTAATGGTTCCCTGCATAAGCTCAACCAGATGCTTTGTTATGGAAAGACCAAGTCCTGTTCCTTCCACGCTGCGGCTTCTTTTAGAATCAAGCTGCCTGAAATTATCAAATATTCTTTCAAGATCTTCTTCCCGAATGCCGCATCCGGTATCCTCAATCCGGAAAACAACCCATTCCAGATCAGCTTCCTCCGCCTGCATCCCGGCAATCGAAATCTTAACATGCCCCTGTTTGGTAAATTTAAGCGCATTGTTCAAAAGATTAATCAATATCTGCTTTATCCGTATCTCATCCCCCATATAGCGGCAGGGAATCGTCATATCATACTCACTTTCCAGCATAAGCCCTCTTTGGGAGGCAACAATATCCATCATATTTAAGACTTCATTTACAAGGGATTTTATATGATATTCCGTTAAAATCAGTTTCATTTTTCCTGCTTCCACTTTAGACAGGTCAAGAATATCATTAATCAGCGCAAGTAAATTGCGGGAAGACGCCTTAATATCACAGGCATACTCATACACCTTCCGGCCTCTGCTTTCCTCCATGATAATATCACTCAGCCCTACAATAGCGTTCATGGGCGTGCGTATTTCATGAGACATATTGGCAAGAAATGCACTCTTCGCAATGTTAGCCTGCTCCGCCTGCTCCCGTACCCGCTTAATCTCCTCTATGTAATTCCTTGTTTCCGTTACATCCAGAATCAGAATCACATATCCTTTTTTTTCTTCATACTTATCCGATATCTGTTTCACATGCCCCTGATAAAAACGATCATTTAAGCAGAACTCTTCTCTTACATCTTCTCCCAGCATATTAAGCGGAAATCCTTTCAGCTCCTCAATATGCTTTCCTATTGCACGAATATTCAGCTCCTTAAAAATACCTGCTGCTGCAGGATTATAGCTGACAATCCTCTCATGCTTATCTATTGCAATCACGCCATCGCTCATGCTTTCAAGCAAAATCCCGGAAGCCAGGCTGCTGAAATCATAAACCTTTCTGCTCCAGATTAATATAACCACACTTGAAAGCGTAAGTCCCAATGCAAAGGGGGTGGGATCATACCCATAAGTCAGCTTTAAAACATACAAACCCAGCACTACCACAGGCAGAAAAGAAAGAAGCAGTATCAGCCTGTATTTCCTGTCCGCAGCATAATCCGGTTTTTTAATACAGACACGAATCAGCGCGTACAAAGTAAACGCATAAGGCACCGTAAGGCCGCAGACCATAAAAAGCCAATATCCGGGCCCATATTCCAGATGAAGATACCCATGCCCCTGCGTCGTCTGCACCCAGTCTATCTGGCTATAATAAAAAGTATGCTTTTCACAGGTAAAGACAAGTCCCAGAATAAAAATATCAATTATTTTTAATATCTTTAAAATTTTAACTGGTGCTTTTTCATAGCAATAGCTGAACATAAAATAACAGTAGCTGATTGGAATCGCCAATGATCCCATATACTGCATTTTTACAGCCACTATGGCAGCTTCCACTGTAGGCGACGTAAATTCCAATAAGTATCCTGCATTCTGAATCAACGCTCCCATCAGGAAATACTGCATCAGCTTTTGCTGCCTGGAACCATCCCCCCGCAGCAAAAGAAACAGTGCAATTACAATTACACTGATCCCAAAAATTTCCAGTCCAAAAAATACTATGTTCATACCTCTCGCCACCGCACAAAACTTTTCGTTTTTTTAACAGATTAAAATTCATATTCATAATATCAGGCAGAACTTTATCTGTCCATAATAATTTTTGTCTTATATTACTTATGGAAAAACAGGCAGTCATATTGTAAAATGAATTTATCATTTAGTCAGGAGGAATCCTTTATGGCCGATCACATCACCACTTATGGAGGTACCCATTTTACTCCCACCAGCCCGGACATAGATAAAATCCATATTACCGATATTGCCCACGCCCTTTCTCTGACCTGCCGGGGCAACGGACATGTGAAAACCTTTTTTTCCGTGGGGCAGCACTGTATCCACTGCGCCCTTGAGGCCGAAGCAAGAGGATATTCAAAAAGAGTCATCCTGGCCTGCCTTGTACATGATGCAAGCGAAGCCTATATGTCGGATGTTCCGGCGCCTTTCAAAAAATACCTGAAAGAATATATAGAAATGGAAGATCATCTGCTGAATCTCATCTATACTAAATTTTTAGGCTCCCCATTAACATCTGATGAGGAGCAGCTTGTAAAGCAGATCGACAAAGACATGCTTTATTTTGACATGTCCGTCCTTCTGAATGAAAAAACAGACAGGCCGGCGCCTTCCATGAAAAGCCGCTTCTCTTATGAAGTTCTGCCCTTTGAGGCAGTGGAAGCCGGTTTTCTTAAATTGTATGACAAATACCGGCCTGTTTAAAAAGAAAGTGACAAAAAAAGCAGGCTCCGAAGAACCTGCCACCTGTCATTTTTCTATCATCAGGCACCTGTGATGGTAAGTGCATGCATATAGGCGTCTGAACCTCTTGCACAAGTCACCGTAACCTTCTTATCCGTTACCAATACCTTTAAATTGGTAACACTGTTTACCGCATCAAGCTTTAATTCCATTTCCCCCTGAGGTGTATTTAAAAACAATACGTTTTCAGTAGATTTGCTTCCCACTGTTCCGGTAACTGTTGCAGGGGAAGAGGTATCTATAGTTGCTACAGTAAAGGCAGTTTTAACGCCTGTGATCACAGCCGCATGCATATAAGCATCAGAACCCCGGTAAACCGATACAGTCAATGACCTGTCAGGAGTAAGTACCATACCGCTTCTGGAATCTGTGTAATTATCTATTACAATCTGCATTTCCCCGCCGGAAGTTGCCAGATAAAGCAGGTTTTCTTTTGTTTTTTTGTTTACGGTTCCCGTAACTGATGTGGTGGATGCTGTAACTGCACCTGCCGGCGCCGGCGTAAGGGATGACGCCACATTTGCCGCCACACCGCTGGAAATACTGAGTGCATGCATATAAGCATCGGAACCTCTTGCACAGACAATGGTATAACTTTCTCCAACCATAAGAATCCTGCACCCGCTCATATCCGTGGTTCCGTCCAGTTTAATCTGCATTTCCCCCTGGGGCGTATTCACATACAGCACATCTCCGGTAGTTTTTTTATCAATGGTTCCTGCTATTGTAGCTGCAGCGGAGGTATCAACAGAAACTCCGGCAGTCTGGGTGTTGCTTGTAATTTTAACTGCATGAAGGTATCCGTCAGAACCATGCGATACGGAAACGCTCACTTTATAATCCGGAAGCAGTATTTTACAGCCGCTGGTATCTGTCCCGGAATCAATCTTAATCTCCATCTTTCCTTCTTTGGTGGATAAAAGGAGCAGTTCGGAAGTTGTCCCGGACATAACCGTTCCTTCCACCGTTGCTATCACTTCCGCCGCCTGTACCTTAAGCTGGCCGGCCGGCATAATAAGCATGCCCAATATCAGGAAAAATGCCATGCATACTTTTATCATTCTGTTCTTTTTCATTATGATACCTCCGTTGTATCCTTGCAGCAGTCCAGCCATAAAACAGGCGGCCGGACTGCCTTTTTTGTCAATAAACGTTCCTGCCGGAAATGACAGGTTCGATGCTGTAATGGGTTTACATAATACGTAAATTTATCATACAATAGATACCCCGAAAATGCAAGATACGCACAGGCAGTATTAATAAAAAAATAATGTTTTTAGTAGAAAATCTGGGCAATTGGAGAGGTTTCATCAATAATCAGTGTTTTATTGTCCCCTGTCATGGTTTTCTTCGCCGCATCCAGCGCCCGCAGGAAAAGGTAAAAGTCAGCCTTTTCAGGATCATTATACGCCTCGCTTAAAATTCTCATATACTCGGCCTCACCCTTTGCAATGATCTCCGCCGCTTTTGCATCCGCCTCAGACTGCATGACAATAATCTCCGCAATGGTATTGTTGGATATTTCCTTTGCTTCTTCCTGCCCTTCCGCCTGATAAGTGGCTGCAATATTATTCCTCTCGGAAATCATACGCTCATAAACTGCGCTTTTGTTTTCATCCGGCAGGTCCAGCGACTTGGTTTCCACTGCCAGAAGTTTAATTCCATACTGTTCTAATGTGTCGCCAATATTATCCTGAATTGCCTGCGCCAGTTCCCCGTCGCGCCCGCTGATTACTTCCTCCTGACTTAAGCTGCTGATTACATTTTTCAGGCTGTTATAAACAATCGTGTCAATTCGAAACTCTGCGTTGCTTTTTTGGGCGCTTAAAGTTTGCGTGTACTTATAGGGATCTTCAATTTCCCATAATACAAAACAGTCTGCAATCATGGATTTTTTGTCCTTAGTCATAACATCACTGACCGCAAGATCGTATAACAAAACCTCTTTTTCAATTTTTTCAGCAGTTTGAATAAAGGGGATTTTCATGCTCAGTCCCGGTGTTTCATAAATTTTTTCAATCTTTCCAAACTGCTTGATCACCGTATATTCATTGGGATAAGTGACCACAATACTGGAATTTACCAAAATAAATCCGGCAAATAATATCACTATAATTAATCCAAAACTTATTTTTTTCTTCATATTTTTGCTCTCCATTTCCAAAGCATTTACTCTTCTTTCATTTCTGAATCTTCTGAATTTTCTGAACTTTCCACAGTGCTGAACCCGGAAGTTGCAAAAGGCTCTAAAGGCAGCATTGTCTGAGTGCTTCCGTCGCTTCTTTCAATGATTACTTTCATCTCCGGAAGAATTTCCTCCATTGTCTCATAAAACATTCTCTGCTTTGTGATCAGCGGATACTTTTGATATTCCGCATAAAGCTCGTTTAATCTGGCTACCTGGCCTTTCGCCTCGTTCACCCGCTCTTCCGCCTGCGCCTGCGCTGTTTTTACTGTTTCATCAGCGGCCGCCCTGGCTGCCGGAATGTCCTCGTTTCGCTTCTGGTTGGCTTTATTGATGGAAGTTTCCTTTCCCTGCTTTGCATTTTCCACATTTTTAAAAGCATTGATTACTTCCTGGGTGGGCGGCTCCGCATCCTGTATGGTGATATTAACCAGTTGTATCCCGATATCCTCCTGGTCAAGTCTGGTAACTATCTTTTCCTTGATGGACGCCTGAATTTCACTTTTTCCGGTAGTAATTACACTGTCCACATCATAAAGACCAATGGTGTCACGTATATAACTCTGTGTCAGGTTTTTTAAAATTGCCACCGGATTTTCCGAAGAATAAAGATATTTAATGGGATCTGTCACCCGATATTCCACATAAAAATCCACATTCACAAAGTTATAGTCTCTGGTAATCATAAAAGATTCCCCGTCAACCGATACGTCTGTATCAGCATTATAGCCAATGGGAAATCCATTGATAGTTTTGGGAACTCTGGTAACCCTCTGCACATAGGGGAATTTCAAATGAATGCCTGACTCCTCTATGATTTTGGGAACGCCAAAGGTGGTAACCACCGCATACTCATTTTCCTTCAGGGAATAAATGCTCCCCGCCAGAAAATAAATAACAGCCAATGTCACAGCTATCATTCCTGCAGCTTTTGCCACTGCCGGGCCTTTCTTCTTTTTATTGGGATCTGCCTGCTCGTAAACAGGACCACTTTTTCTTGTAAACATACTTTTCCTCCTTTTCACCTGTTGAAATTGTAATACAATATTGTTAATTTTTTGTCAAGAAGTTTTGCGAATAAATCCACGTACACTTTCATATTCTTTTTTAACCCTTTTACCAACAGGTTTTCCCTTTATGAAACAAACTCGTTATCAACTTTCTCTGGTTATTTTCTGTCTGCTTTTAGCAGCCATCTGCCTTCTGATCGGAACCCATGTCCGTCAAAATGAGCCCTCCGCCATTGAAGTGGCAGCCGGTGCCAATGGCAATTATATCAAGTGGGTGGATTTCAATGTTTCCTATGAGGCCCTCTGCACCGCTTATGAGCTGGATGTGGAAAGCTATGGCAGTCCTGTTCATCTTAACTGGATTGAACTGCTTGCATATGCCGGGGCAAAAGGAGGCGGCAGCTTTGACAAAAAAAGCATTTCACTGATTCAAAAACTTGCATCAGAGCTTTCTTCCGGCGAAACCACCCTTTCGGAACTTACGAAGGACATGGATTATTATGACTATTATTATGAGGCTTACGAGGCTGTCCTTGGAGGTATGGTTGGAGAATATGAAATCGAACAGGAAAATGAATCCGGAGAAAAATCCTGGAAAAAAGTGTACGGGCTTAAAGCATTTTCTCCAATTGCAAAAGGGTTTGAATATAACGATTATGACGACTTTGGCTCCTCACGCAGCTATGGCTATAAAAGGCCCCATTTAGGACACGACATGATGGGACAGATTGGTACACCGGGATGCACATAAAACTATAACTGGCGCATAGGAATATACAAAAAGAAAATTATGGCGCCATGACAAAAACAGAGCAATATATCAGAGAAAATGAAAATGTGCTGAAAAGAGAAAACGCTGAAACAAAATTTACAGTCAGACTGCATTTTTCGAAAAATAATACAGATCGTGAAATGACAGAAGAAATACAAAAGCTTCTGCTTGAAACATACATAAGTCACTTGAAACGCAAAGGAGAGAATTGACATGGAAAAAGAACCGGCTTTAAAAAGAGTTGGCTGTTTATACAGAGTCAGTACCAAAAAGCAGGTCAATGTGGAAGACGATATTCCAATGCAGAGAAACGCCTGCATGGAATATATCAGAAACAAAGAAGGCTGGGAATTGACCAGAGAATACATTGAGCCCGGAGTCTCCGGCTACCACAAAGGACTGAACGACAGAAAGGTGCTGCAGGAAGTTATCAGGGATGTAAGTGATAAAAAAATAGATGTTCTTCTTGTCTTTATGTTTGACCGTATTGGTCGAAAAGATAATGAAACGCCCTTTCTTTTGAAACGGATTGTGGAATGCGGCGTGGAGGTCTGGAGCGTCTGTGAGGGACAGCAGACCTTTGAAAATTCCTCCGATAACCTGATGAATATCATTCGATTCTGGGGCGCCAATACAGAAAGCAGAAAAACTGCGGCAAGAGTGGACAGCGGCAGAAACTATGCCACCAAAAAGGGACGGTTTACAGGCGGCATCGTTGCATACGGATATCAGTTAGTCCCCACCGGAAAGCTGGACCGAAAAAACCGCATGATAAACGAATTTGTAAAAGAACCTTTTGAAAGCGGAGTTGTGGCGGATATTTATGCCAGGCTGATTGATGAAAATATGAGTCTTAACGCAATAGCCGCTTACCTCAATGAAGACAGGCAGTTAAAGACCAGAAAAGGAAATTTGTGGAATCCTTCCACCATACGGAATATTTTGAAAAATCCAATATACAAAGGTTACATGTCCTATGGAAAAACCAGAATGAAAGAGGTGGAAAGCGCAGGCGTTAATGAAATCACCAGAGAATCCTTTTTAGATGTACAAAAAAAGCCTCGCCCTGTACCGGCCGGACAGTGGATATTAGCCCAAAAGGCCAATCCTGCTTATGTGATTGTCAGCGAAGAACGCTGGCTTCTGGCGCAGGAAATTCTGGAAAGAAGAAATAAAAAATATGCCGGCAGCCTGCAGACGGCTTCAGACAGAACCTGGAAAAGTTCTCTGCTATTATCAGGATTGCTGGAATGCGGATATTGTCACGGAAAAATATCTCCGGCGGTATCTTCACAAAAAGTACACAATACCGACAATTCTGTCACAAGAAGGCACACTGAATTTTATAAATGCAATACAAGAGGGCGGGACAAAAGACTTTGTCCCGCAAAATCTTATATCAGCAGATTTCGATTGGAAAAGTCAGTTATCGAAGAAGTAAATCAGTTTCTTTGCAGAATGAAGCCAATTGACTGTTTAAGTCAAATTTTAAGTCAGCAGAAAATGCTTCTAAAAGAATCCGAACAGGAAAGGCTTGTTTCTTTACAAAAAGAATATCGGAAGCTGCAATTACATATCGAAAAATTCAAGCATGAACTGTACAAGTCCATTATAGGAGAAAGCAGCTTTGATCGTAAATATATCAATGAATGCCTCAAAACAGCGGAAACTAAAATGGCGGAAACAGCAGAGGAAATGGAAAAGATAAAAAAGGACACATATAAAACCCCAATTACACAAGGCGGCGCTTCCCCTGCACAGGAAGCGGAAGCGGCTCCGGTGTGGCAAAGGGTATTTATGGAAGCACCTTTAAACATAAAGAAAAAAATACTTTCAGCGCTCATTAAAAAAATTGTGGTAAAAGAAAATGAAATTGATATTTATTTCAATTTCACAACAGAGAATTTCCTGCCTGCTGCTTATAAAGATAACAGGCAGATAAATGAACATAAGTGAAATACCCTGCAGCAAGCTGCGGGGTATTTCACCCCCGCGGCAGTCGCCAAGGTCATGCAAGCATGACTTTGGCTCGTTGCTCGCGGAAATAAAGAAAAGAAAGGATTGAAAACGCGCCATGATTCAGATATACTTTAAATAACGGTAATTACTATATATGTGGGGCAACAAAATATTTTTATTAGGAGAAGGATTATGGGTAAAAATGAAAAGAAAATACTGGGGAAAAAGAGTCAGGCAGCACAGTTAAAACGGCTGGTGCGTCAGGCATTATTTTCGGTGGTAACAGGAGCTGTGCTGTTGCTTGGCTTTATTCTATTCAACATTGCAATGTCAAAGATCAGCGAAGCGCAGGTCAATACCACCGTGGCATTAAATCAGTACCGGATTGCATCCAAGACGCTTACCTATAACATACAGTCTTATGCTGTCACGGGAGAACAGGCTTATTACGACGGATACATGAAAGAACTGAATGAGGATCAGAACAGAGAACGGGCAATTGAGACTTTAAAGGATTGTTCACTTGAGGAAGAAGAATGGGCGAGTCTGAACCAGATTGCCGACATGTCCAATCATCTTGTTCCATTGGAAGAAGAAGCAATCGCCCATGTACAGGCAGGCGACTTGGCAGCCGCGCAGGCATGTGTGTTCAGCGAAGCCTATGGAAATTCTGTAGAGCAAATCAACCGGCAGACGGATGAAACAATTCTTTCTATCCTGGACAGAAAAGATAAAAGGCAGGCAGGCGTAAAAGTCTTACAGTTTATTTTTGAAATTTTGTTTGCTGCATCTTTCCTTTATGTTGTGAAGGAATTTATCAGAACCATCAAATTTTCCGAAAAAGAACTTTTAATGCCGATTCAGAAAGTGTCCGATCAGATGGTTGTGCTTGCAGGCGGTGAATTCCATGAGAAACTCGATCTGGAAGCAGATGAAAGCGAAGTTGGAAAGATGGTTGCTTCCATTACTTTCATGAAAGAAAACCTGCTTGCAATGATCAATGAAATCACCCAGACGCTTGAAAAAATGGGGAATGGAAATTACCGGTTTGAGATTGAGCAGGAATACGTAGGGGAATTCGTAACAATTAAAGATTCTTTTATACAGATTGGCGAAAAGATGCGGGAAACCCTTAAAACCATCCATACCGTTTCCGTACAGATTGATGATGGTTCGGAGCAGTTGGCATGTGCTGCACAGGATTTGGCCGAAAACTGTACTATACAGGCCGGACAGGTGTCGGAATTAATGACCGCATTTGATTCCATGACAAAGAGTATGGAAGAAAATGCAAAAGAAGCGGAAGATTCTGCTAAAATGGCTTCTGCAGCAGGTGTTACGCTGGCCAGAGGAAATGAAAAACTGCGGGAATTGAAGGATTCCATTCAGGAAATTGGCAGATGCTCGGAGCAGATCGGCACGATCATAGAAACCATAGAAGATATCGCTTCTCAGACAAACCTTCTTTCCCTGAATGCAGCTATTGAAGCGGCAAGGGCCGGGGAAGCCGGAAAAGGATTTGCAGTTGTGGCAGAACAGGTAAAAAATCTGGCAAATGAGTCATCCAAGGCCGCTGGCAGGACAACCCAGTTAATTGAAACCACTGTTTCTGTGATGGACAAGAGTATTTCCATTGCAGAAGAAACAGAAGCCAATATGACTGAGGTTATGACCGACGCAAAAGCCGCTACGGAAAAGATGGAACAGATAGAACAAATACTGAAAAGAGATACCATACGTATGCAGGAGCTGAATGAAAATGTAACTCAGGTTTCCGCCGCAGTTGATAACAATTCCGCAACCTCCGAGGAAACAGCCGCCGTCAGCGAACAGCAGAAATCCCAGGTGGAAACTATGGTAGAAATGATAGAACGGTTTGAAATATAGTTTTACATACAATTTGGTACACCCATCATTGCTGTTGAGTCCGGTTATGTGGAAGCCCTGGGCTGGAACCAGTACGGGGGCTGGCGCATCGGCATCCGCAGCTTTGATGGGAAGCGCTATTATTACTATGCCCATCTGCGGCAGAATTTTCCCTACGCATTAGAGCTTGAAGAAGGCAGCGTGGTAACTGCCGGAGATGTCATTGGCTATATGGGGCATACCGGCTACAGTACCGTAGAAAACACAAACAACATTGAAACGGTACATCTTCACTGGGGCTTACAGCTTATTTTTGACGAATCACAAAAAGAAGGAAACAACGAGATTTGGGTTGACTGCTACGCCCTTACCCGATTCCTTTACAAAAACAGATCCCTCACAGAGAAAAATCAGGAAACCAAAGAATGGTTCCGTCATTTTCAAATGAGGGATCCTTCTGTTACTGCATACCAGGAACAGACAACTGTTTCCGGAAATGAAATCCAGGGCGTTCAATAGTATATCGTTCAACAGCATACTGTTTCCATAAGTCAAATACCCCGCACAGTCTAGCGATACACGAACTCCCGCTGTATGAGGAAGCTTAAGAAAAACAACAGTACATCCACAGGTATTTTAACCAGTACCTCCGCACCATGAAAAACTGTGCAAAGATACCCTACAATCACTGCACTTAGAGACATCTGCACCACTGCCAGCAGCACATAACGGGGCAGGGATGACTTCACCGGGCTTTCACTTTGAAAAACCACTTTTAAATTCAACAGATAATTATAAAGGGCGGAAAGTATTCTTGCAAACGCGGTAGCCGCCATAACATAGGTAATACTGCCCCACTGCCTGTCCCTTAGTAAAAAGCAGAACAGGGTAAACAATGCCAAATCCACCACACTTGAGGACAGGGAAGAAAAAAGGAACTTGCCAAAAATCAGATAAATTTTAATGGAGTCTTTCACAGGATTAAAATGGCTTGTCTTATTTTCTTCCAGATATATGGTTCGGATGGGCACTTCAACAATTGGAATCTTTTTTGTTTTTGTCTCAAGCAGCATATTTGTTTCAAATTCAAACCGCTCTCCCTTCACCTTAAGAAGCTGCTTCATAAATGATATGGGTATTCCCCGAAGACCGGTCTGGGTATCTGACACTGTTATCCCGGTCAGATACTTCATAACAATTCTTGTACATTTATTTCCAAATTCCGAGCGGGCAGGCACATCTTCCCCCTCAAAACATCTACATCCCAAAATCAATGAGTCAGGGTGGACAAGAAGCGCTTCCGCACAAAGCAAAATGCATTCAGGAGAATGTTGACCATCTGAGTCAGCAGTTATTACTCCCGGCAATTCTGCAAAATGCCCAAGACAATAGTTGAAAGCAGTCTTTAACGCGCGTCCTTTTCCCTGATTTACCGCATGATGAAGTACATGACATCCATAAACCTTTTCTGCTTCCTCAAAAAAATGCATATATTCCGTTCCGCTTCCATCATCCACCAGAACAATATTTTCAAATCCAGCTTCTCCCAGTTGTTTCAGCAGGGCAGGCAGCTTTTCATCCGGCTCATAAGAAGGAATGATAATTGGTATCTGCCATTTCAGTTTATTGATTTCCATCCCGATCCTCCGTTCGGCAAATTGCTGTTTTACCAATCATACCACATCTTCCTTAATTTTGCTGACAAAACTTTTTGCTTTTTTGGGAGAAATTATTTGAGCTGATTGTTTACCAGCCTCCGGTGTAAGCCGGAGGCTTTCTTTGACAAAACATCTTTTGACGGATGGGGAGGTCCTGGTCATTCAGTAAAGCGTTTCTTTTTCTTCTGCAATAAGATAATCACAATAACTATTATAAGTACAATCATTACCAGCCACACAAAGCAGCAGATACCTAAGAATGTAGGACAGATCCGGCAAAGGCTGCATTTATGCTCCGTTCTTTCCGTCTGCACATAGGCAATCGCATAACTTGAAAACATATCCGTATTGATGGTAATGGTGTCTGGATTATCGTCCATATCTTTCATAATGGTATGTACTCCATCATGCGCCCTTATGATTACATATTCCCTGTCTTTTTCCTGCAGATTTTCAGGAATCCCAATAACTATTTCTATCGGTTCCCTTGTTGTGGTAATGGCATTCCAGTCTCCCTCTCCGATTTTAATAAACATGGAAATGTCAACATACGTGCCAAGTGTCAGCCCCGGCACTTCTTTCTGATATTCCTTGACGCCGCTTTCCACCACTTTCTTATCCTGCTCCGGCACCTGGCCGGAAATATCCTTAACGTCAATGCGAATTTCTATGGTTTCGCCATTATTTACAATTTCAAGCTGCTCCGGTGTTAAAACTGCGTTTTCCACTGCGAGAGTATCTGCCACGCCTGCCGCACATTCCTGCTCCTCACAGACTACCGTCACAATAACTGCACCGTTCCCCAGTTTTAAGACAGTGCTTGTGTCAGTCATTCCTTCCACATTTCCCGTTGCAACAGGCACAGGTTCGCCGGATATCACAATCTTTCCGTTGTCTACGAATGTGTAAACAATCTGCTCTTTGTCTCCTGCAGGCTGCTGTTCTTTCTCTGTTCCGGAGGGTTTCCCTGTGGGCTGCGGTGCTTTGGTGCTTTCCGGCTCTTTTCTATCCTCCGGCCGACTGTCCGATATGTCTGCCGGCTGCGTCTGTTTCGGCGGATTCGTCTGCGCTGTCGTCTGTAATGTATTTACCGGTGATGCGGCTGTTGCAGGTGACGGTGAGGCAGCCAACATACCGGCTTCATTGATACTTCCCGATGCATTGCCATCACTATTGCCATTGTTACCATTCGAGCCGCTTCCACCGTTATTTTCTCCGTCACTGCTTTCCTTGTTTTCTTCGTCGGCAGGAGGTGTGCCATCCGCGTTATTGATAGTCCCACGCAGGATAAGCGTTGCATTTTTAAGCTCATAATATCCGCTGTCTGCGCCTTCTAACAGGAAGCCTGTTACGTTTACCGGGATGTTCTTTTTCGGTCCCGCCTCGGTAAAGCGCGTCGTCAACGTTCCGCCAAGCGTCACGTTATCTCCTTCAACGATTCCCGAAAGAACCGCCTTCCCATCCTCCTTTAAGTCTGCGCTTAGCGTCCCGTCATAGTTTTTATCTTTCACTGCGAGGGTTCCCGGCAGTATGTTCAGCGTTTTTCTTGTCACCACAAAGGAAGCGGTCTTCTCACCGATATAATTGTCTCCCGTGTAAGTCATCTTTACCCTGTATTCGCCGGGAATGATGTATCCGCTGGCAGACTTCGGAAGGCTCTCTGCCGCTACCCATGTTGCGCCGCTGTCGGCACTATAAAGCCAGGTACAGGTTGGGTTCGCGTCTGTCACGGTAATGTTTCCCTGCGGTCTGGGCGCTGTCTGCGTCCCGTATGTCCAGCCGGATATGGAAAGTGTCATCTGGTTGTCTGCCAGAGGAGTCTTATCAACAAATTTAATCCTGGCGCTGACAGTGTTTTGCCCTGTCGCCCACGAAGGCAGCTCCACAGTTCCACTTACCGTTTTTTCACCCAGCGTCCCGCCAAAGTCCGCTCCTATGGAATTCGTGTTCCATGTGACCGCCCTGTTTTCCTTCCTCGTTGTATAGCCTGCTCCCGCGTAGCTCACTGTAATCTGTGCAGGAAGCCATGCGCTCACTTCCTGCGACGTATAGCCGCCGTCCTTCTGTCTTATCATAAGCGTATCCGGAGGCTGTACCGATACAGTCACAGAACTTACCGTCAGGGTAACCGCACAGGTCTTTCCCCCTGCGGAAACAGTATAATGGTATGCCGCGCCTTTCTGTGCAAAATCATCTGTGGTGGTAAAAGACGCCTCCTGTACGCTTCCCTTTGTCCGGTTGTCATAGACTGCCTGTACGCTGCATTGGTCTTTCAGGTATGCAGTAAGCATTTCCATGCTCCCATTTGCAGCGTCATCCGCATAAATCGACAGACTGCCCGGCTGTGTCGTGATCCCGGTAATGGCACGCTTCCTGAACTCCACGGAGATCTGCACATTTGATGCGTCATCCGGTATCTCAAAACGATACTCCCACTCTCCTTTTCCACTCTTTTCATCCCATTTTGCTTCGGAACCGGGCGTGCCGTCTCCGGGTATGATCTCCTGGTCTCCCACTTTGATGACAGGGGTGTATTCTTCCCCATAGGTTCCTGTAAAGGTCACTGTGCTGCCCTCTGCATCGGGCGTGGCCGGTCTGGAAGCGGTATTATCATTCTGCCCGGCTCCTTCACCCGTGACAATTGGTTCTTCTATTGTCACATAAGTCCGTACTTCCGTCTTTACTGACTCCGATACAAATTCATCTTCCGTCGCCTTCTTCCTTACATACAGGTCATACTCCTGATTTGGATCAAGTCCCGTAAACTGCCCTGTCTTATTTCTATTATCCGTATTGTCCCAGTCAGGCTCCTGCCCCTCCGGAATGCTCCCTCTGGGCACAAGAATATACTCCTCTCCGCTGACCGGATTGGCAACCCTCGCCGTGGTATCGGTCACGTCCACCTGTTTTTGCGAAGGTGCTGCCGGCCGGCCCGGAATGTTGATCGCTACGCTGTCGCTGGCAGGCGTTGTCTCACCGTCCTGTGTCTTTTCGGGATATCGGACATAGATCGTGGTTCCCGGATTTACAGACAGACACCCCTCCCCATCAGGCTCTATCCGGCTTCCCGACGGATTGGAAGGATTCGTATAAACCTCCACTTCTCCGATTCGGTCGGGTATTTTTATGGTTTCCTTCTCATGGTCTATTATCATATCCCCCAGTGTCATTTCAGGCGCCTTCTGCATGGTACTAAAGCTGACTGCCTTTACTTCGGACAGATTGCCTGCTGCATCCTCCAGCGCCACATAGACCGTGTATGTTTTTCCGGGCATAAGCCCTGTCAGGGTAAAGGTATCCTGTTCACCGCCCGTGATATCTTTGACACTGCCGGCTTGTGCGCCTTTCTCCACAACTGTCTGCGCATCCGGTGTAGTGCCATCCCCGACAATCCAGTACGCCTTTCCGCCTTCTGACGGGGTAAAAGTAATACCTGCTCCTTCCTGTGTGCGGTTGACTGTTGTGGGATTGCCGATAAAAACAGGCGCCTTTGTATCACACTTTACCGTAATTGTCTGCCATCCGCTCTCATTACCCGCGTTATCTACTGCTTTCACATAATAGGTATGCGCCCCGTCTGTATCTACAGATATGGTAAATGCTTTCTCATACACGGGAGAAGTGCCCGGCAGTCCCCCTACAGTCTGCTCCACGCCATTTTCTCCGTCTTTCCATTTAATTTCGGCAATGCCGCCGGAAAGTATATCGGCATTACTGTCGTCCTTATCATCCGTCACGGTCACATTGACGGAAACTGTCGTGTTATACCACCCGTTTTCGCCGGGCTTAGGCGTATCAGGCAGAGTAATTTCGACCACGGGCGCATAATCCTCTGCGATGACCTTGCCGCTCTCCGTGGTAATCGAGACTTCCGTAAGATTGCCTACTTTGTCTTTTGCTGTCAGTTTAATGGTTCCGCTGAATTCCTCGTTCAGAGAAACCTCATAAAAACCTCCACGCGGCCGAATTGACTGCGTCTGCTGTGCGCCGCTGTCAGAAACTGCCGTGTAAACCACTTCCCCTACTCCGGAACCAATATCTGTTATACTGCTCTCCGGTATACGTATTATCATACTTTTTCTGCCAATAATCCAGTCCCAGACATTTTTCGTGCCATTTATCACGGACATATTGGCAAGATCTATGACGGGCGGTGTTTTATCCAGCTTATAGGTAAACGTGGTCTGATAAACGTCCCCATTTTGGTCTTTAATGTAGATGGTCTTTGTACCTCCGTCTGTCCCCGTTTCCTCTGAAATCGTAACAGTGCCGCTTCCTGTAGTCGATGGCGTCTCCCCTGCTTCGCAGCCGCTCTTAGGTGTGAGGGTAATCTCTGTACCATACCAGTCGTCTGTAGGTGCAGGACTGACCGTAACATAATCCGTAAGGCTTTTGCCGGAAGGAAGCGGGCTGTATTGAATGGTAAAAGTCTGACTTGCATTCCCTGTATAATTGCCTTTTCCATTTATTATGACTTTGGCTGTTCCCGTGCTTGTATTGTCTGTGTAGTTTACCGTATAATCTGTGCCCTGCGTCAATGTGCTTCTGCCGTCTTTCACCGTCACGCCAGGTGTAACGGCAGTCCCTGTATAGTAGTGCGGCCCGGCGGCTATGGTAATCATATCTGCTGTCAACCGTTTAGGTTCAATTGTAAAAGTAACAGTCTTTGTTTCTTTATAGTTGCCCTTTCCTGTCAGTGTCATCGTATAAGTCCCTGCATCCGTCCCCTGATTGCCGCTTATGGTGTAATCTCCCGTCATCAGCGTCAGTGTCTTTGCCCCCACCGTGATGGTGACACTGCTTACTCCCTTCGTCTGTGGGGAACCGTTGTAGGTCAGAGTCGTGCTGTCTAAGACGACCTCTGCATCCCTTATACTGCGGGCATCAATTTTCACCTGTGCAGATCCCGTCACGGGCATGTAATTCGGCTTTGTAACCTGATAATACACGATATGAGTACCAACAGTCTCATAGGGCAGGCTCGCAAATCCATAAGTTCCTGCATCGGTTCCGTATCTTACCGTCGCACCTGCAGGAGCATTCACAGTAATTTCATGAGAATTGCCGTCATATGTGCCTGTATAGCCGCTTGCCGTCACACCCGTCATGGCCGCCTCCGTAATCTGGAACGTGACCGCCGCACCCTCACCTTCAATGAACAGCTTTGCCGTGGCTGTGCCGGCATTAATGTTATCGGTATAGCTGATTCTCGTATCGTCCGGTCTGTCCGCACCTGTTCCTCCCCAGTTGTCGCTGTAGATAACGGTAACAGGTTTGATCCCACTTCCGGTATAGGTCAAATCCGCATTTTTCTTTACAGAAAGGGTTGCTGTGGCTAAGTGGCCGCACCCGTATGCGCAGGATTCCGTAATGACTGCGCCCTCTGCGGCATAGGTATAGCTGTGATTGTCAGGATTGATGGGCAGCGTCACATCCTCCAGCGTCGTAGGCACTGATTGCTTATCATCCGCGAACAAATCCCCGCACGTACCGCACTTCCAGTGTGCCAGATTTCCTTCTTCCACACATGTGGGTTCTTTCGCACCTATCGCACTATCATTTTTATGGTTTTTCACGATATTTCCTATATATACTGACCAGCCGGGTGCATTGCAATAGGCTTCATAATATTCACAACTCGGAATCAGAATCCTACAGTCGCTTTTAAAACAGCCCACGCCCAGTTTCGGAATCGTGTCTGTCCCCTGCATGATAATACTTTTAAAATTCGGACAGGCATTATCTCCTATGCTGCCCACAGTTGCCGGAATTGTCACACCCCCGGAATAAGCCGGCGTCCAATACGACTCCGCAAATGCATTGTTGCCTATATGAGTAATTCCACTCTCTATTGTAAGAGACTGTACGGTAGAACCATTATAAGTGTTTCTGTCGGACCAGGGCGCATCCGCTGCTGTAGCGTAATCAGCCATAGGCCCGTTTCCCTTTATTGTCAATTTTGCCGCAAACCGATTATGTTCCCATGTCACCGCCTCTTCATATCCCACGCCGCCGCAATTACCTGAGCCTCCTCCGATAGCATAAGCCTCCTGTCCGCCCGCAATCATCTCCGCAAGCTCCGCCCACGCCATCAGCTTCGCAACTGCCTCTTCTGGTATCTGCGCCTGCTGCTCTTTTGTCAGCTCCTCATAGGCCTCCAGAATAGCAAAAGCTTCCTCCCCATATCTGGAAAGCTCCGCCATCCATATCTCATAGCCTTCTTCGTCCTCCGTCTCCGGCTCTTTTGCAAGAATTTGCTCCGCCCCCGGCAAAGCTGCGATCCGGGCAAGCAGCTCCTGTATTGCCATATCGTCACTGCTGCCCTGCACCGTCACCCTGATTTCGGGCAGGCTGACGCCCTCCGCCAGTACATAATCATCCGGCAAAACCGGCGTAAAAGTATAGGTTCCCGGCGTCTCCCCATCATATTCCGGGGCAGACTGCCATATCACACCGTTAATTGTAACCGTTTCTTCCTGCCCTTTTGCCTTTGTATTCGCCAATGTCTGTACAGGTATCATATTCTCCGCATAATATTCCTGCGTGGTGAATGTAAGAGTTTCAACATTTTCCCTGTCGGCTGCATCTCCGTCATCTGCCACATCTGTTTCAAGTGCTTCCTCTGATGCTTCGTTTGTCTCCGGCTGTGTATCCTGTTCGTTCTCTGTCTCTGCATCAGTCTTTACATCAGCCTCTGCATCAGTTTTTTCCTCTGATCCGCTTTCCTCATCTTCGGTATCGGCTGCGTCCTTATTGTCTGTCAGAGTTACTTCGTCTGTTTTCTCTGATTCTCCGTCATCTGACTGCCAGGCATCCTGTTCACTGTTCACCCCCCCGATTTCTGCTCCGCTTTCTTCTACCGCATTCTCTTTTTTGGTACCTCCCTGCTCTGTATCGGAAGGCATACTCCCATCTGTTTTATCCTCTGCATTTTCTGATGACTGCTGCGTTACAACAACTGCCTCCAGTGTATCGGGAAGTGAAAGTTCCTCCAATCCTGTTCCCACCGGTACACTCTGCTCCCGGATTTCCTCCGGCAGCGCAGTAAATCCGGAAACATACCGCGCTTTGGACTGCTCCGATTCCTCCGCAGCAAAGATGGAAAGCGTCGCCAAAATATCAGGATAAGTGGTAAACAGCACACAAATGCTGAGTATCACCGCCAGTGTGCGTAGATGCCTCTTTTTTGCTGCATTCAACCATGTATATTTTTTATCCATAACCATAACCTCCAATAAACCGCCTGTCTGTCTCTACAGTCGTTACATATTTGTTAATAAGTCTAATTTTATGTACGCCATTATAACAAAAAAACCACTTAAAAAAGTGGTTTTGGTTAAATTGGTCGGTTTTTAGGGAAATTTGGTGGTTAATTGCAAACTGACTTTCCCGTTTTGTAATCGAGTTTCACATTTTGAAAGCAATCTTCAAATTTTGTAGGTTAATTGCACAAGTAAATCTACATCACTTTTCTCATTTGCCGTCCCTTTTGCATAGGAGCCAAACAGATATAACCGCTTTACTCCATAAGAACATGCGATAGGAACAACTGCTCTTTTTATTTCATTAATATCCGGCATACCAAATCACCTCTATTTATATTTTATTATATTATTTTACTTAATACAATAAATCTTTTATAAACTATTTATGAATTCCTCAAGCGTCAATTCGAGACAGCCGCCTGCGCATCTGCAAGACAGACCTGTCCGTCTGCATTCTCCACCACCTGATAAAGGCGTCCGTATTCGAACTCATCCCCTCCGGTCAAAGCATCAAACACATCTTTCCCTTCTCCTTTCAGCTGATCCACATATAAGAATCCTGCATGTGCTTCCTTTATGGCATTTAGAATATCCTGCTCTGTAAGCGTTCCGGCATCCACGTTTCCATACATAACCGACACCGGAGCCGCCTCAAATCCTATGTAGGTATTTCTCACCCAGCTGACATCCGATGCATCCCGTAAATACAGCACACGCCCAATGCTTTCTTTCTCTCCGGCACCTGTCCTTACAAGAAAATCCCGGGCCCCGGCATCTACAAGTTCCTGACGCCTTGCCATCTCTTCCTGCGCAGCTTCCCTGTAACCGGCCAGCCCCTTATAAGCGCTTTCATAATCTGTGGTCAAAAGTATAAAGGCCATGCATACCGCCGCTCCCAGCGCCGGCCTTTTTCCCTGCATAACGCAAAAAGCAATCAAATATAAACTGCCAATAGTAAAGGGTGCCCCGTACCGCTCAATGGATGAAGCCATCCCAAAGGGCTGCAGATACTGGGTTTCCACCGCAAAAATTGTCAAATGGCTTAACAGATTAATGCTGTAAAACACTGCTCCGGAAACAGCCAGAAAGCCGCCCACGTAACAGGTTTTCCTCTTGTCTGATATTTGAAATTTATAAAGGAGGAAAACAAATACCAAAAGAAGCAGATACAAACCCAGAGGACTTAGATCAATTGCTATTGTTTTCCATTTATGGAGAGGCCATTTTAAAAACGCTTCAAAAAAAGCGCGAACCATTTCTTCCTGATAGGCCGGAAGATTCATCTCTCCCGCCGCCATTTTCACCGCCGCACCAGTCAGCTTTGCCACTCTTCTGTTTAACAGGCAGAAGGAAAGCCATGAACCCAAAGAAATAACCGGCATCAATGTAACCACAAAAAGAGCACGCCGATCCGCTCTTCTATTCTCAGCCTCTTCCACCTTTATTCCCCTGCTGCGGCCTTCTTCCCGATGCATCAGTAAATGATATCCATAATCAAATAATAGGCCAAATGCTGCCCAGATAAACCCTGTATTTTTGCAGAGAACCAGCACCATCAGAAACAGCGCCTGCCGCCCATAATAAAACCACCTGCTATGGTCTTTTCTGTCTACAACAGAAGTAAGAAATGCACCATACACTACCGCCATAGTAAGATCCGCACAGCACCCATTACACCAGAAAGTCTCTGCAACTGCCGGAAAAAGCCATAAACCGGCCGCCCCTGCCGCCATCTGAAAAATATTTCGTTTTTTGATTATTTTCAGCACAGGGAAAAGAAAAGCCAGATTCATAAAATAATAACCGGCAAACATCAGCCCTTCTTTAAACTCAACTGGTGAAAAATGCAGAAACCACCACTTCAGCATTTGTGTTCCGGGGGGATAATCTCCAAACTCCGCCGCCACATTTGTGTATTTGCCCGCAAACCCGTCCAGATAAAATAAAGCTTTTACATCTGTCGCCCAGAAATTATAATCATCCCACCAGCTCACGACTTTTCCACTGACGCATATGGTTACAGCTATAATCATAAAAAAAGCGGTCAGCGTGCCGGGGCGCAGCAGTTCCTCCTTTACAAATTCAAGGATTTCTCTGCGCGTTTCTTTCTGCTGCCTGAAAAAGAACACTGCTGCCAATGCAATCCCTGCGCAGCAAATAATATCGGAAACAGATAGCGCCCTGAAAAATGAAAGCACATACAGCATAAAAATAAGCAGAGAACAGCCTACAGGAATTGCTTCCACAAGCTCTACCCTGCATTTCCATGCCAAAACAAGTAATAATATTAAAAAAGCCGCTATTTGTACAATAAACATTACCTGTTTTCCTTTCAACCGCCCGTGTGCATAAACAACGGGCAGCACGCTCCGCGAACTGCCCTTATGTTAAAAAGATGTGTGGCGTGATGTCACACATCTTTTTAACATGACCGGTATCTTAATATTCGGGTTCGATTAATCCGTATGTGTTTCCTTTACGTTTGTATACAACATTTACCTGATCGGTTTCCGCATTGCAGAATACATAGAAATTATGTCCCAAAAGTTCCATTTGAATACAGGCATCTTCCGGATACATTGGCTTAATATCAAACTTTTTACTGCGGATGATTTTAATTTCCTCTTCATCCATATATTCTTTTTCGATAAACTCTTTCTTGAAATAATTGGATGACTGCTTCTGATCGATCAGCTTATTTTTGTATCTCTTCAACTGTCTTTCTATGATCTCCTCCACCAGATCAATGGAAACATACATATCATTGCTCACCTGTTCAGAACGGATGATACTTCCCTTTACAGGAATGGTAACTTCAATTTTCTGTCTTTCCTTTTCAACACTAAGCGTTACATGAATTTCTGTTTCGGGAGTAAAATATTTTTCAAGCTTTCCGATTTTATCCTCGACTGCACTTTTTAATCCCGGTGTAACCTCAATATTCTTGCCTACAATTATAAAATTCATATTCATCATCCTTTCCTTGGATTATTGTGTAAACATTATATCACAGCTTGTAGATGTTATGCAATAATTCCGGTGTTTTGTTTTGTAATGACATGAGTTTTCCGACAATTTCATTTATTACTGTTTTACGACATTTTATCACATTTTTCCCTCCCACTATCACTATTCACAAAACACCTGTTCAAGACAGGCATAAAAACCTCATGCCAAATTCGTTTTTTCGTTGGTGGATATTGTGGATAACTACGTGTATAACTCGACAATGGCCTTTTTATCACATTTTATATGTGGATAACTTTTTTTACAGAACATTCTCATTTTTTCTTTCCCGGGAGCATAAAGGCACATAATTTGTGAAACATGTACAAGTTGCCTTTTGTCAATGAACTTTTCCTAAAAAAATAATTTCAGACTTCTTTCCTCTTCTTCACGCAATGGCTCTGGAGGACTTTCTGTGACACAGGGAATCCAAAAAGGGGTTCCCATATGATAAAAAAAATACCGCCGCATCTTCGACTGGAAAGTCCCTGATGCGGCGGTCATGTTTAAGGTTTTCTTAGAAAATTCTTCTTATCGAGAGAATGGAACGATACGTTGCGTTGGAAATAATAATACCGGTCTTTGATGTGGAAGCATGAACAATCTGTCCGTTTCCGGCATAAATTGCCACATGGCCCGAGTAGCAGATGATATCGCCTGGCTGTGCATTTTCGATACCGTTTACTGCTGAACCCACATTTCTGTCTGCTGCAGATGAATGAGGCAGGCTGACGCCAAAGTTTTCATAAACACTCATTACAAAGCCCGAGCAGTCGGCTCCATTTGTAAGGCTGGTGCCTCCATACACATAAGGATTTCCAACAAACTGGCAGGCAAAATCCACTACTGACTGGCCTAACTCGCTTCCGCTTCCGGAAGTAACTGCCGGCGGTATAATCGTCTGTTCTGACGCGCCTGCACTGCTGGCTGCCTGCCGCTCTCTCATTGCTCTGGCGGCTGCTTCCTGAGCTGCTCTTCTCTCTGCCGCCTCTTTTGCAAGTCTGGCTTCTTCTTCTGCCTTTGACTCTGCCTTCACAAATTCAGTGGAAAGTTCAACAAATTCTCTTGAAACGTATCCGTCGCCTTCCTCTATGTTTACCTTCACCCATTCGTCAAGTTCTTCGGTAACTAATAATTCATCACTGAAAGGCACAAATCCAACTACTGAGGATTCTGTTGTAGGATTTTCCCTTACAAATAATGTCTCGGTATTTACTGTTGCAATTCTGGTTCCTACTTCTTTTGCAAGTTCTACCGCACTGTCTCCGGTCACACAGTATTCAGCTTTTACATAACCGGTCACGCTGCCGGATGTGATCTCGTACCATCCATCCTGCTCTGATACAAATTCACCTACTGATTTATCATACAGCTTTCCAAGGATTTCTCCATCTTCCCCCGGAATGCTTCTTACGTTAACGTAATCATTTACCTTTGCAATTACCAGGGACTTAAAACCTTCCTCTTCCTTCTTGGCTTCCAGCTCATTTTCCTTCTGGATAATCGTCTTGGTAGTGGTTGCAATCATTGTTTCCTCGATGACCTGTTCTTCTCCCGGCTCCGCATCCGGCAACAATCCTGCTCCTGATTCCGGTGATGCCGCTGCAAGCACTGACGCTGCTACCGCTGATGCGGCGGCACTGAAGGTTGGAAGCTCTTCTTTTTCTGAACTCTCCTGCTTATTTTCATTTGAGACAGAACCAATCTCTTCCTCTTCATCCTTAATATTTTTTACGCTGGTGCCATTAGATGATAAAAAGTAATCCACCCCTGCCGACGGAAGACCATTTGCCTCCGCTGCCAATAATTCCATATTCATGCCTGAAAATAAAAGTGCTGCTGCCAAAGCTGCCATAACAACTTTTCTGCCTGTCTTCACATTTTTTCTCTGCACGATAACCTCCGATCCAATCCAACACATATTAACATATGTATGAAAGTTTTATCATTTTTCTTATGAATTGTTACAAATTTGTTACGTCTGTTAATAAATATAACACCCCTTCCCCCATCTGTCAACCACTGGGAAAAATTTCCTACAAACAGTTCAGCCATAAAAAAAGAAGACATCAACGCGTGGATGCTTGCATACAAAGCGTTGATGTCTTCTTTTTTTATGAGCGGAGCGCCCCAAGATGAGCAAAAGAATGAGCCGCCTTTGCGGCGCCGGATGCGAAGCAGCCGCTTTTGCGAATCCTGGGGGAGGCTGAACTGCCCCCTGATTTCTTTACACAATCACTTCACACCATTCAAATACTCCAGCACAGAAGTAACTGCATTTGCGCCATCAGCAACTGCTGTCACTACCTGCCGTAATTTCTTTTTCCTTATGTCACCTGCTGCAAATACACCTGACACACTTGTCATACAATCCTCACCTGCCAGCACATACCCACTTTCGTCCTGTTTTACCATGCCTTTGAGAATATCCCCTGCCGGAATAATACCTACTGCCACAAATACACCATCCACTGAAAGCACCCTGCTTTCACCTGTCCTCACATTTTCAAGAACAATCCCCTGCACCTTGTCGGAGCCTTCGATTTTTTTTGCCACCGTATCCCACAGGATCTCCACATTAGGAAGAGACATAAGCTCTTTTTGCAAAACTGCCGCCGCCCGCAATTCATCCCGTCTGTGAATCAGATACACCTTCTCGCAGGCCCTTGCCAGAAAAATAGCGTCCTCCACTGCTACATCACCACCACCGACCACTGCGGTCACTTTTCCTCTGAAAAAGGCACCGTCGCAGGTTGCACAATAAGATACCCCCATACCGGTCAATTCTTCTTCCCCCGGAATCCCCAGCTTTGCATGGGTGGCTCCCGTAGCTGCCAATACTGTTCTGGCTTTTATTTCTCCCTGGTCTGTCAGCACAATAAATCCTGAATCTGCCCCTTTATTTTCAGGAAGAGATGCTGCTTTCATCTCCGCTTTTCTTTCATCCTTTTGTTCTGCTTTCTGCAATGTTGTTTCAGCCAACTCTATTTTCTGCACTGCCGCTTCCATAAATTCACAGCCCAGTTTATCCGCATGTTCCCTGAATTTCATTCCCAAATCAAACCCATTAATTCCCGGAAGCCCCGGGTAATTATCTACTTCATAAGTATTAAGCACCTGCCCGCCGCTCATTAGATTCTGCTCTAAAGTCACCGCATTAAGGCCTGCTCTCTTAGCATAAATGGAAGCAGAAAGTCCAGCCGGACCAGAACCGATTATTACCAAATCATACATAAATTAATCCTCTTTCTTCCTATTATAATATATTTCTATATAATTTTATATTATATAACTATGCAGTTTTATATTTGACTGTGAAAGTCAATTTATTTACAATAGCTTATCTTTGTAAATGTCCTTGCACATTTATTACAAATTTATGACAAAACTGCCATTCTTACATCCACCCGCCATCCATAGTGATGATCTGGCCAGTCATGTAGGAAGGAGCATTTATAATCTGCCTTATCATCTCACCAGCTTCCATAGCAGTTCCAATCCTGTCTGCCGGAATCTCCTCCCGAAGGGCCTCCATATCCTCTTTGGAAAAACAGACATTCATGTCAGTATCAATCACTCCAAAAGCTACAGCATTGACTTGTACATTACTGGGCGCAAGTTCCCTGGCAAGCGCTCTGGTAAAGCTGTTGACACCTCCCTTTGTTGTACTGTAGGCAACTTCCATAGAAGCACCAACATTTCCCCATACGGAAGAAACATTGATAATCTTTCCTTCCCTTCGCCTCACCATCTGAGGCACTACCAGCCGGCACAAATAAAATAATGAATTTAAATTTGTGTTCATCACCTGATGCCACCGCTCCAAAGTCATATCCGTGAGCAGACCTACATAAGATATTGCCGCATTATTAATCAACACATGTATTTCCCCTGCCTGCCTTAACATTGTTTCCACCTGTGCGGCATCTGATACATCACAGATTGCAGTCTGACAGCAGATTCCATATGATTGCTCCAATTCATCTGCCAGCCTTTTTATCTTTTCTTCCGAATTCCTGCACACCAGAAACAAGTCATAGCCTTCCCCTGCCAAAACTCTGGCGGCAGCTTCTCCAATTCCTCTGGAGCCGCCTGTAATCAACACTTTTTTTCTCATCTATCCCTCTATTTTCTGAATTCATGCGCCGGCACACCCGAAAACCACAAATCCCTCAGTTCTAAATCAGGTTTCTGATACTGTCACAGATTCTTCCTGCTACTTTAGAATTATTCATGGTATAAACATGAATTCCATCCACATCATTTGCAATTAAATCCACAATCTGATTTATCGCATAGGCCAGCCCTGCGTCAAACAATGCTTCCTTATTATATTCATATTTGTGAAGTATCTTCTCAAATTTAGCCGGAAGGGTGGCGCCGCAGATATTGACCATGCGCTCAATCTGCGCCCGGTTTGTCACCGGCATGATTCCTGCTTCAATAGGTACCGTAATTCCTGCAATCCGTGTTTTTTCATAAAACCGGTAAAAGGCATCATTATCAAAAAAAAGCTGAGACACCAGATGATCTGCTCCCGCATCCACCTTCTTTTTTAAATTATGTATATCGTCAATAGCATTTTTTGCCTCTAAATGCGTCTCCGGATAGCATGCGCCGCTAATATGGAAATCTCCCTGGGTTTTGATATAAGCTACCAGCTCATCTGCATATTTAAAATCATTTTTTACAGGAATGTTGGGATTAATATCTCCCCGAAGCGCAAGAATATTTTCAATCCCCTCTTCCTTTAACTGGGAAAGAATCATTCCAATCTCTTCTTTTCCGTAATGAAGGCATGTCAGATGTACGATTGGTTCAACACCATAATTATTTTTTATCTTCTTTGCCAGTTCTACTGTCTGATTATCTACCGCACTTCCTCCTGCTCCAAAAGTTATGCTGATAAAATCAGGATGAAGGTCACACAGTTTTTCCAGTGTGGCATCAATATTTTTCAATGCTTCCTCCTTCTTTGGAGGAAAAATCTCAAAGGACAAAACCGGCTTTCCTTCTTTCTTTTTTGCCTGTACAATCTTACTTACTTTCAAATTTACTCCCTGCCTTTCCTATCTCATAAAAAAGTACGAGCCAAATAACCGGCTCGTACTTTATTATACTTGATTCCCTTAAAAATTACCAATAGAATCAATAATTTTATCCATTTCATCTTTCGTTCTTGCATCTTTGCATTTTAAGATAATATGCTCCTTCTCTGCTTCGCTCAGACGGTCATAGCCAGCCTGTGCCCGCTCATTCATCATAAGCGCCATACTAAGTCCTACAGGAAGGTTTGGATAGCTTTCTTCAAACATGTGCCCACACCTCCTTACTTATTATGTGGACACTATATTCTTTTTATTCTGTTATTGCTTCTTATGGAAAACAAACAGCTTGCTGATCAGATAATTGCCGATCGTGACAAGCACGGAGGACACAAATTTACTGATAATATCATTGATTCCCATTAATGTTACCATAACAAACATAACAACCATATCCAGCAGAAGCGTAGATATTCTGGAAGCCGAAAAATTTACTGCTTCCTTTAAAATATTTTTTTCCGTACTTTTAAATACATACTTACGATTTGTCACATAGGCAAATGCCACGCCTGCCACCCATGACAAGATATTGGCAATCTGCAGTTCTATTGGATTTTCCGTATCCAGAAATGTCCATATACTGACAGCATATACCATCCAACTGAAAATTGTGGTCATTACACCCACAATAATATAATTTACAATCTCTTCATGTTTTTTATACAATTCCAGCAACTTTTTTTTCACTTGATTCCTCCTGCTGTAAAAAACAAATTTACTCTATAAAGATTACATCAATGTGCAGGGCACGTCAAGTCCGTTAATCTCACCGGAATCTGAAAATTGATTTCCGTGCTTTAATCTCCTCTAGCAACCTTTGCCGGATACCATTTTTGAAACCATAAGGTAAAAAGTCCCATAAAAGCCGGCAGTACGGAATTAACCGCTCCGGTCAAATATCCAATCTGCGTTCCCATGATAAAATAAGTCCATATGGGCGTCAACAGATACAAGATTCCCCATATAAATGTCAGGATTCGATTTGTCTTTATAAAGAGAGGATTTTTTAAAGCCTCCTCCCCACCATAACCGTTCATGGAATAGTTCGCGGTAAGAGGAATTTTGACCAGACAGGTCATAGTCCACATGACACCAAATGCCAAATAAGACAAAGGTATCAGCAAACGCACCGGACCACCCATAAGTACTGCTATTGACAATCCTGTCACCAATGTTCCGCTTAAAATATCATAGATTGTTTTCTTATTGTGGAAAAACAAAAGGGGCACCACTGCACAAGTAAAAATACTGATCAGACTGCCTGCAAAAGGATTAATCGAAGCGGCAACCCAAAATACAATCCAGGGAATCAGCATTAGACTCATATTTGTTTTTTTACTGTTTTCTCTTTGCTGACTTTCCTGCGTATCCTTCTTTTCTGCCTCCTTACCGCCGCCAAAATAGCTGTCCCAGTTCAGCATCAGATTAAAATCCCCTTTTACTTTATAAAGCTGTTTCATCAATGCCTCATCACCGCGAATTTCTCCTGCTGCAATTGACTTCCACACGCTAAAAGGCGTTTCAATTCTTGTAGTGGACGCCTGAAAGTCTTTCTCCAAAACCTGACTGCCTTCCTTTCCCATAAGAACCTGATAGCATTCATCCAAATCCGTATAATACATTTCAAGCACCTGGTCTTTCCCGTTATAGCTCTCTTTGCAATATAAAGCTGCCATCTGCTTTGTAAAAGTAAAAGCTTCTGACCTCGCTTTACCGCTTTCCTTTTCAATTCCCCAACTGGCATCCGCCATGCTCTCAAAAACTTCCCTGGGATATAACAGCCGCTCCAGCTCCACTTTCGTCGCTTCGGCTATACCACCCTTTATGTATTCCCTTCCTGCCTGCTTTACATGCTCCAGATATTCACCTGTTTTCTTCCTTAACTCCGGCACCCGGAACAACTCTCCCTGTCCGCAGAAAATGGCAGTATATTTATCCTTACCGCACATATGGTCAAAAAGACTTCGCACACCGTCATAATTTCCTTCCGCAGTATAAAAGCCGCAGGTAGAAATCACTACCGTCTTTTTTTCACTCATATCATACCTTGAAGGATGACTTCCGTTTCCAACTCCGTCTTCTCTTTCCACCATAAAGGGAAGCACCATTGGAAGCTGACGGTCAATCAGATTCTTCAATCCTCCCGGCACCGTATAATAATAAAGAGGAAAACTCCATATAGTGACATCCGCCCACAGAAGCTGTTCAATTATTTTTCCCATGTCATCCGAAAGGCAGCATTTTCCCGGTGTTTTACCCCAGCAGGAAAAACAGCCAAGACAGTGTTTTATATCCAGCCGAGTTACACAAACCTCCTCCACCTGAATTTCTTCCTCTTTGTTTTTTTCAGAAATTTCCTGTTTTATTCCCTCTAAAAAAGCCTTTGTAAGCTGATACGTATTACTGCGTTCCCCCTTGGGGCTTCCGTTAATTACAAAAATGTTCATTTCATTCCCTCCAGTCGTTCTATACAGCTTTGCGCCCAGTCGATCTGCATCTGCGCTCTTCTGCGTCCATAATCCACTGTCATTTCCCAATAGACAGTCTTTTCTCTCTGATCAACAAATCGGGCATATTCTTCAATGTATTCCGGTACAATTTCCAGTCTTTTTAATTCCTTTTCCCCTTCCTCTTTCAACCGCTTAAAGTAGGAGATACTTTCTTCCTTACTCCTTTCTCCCATGAAAAAAACCTTCATCAAAACAGACTGCTTTATGGAAGTTCCCAGTTTTTCCTCTCCCAGCCAGTTAAGAAGCGCTTCTCTGCCTTTTTCCGTGATAGAAAAAATATTTTTATCAGGCTTCCCCTGCTGAGGCACTACGATTTTGCTTACCCAGCTCTTTTTCTCCATTTCCTGCAGTTCCCGGTAAATCTGGCTTGTCTGTGCACTCCAGAAGAAGCGCAGGGAATCCCGGAATACCTCCATAACCTCGTACCCTGTCATTTCCTGATAATTCAGCAGTCCTAAAATTCCATACTTTAACACCTGCATCCCTCCTGTATTTTTGTACTTTACTCTTTTTTAAAAATGTTGCTTACAAATATCCTGATTTTATGTAACTGTTTATATTATATTCTACTTATAGAATATATACAAGTAGAATATAATATTCAACTTGTCTTATATGATATTTCACAAACCGTATGTAAAACAACGGGCGCCACGCTTCGCGAGCCGCCCTTATGTTAACAAAACAGGGAGATAATAATCTCCCTGCCTGCGTTTAATCTTCAATCTGATCCGCCCAAATCTGCACTGCCTGCTCAAGCAATTTTGCACATCCTGTGACCTCTCTGTCATAATACTGCCTGAACCGCTCATCAGCAGTATAACCCCGGGCAACTGCCTTATGTGCCTCTGCAGTATACTGACGCCAGGTTTTTTTAAGCCACTCTTTGTGAAGAATTACAATTTGCTTTGCCTCCTCGCTCTCCGGCGCAATGTCGGCAGCCACGCCTTCCATCAGCCGGTTATAGATTTCCTTTTCCAGTTTATGAAAAGCTTCCCACTCTTTATCTGTCATATTCAGAAGCTTTTGATTGCTGGCATCCATTTCTTCGTCCCCGTATTTTTCACGGGCTTCAACACCATACTTTTCTTCATTTTCTTTTACGAGCCTTTTTTTGAGAGCCTCAAATTTTTCCTGATCACTCATTTTATATTCTCCCTTCATTGACAAAATTGTCTGCTTTACTGTCCGGATTAGAGCATCCATAGATTTCTTCCGCTCCTCCAGCTCCCGAAGGTGATCTTCCAGGGCATTTAAAACATCAAAATCATCCTGATAAATGATTCTGCCAATTTCCTTCAGTTCAAATCCCCTTTCTCTGTAAAAGAGAATCTGCTGCAAAAAAACCAGCTCTTTTTCTCCGTAAAAACGGTATCCTGCTTCATTTACATAAAGAGGCTTTAAAAGATCAATTTCATCATAATAGCGCAGAGTGCGTGCACTCACTCCTGCTAATTCGGATAATTCCCTGATGCTGTATTCCATGTTTAACCTCATTTCTGTGATGCTTTTGCACATAAAAAACCTGTATCTGTGCTGCATCCACAAGCCTGTTCCCTCGGTAAAATAAGCATACTGCTTTACGCAGCGTCAAAGTCAAGGGGGTTTTTATAAATTCTTACAATCTCAATTCCTTAAAAAGAATTTCCCTATACTGCTTATCTGTAGTTGCACGTAGCAAGTCATCTGTTCTACCAACTTTTATCAGATTCTCAGCAAGACCGGCAAAGCGGTCTTCTCCTTCTGCCCTCTCATCTTCCATCCATTCCCTTAATCCCTGACACATATTCACTTTCCCGCCTTTCTTATGTTTTTC
>VSNT01000140.1 GCA_009774465.1 Lachnospiraceae bacterium
GATATAACAATTAAAAGCGAGGTGAAAATATTGAAAAAAGTTGATCGTAGTGTTGTTAGAAATGTAGCTTATACGAGGGATAAAGTAAGCAATATGGAGCGACACAACGAAAGAAAAAATCAATATTACAATAATTGTGATGTGGAGCTTCAACGTGCTGAATGGAATATTCACTTTAAGAAATGTGAAAATGGGTATTTGCAGACTTTTGATGATATGCTTAAAAATGAAATAATTAGTACACGCGGATTGAAAAAAGATGCAAAAATTATTGATGAAATGATTTTTGATGTAAATTCAGAATATTTTGAGAGTCATGGAGGTTATGAATATGCAAAACATTTTTTTAAAGAAGTATATCAAATGGCAGTGAAAGAGATCGGTGATGAACAATATATTTTATCAGCAGTGATGCATGCTGATGAGAGAAATAAATTACTTTCAGAGAAGTATGGACATAATATTTATCATTATCATTTGCATGTTGTTTATGTTCCGGTTGTCGATATGGAGGTTAAATGGACGAAACGTTGTAAAGATCCAGCACTTATTGGAACAGTCAAGGAGGTGGTAAAACAGGTTAGCAATAGTAAGAAATGGCGGTCAGAAAAGGTTATTGGAAAGGATGGAAAAGAACATTTAGAGTATTCTTATTCATTGCTTCAAGACCGATATTTTGAACACATGCAACAGGCCGGATTCAAAGATTTTGAACGTGGTGAACGTGGTAGTACAGTTGAACATTTGAATGTTTTGGAATATAAAGTGCAAAAGGATAAAATGGTGTCCAATGATTTGAACAAGGCAATAAAGAAAAAGAAAAGCATTGATGGTGTTCTTAATGATGTTATTGGAAAAAAAGAACAGGCTGTCTCAGTTCTGGATGCAAAAATTGAAAAGAATAAAAAACAGATTTTAGAATTAAAAAAAGATACTGCTGTGTTAAAACAAGAAGCTGTTTCTTTTGCCAAAATAGAAGATTTGGGAAAAAAGCATACTATTCGCGGTGATATAGCTATTACACCGTCTGATTGGCAGAGGGTATCTGAACTTGCAAAAGAAGGAGTACGTTCACGAAGCATTATTGAGAAGCTGAAAAAGCAGATAAGTGATTTACTACATCAAATTTCAGCTTTGAAAAAGTTATTACAAAAATATGAGGGGCAGAGTGTTACTGATACTATGCGCTATTTTCAAGCGAAACAGAGGGCACCTAACCGTATGGCAGAGGTAATAGCAGAAATCATGCAGCAACCTTCTGAAAAATCAAAAGGTTATGATAGGCAGGAATATATACATAAACGGGACATGCAAGAACGGTAAAGACTAATAGTCATTCTGTTCGGCTGGTAAAAAGGAGTAGGAAATATGGACGATAAAATAAAATTAAGCAGTAAACAGGAAATACCAAACATTAAAAAAAGGATAGGTGCGACTACTTATGAAGTAGCAATGCATTTCAGTACTTCGAGCAAAGAAAGTATGGAAGATAAAATTGAAAGGCTTATTCAGAATGATTGTATTGATTTGAAATAGCGCATTAAAAAAGTCCTTGACAAAATAATACTAAAGGTACTTTATTGCCGGAGATGGGAAATATGTTTGCAAAAAATGGGTATAGGATCAAAGTCTTAGATACCATTGATATGGGCAATTCAATGAAATATAATCCATTCCGCTATATCAATGAACCCAAGGATATCCTGACGCTTGCTAATACTCTGCAGAAAAACCTAAAGCCACCAGATGCCGGGCCGGCACAAGATCCCTTTTTTGATCAGGCAGCTCTTTTGTGGCTGCAGGCTGTAATTGGATATTTATGGTATGAAGCTCCGCCGGATGAACAGAATATTCCAACTCTTTTAGAGATTCTTGAAGCAGATGAAGTAAAGGAAGATGATGAGAATTATAAAAATGCTGTGGATATGCTGTTTGAAGAGCTGGAAGAAAAGAATCCAAGGCACTTTGCGGTTAAGCAGAGAAAGAAATATAAGAAAGCCGCAGGCAAAACTGCTAAATCGATCCTGATTACCCTTGGTGCAAGCCTATCCCCTTTTGATATTCCGGATGTAAGCAGGCTGGTATCTGATGACGAACTGGAAGTTGATACTTACGGGGATAAAGGACAAAAAACAGCCCTGTTTGTAATCATTTCAGATACTGATACTACGTATAACTTTATTCCGGCTATTCTTTTTACACAAATGTTCAATGTTCTGTGCTATAAAGCAGATAAAGAATATAGAGGAAAGCTGCCGGTGTCAGTGCAGTTTATTTTAGATGAGTTTGCAAATATCGGAACTATTCCCGGTTTTAAAACATTGATCACAACCATTCGAAGCAGGATGATTTCTGCAATCCTAATTCTGCAGACAAAAAGCCAGTTGAAAGACAACTATAAAGAAGCAGCGGAAACTATTATAGGAAACTGTGATACGTCAGTTTTCCTTGGAGGTCAGGAGCAAAGCACCTTAGAGGAATATGAAAAGTCGCTTGGGGATGAAACCATTGATACTTATAATGATTCTAAAACATATTCTACAAATGAAAGTACCGGTGTTAATTATCAAAAGCTTGGCCGAAAACTACTTAATTTAAATGAGCTGAAAACATTGGACAGAGATAAATGTATTGTCAATATTTCCGGTGTTGCGCCATTTTTGAGTGACAAATATCCGACAGCAGAGCATCCTAATTTCAAATATACTGTAGATTATGATGAAAAAAACTGGTTTGATTTCAAGAAATACCAGAAAGAGCAAAAAAAGAGTGCTGCTGCAAAACTGAAAAGAAGTGATGTATACAAGTTGTATAGTGTATCGTAAAACTAAATAAGGAACCTGAAAACAGAGATAACATCTCATCACCAGTCTTATGCGACGTCGCATAAGACTTTACTAATGTAGGGATGCCCATAAATGTAGCATCCTGTATTTATGAAATGGAGGAATAACATAATGGATTTAATAAACGACATTATTAATTTATCATCAGTTGCAATAATGGCATTTGGTGCTGCAATAGCATTAGCAGGAGTTGTTGCAATTGGAGAAGGAAAATCCCAGCAGAATGCAGCTAAGCAGGAAGAAGGAATGACAAAAATTGTAGGCGGTGCAATTATTGCAGTAGCAGGTTTGGTGCTAATTCCCCAAATAGGCGAATTTATATTAAGTTCAGCCAAATAGCAGAAAATTTAATGAGAAAGAGAGAAGTATATGTTTGGCAGTGAATTTATTGATAACCTTCTACAGTCTGTCTGGAAATCCATGTATCAAGGTTTATATAATGTTACAGGAGCTGTATTCAATAAAATACAGGATGTGCTAAGTGACGGAATTCTTCGTTCCAGAAACATACTTAACAGTACACCCCAGGAATGGAACGAAACAGCTTTTTCATTTATTAAAGGAGTGGCTGAGAATGCAGCCATTCCTATAGCTGGATGTATCATAACCTTTATTTTCTGCTGGCAGCTCATCAGCATGATGCAGGAAAGCAATCAGATGCACAATATTAAGCCCGAAACTATAATGCTTTTACTAATGAAGCTGGTGATCTGTCTTTTAGTCTGTGCAAATTCCTTTAAGATCGTATGTGGATTGTTTGATCTGGGGCATTGGGCTACAGAACACATTACGTTTGTAGAGATCAATAATCCAAGCGGAAGTGGAATCGATTTTAGTTCGATATTAGATGCGACTTTAGATGAATATAATTTTGGTGACGTAATGACCATGCTGGTGAACCTTATTATGACTGTAATAGCGGAAGGAATTGTATATGTCCTTAATGTGGTCATGATAATAAAAGTCAGCATGTGGTACTTGGAGCTGTTAATTTATGCATCTGCTGCGCCTATTCCATTTTCCACATTTATTAATAAGGAATGGGGGCAGGTAGGAATGAATTATTTACGCAAAATACTTGCCATGTCATTTGAAGGCTTTTTTATGATAGTCGCATTCGGAATTTATGAAGCAATGGTAATCAACATAATTGTAAGTAATGGGAATGCTCCTGATAAATACATGATGAGTATAGTAACCACATGTGGATGCGGTTTCGGGCTTATCATGATTTTGAATAAAACAGGTTCCATAGCTTCATCCATCTTTAATGCCCATTAATGATAATACACAGGAAAGGAGCAAATCAGTAAAATGGCATATGTAAATATGACCAAGGACTTTTCGGAGGTAAAAAAGACAATCTCCGGACTTGGCCTGACGAAAAGGCAACTGGCAGCCTTTCTGCTGGCAGCCATCATAGGCCTTCCAATATTCTTTTTACTAAAGCCCCATATCGGTCTTACATACAGCGTTATGATCATGGCAGTCATTGTACTGCCATTTTGTGCAGCCATATTGTATAAAAAAGATGGCATGTATATGGAAGTACACGCAAAATACTGGTATGAAACACACTTTGTAAGGAATACGGACAGGCCCTATGAGACAAACAACCTGTATGAGCTGATGCAGGAAAAAGAAAGAATCAAAAAGGAGGTAGAAAAAATCGTGTTTCAGAATAAAACTCCTGCTGAAATTGAAAAAATAAAAGGCGGAGGAGCAGTGCAGGAGGTGCGGATTGGAAAGCATAAGAAGATCTTTGTACCCCTTGCAGGAAAAATTGACAAGCAGACAAAAAAAGAGCTGGAAAAAATGGTCAAAAAAGCCAGGATAAAAGGAGACATTCCAGAATCGGCGCAGGACACTATTCCATATAAAATCCCTTATCCGGATGGCATATTTGAATCAGCCGATCAGTACTTTACACAAACAATTGCATTTGAAGACATTACCTACCAGCTTCTTGACAACGATCCTAAAAATATGCTGTTTGAAAGATGGTGCCGGTTAATCAATTACTTTGATCCGGACATCCACTTTCAGTTTAATTATGGAAACATGGAAATGGATAAGAAAGAGTATGCAAATGAATTTACCATCAAAAAGCAGGAAGATGCATTCAACGTAGTAAGAAAAGAATATTCAGACATGCTGGTAAGCCAGTTTGCCAAGGGAACCAATAACCTGAAAAAGGAACGCTACCTGACGTTTGGAATCCATGCAGCAGATTATAAAACAGCAAATTTAAAACTTGCCAAAATCAGCAAACAGATTGAAAAGCATTTAAAGAAGCTTGGAAGCCGCTGCCGGATACTGGATGGATATGAAAGGCTGGAACTGCTGTTCCGGATATTCCACCCAGCCACTACAGAAAAATTATTATGGAATTTTGACATGCCTGTACATACCGGACTGTCCAGCAAAGATTTTATTGCACCCAGCAGCTTTTCTTTTAAATCCGGCCCGGAACTTAATGCAACCAGATATTTTAAATCCGGCGACAGGGTAGGGGCGGTATCCCATGTCAAGATTTTTGCAAGCGACATGGAAGACAGGATTATTTCAGATATTCTATCAATTGATTCCAATGTATGGGTATCCATCCATGCAGACACCATTCCAAGGGACAAAGCCCTGCAGCTTGCCAAGGATAACTTGACCGGTGTACAGGCAATGATCATAAATGAACAAAAATCAGCAGTGGCAGGCGGATATGACATGGACATCCTTCCACCAGAGCTGGAAACCTATCAGGAGGCAGGAGAAAAACTCTACCATGACCTGCAGAGAAAGGATGAACAGCTCTTTAATGTGACCATCACCATTGTACAGACAGCAGCAACAAGGAAAGAGCTGGAAGACAACATTTTTGAATTAAATGGAATTTTGTCCCCGTATCAGTGCCGGCTTGTCCGGCTGGACAACCGGCAGGAACAGGGATATATGTCCTCTCTGCCTCTTGGAAATAACAGCATTGAGATTAAACGTACCTTTACTACCACAGATCTGGCCATATTTATTCCCTTTACCACAAAAGAGCTTTATACCGTTAATGGACAGTATTACGGGATGAACAGCTTAAGCAACAATGTAATTATGGTAAATAAAAAAGTGCTGGTAAATCCCAACAGTCTTGTTTTCGGAATGCCGGGATTTGGAAAAACTTTTTTTGTAAAACGGGAGCTGCTGGATGTCTTTCTAAAAACAGAAGATGACCAGATGATCATTGATCCAGAAGGAGAATATGGCTTTTTAGTAAAACTACTCAAAGGGCAGAACATAACCATATCTTTAAATTCCACGGTATATATTAATCCTATGGAAATCAATCTGGATGCTCGTAATGAAGAGGATAAGGACTTTGATCCCATAGCAGCCAAATGCAATTTTATTGTATCCATGTGCGAGCTGATTCTTGGAAACAATGCGCACCTTGGAAAAAAGGAAGTGGCGGTTATTGATGATGCATGTAAAAATGTATACTACCGTTTTGCAGAGGAGCCGCGTCCAGAAAATATGCCTGTCCTTGAAGATTTATATAATGAATTAAGAAATATGGAGGGAGAAAAGCAGGCAATTGGACTTGATCTGTCCATAGCCCTTGGAAGATATGTAAACGGCTCTCTTTCTTATTTTAATCATCAAAGCAATGTAAATATTAATTCCCGGCTGGTATGTTTCAACCTAAAGGATATGGATGCAAACCAAAGAGATCTTACCATGCTGATTATACAGGAGGCTATATGGGACAGAGTAAAAATAAACAGGGCAAAAGGAAAATTTACATGGGTAGACATTGACGAATTCCACCTTCTTTTAAGAAATCCTCTTACAGCAGCATATTCCGTAGAAATTTATAAACGTTTTAGAAAATGGGGCGGTATCATCAGCGGAATTACGCAAAACATTAAAGATTTATTTAAAAGTCCGGAGATCCAGAATATTCTTGATACTACAAACTTTATTGCCATGTTAAATCAAAGCGGTGATGATGCAAGGCTTCTTGCAGAGCATTTGGATTTATCTGAAGAAGAAGTAGGATACATCAAATCAGGAGAACCCGGAAAAGGTCTTTTGTGGGTTGAACAGACCAAGGTTCCTTTTGAAGATGATTTCCCGAAAAATACCATTTGCTATAAAGTTATGACATCAAAGATGGGAGAGCAGATCAGAAAAAGGATATCATAGGAGATGGCAATGAGTAAAAACAGGTTAAACAGCTCCGGCGCAGATAAAACTCTTAGAACACAGGAACCTTTATCCTCAGCACAGGTCAATCCCAACCAGCAGCTACGCAGCAGAGAGGGAGAAGAAAGCGCTTATCAGAGTGAAGCGCATAAACACACTTACCATAATCAGAGCCAGTCCTATAATGACCAGAGAAATCAGTATACAGAACAGGCATTCAATGATTCTGTTCTTCCGGCAGCCAGTTATGATTATCAAAATGCGCCACCGCCTGATATACAGAATACGTCAGGGGCTTATAGCAGATACATTTCAAAAGATGGCTCTGATTCCATTTTTTCTGCTTCCGACTTTGACCTTGCCAATGCAACAGAAAACTATCTGCCAAAAGACAACAGTTTTTTCAGCAGGAAAATAGGCGCAATTGACCAGGAATTAGATAAAACAAGAGAAAAAGTGGGGCGTATAGAAACAAACAGCCTGCAGTACAGAAATTCCTATAAGTTCTGGAAGCATAGGCTTGTTATTGATAAAAACAGCGAAAAAGCCAAAAGCTGGCATGACAGGGGCCTGATTCATAAGGATGTTATTCATAAAGAGAAAACATACCGGATTGCAGGAAGATTAAAATTCCGCAGCGAAAAAATCGCCCTGACAGAGCGAAAGCACAGGCATGAGATGCGCAGCGCAGAAGGAAAATCAACCAGAAGGGGATTTTTTCTGCGCAGGCTGCATGACAGCATCAGGGACAACCTGCAGGGAGATAATTTTTCCGAAGATGAAACGATAGCTGAAATGAGGCGGAAAGCAAAAGCTGCTGCAAGAGGCGCCGGATGGAATGCAAAAAGGAATTACAGGAAGCTGAAACATACCCTTGACGGATACAGCAGACTTAAATTCCAGAATGCCCGGTTAGCATCCTTAAATGCACAGAAGGCGCAGGCTGCCTACAATTCCGGCCTTGATCTGCAGAGAAGAAAGGCAAAGGAAGCAGCTAGACAGGGGCTTCTTAGGGAAAAGCAGAAGCGAAAACTTAAAAAAGAAATGATCCAGAACTACAAAAGAGAACAGGGCAATTTTTTTACACGCACCAGAAACCAGCATAAAATGAAAAAAACAGTAAAAAAAGAAAAACGCATAGCCAGAAAAAGAACCAAAGCGCTGATCAAATCATCCATTTTTCTGGCTGCTTTTTTCTTTTTTATTATTATCCTGTTTTTTCTTTTGGTCACCATACTGGTCAATACCGGAGGAGAAACCATTGCAAATGGCGTAAGCCAGAATGATTATCAGGAAATGACAGACGTTACACAGTATTTCAGGGATAAGGAAGCAGAACTGACGGAATACATAAAACCTGAAAATCTGGAACCGGTTATCAGGGAAGAGGAGCCAGACATTTATGAATTTATTTATGAAATGGATGAAATCAGTTATGATGCCAATACCCTTGTAGCCTACCTGTCCGCCAAGTACAACCAATTTAATCTGGAAATGGTAAAGACAGATCTGGATGAGGTTTTTGAGCAGTATTATACGCTGGAGTGGGAAATTAAGGAAGAATACCGGCTGCTTCCGGATACAATGCAGGCGCCTGATCCGGTTACCGGCGAATATCCACTGATCAATAAGCTGGTCAAAATCTGTTATGTAAGATTAAAGAAGACAGATTTTTATGAACTGCTGCAGGGGCGTATTGATGATGCTGCCAAGCAGAATCAGATGAATGGATTTTTTCTTTCAGGAAACGGCCAGCAAATCTATGGCCCTGTAATGAATGTTGACTGGAGGAATAAGATCAGCAGCAACTTTGGATACCGAGTCCACCCAATTACAGGTGAAAAGAAGATGCATGATGGTGTGGACATTGCAGTGCCGACAGGTACCGCATTGTACTCGGCAGTAAAAGGAACTGTAATCACATCAAGATACAGCGATTCGGCTGGAAATATGATAACAATTCAGACAGATTCCGGATGGCAGATCACTTTTATGCACATGGACAGCCGGGCAGTAAGCGCTGGAGACCAGGTAGAGCAGGGACAGTATGTAGGCGCCAGCGGCAACACACGGAACACCACACGCCCCCACCTT
>VSNT01000141.1 GCA_009774465.1 Lachnospiraceae bacterium
CCCAGCTTACCACATGCAGCAAATGTGGAGCTGAGAAATCAGATGGAAATGGGAGTGGAGAGGAAGGAGACAATAATCCGGATGGCGGTGATAATACCGAAGAGTGCGAACATGAATGGGTGACCGATCCGGACACCCAGCTTACCACATGCAGTAAATGTGGGAAAGAAATGACCGATGAAGATAAGGAAGAAAAGGGACCTGAACAGGATGAATGTATCCATGAATGGGTGACCGATCCGGACACTCAGCTTATTACATGCAGCAAATGTGGAATAGAATGGTCGGAGGAGTTTGATAAACCGGAAGGGGAATGTGAACATGTATGGATCAGAGAACCGGAGACTCTGCTGGTCATTTGCAGTATATGTGGGGAATACAATGAAGAATATGTGGAGGAAGATGCCTGCCCAGAGGGAGGCTTTCATATTTATGACCTGAAAGAAGATGGCACAGGCTGGATCTGTGTTGTTTGTGGTGCGGAAAAGGAAAGTCTGGATGATTTGGATGTAACATTGGAAATGTACATTTATGCTATGGAAAGTCAAATTGCTCCTTTGGTGGATGATCCTGATGACAGGGCTTATTCCAGGCTTCCTAAAACGCTGCCTGATTTAGCGGCATGGCCCTCAAAGGAATTGATTGTTGCTTCCTTAGGGGATCTTCTGGTGGTGCAGGATTTAAGCAAAATGACTGACCTTGAGGGGTATACCATTCGAATTTCCAGAAGGACGGTTGCTTCCAGTAATGTGGGACAAAATACATGGGATCTGCAGGGAGCAGCAGATTTTGAGGGACTGGGAAATGTAGCCCATCCTTTTAAGGGAACCCTGGAGTCTGCTTATACCAATGGTTCTCTTGTCTACAGGCTGGATAAGCCTCTTTTTCAATATTTGTCCACAGACGCGGTAGTCAGGGAAATGAGTATTATCAGCAGATTTACAGTAAATGAAGCAGCGCCCAAAGGGGCTCTGGCAGGCACATTGGTGAAAGGGGAAGAAGATAAATGTGAATTGGTTACATTAGTAAATGTGGTTATTAATGGGGACATATCCAATACAGGCGGCGCTGCCGGACTGGTGTTTGGAAGAGTGGAGAATGCGTCAGCTTCTCCAATTCGGTTATCTTTTGATCACACAGCGCTCAGACTGGGGCAGAATATATCAGGAGATACGTCAGGAACCGTTTCGGGGATTCATGCAGGGGGAATTGCCGGAGAAATTACCGGGGATGTGGTTTTAGAGATTAAAGATCCGGCCATAGTTGGAAATCTTACGGTAAAGTCTACGTCTGTGTGGAACAATGGCAGTGATGATGCTAATGAAAGTGGACAGCTTGGATGGAATAATACCAGCGCCGGCGGAATGTATACAGGCGCGATAGATGGTGGGACGGTTATCATTGAGGGAAACAGCGCAGCCTATGCAGTTAATGTACAAAGGGCATCAGGCAATGGAGGCGCCAATGGCGGCTTTGTTGGTATGGCAGTTGGAACAGTGATTACGACCAATGGATCTGCCGATCTGCCGGTTACGATTCAGGGGGCAGGAGTTGCAGGAAGAATTGCCGGAGGAATTATAGGATATTACGACCACAGCGGCGCAGGAGCAAGCCTGCAGTTGGACTATATCAATGTAGATGCGGCGGTGAATGCGGAAGGCGGCGGTAATTTCTTTGCCGGAGGAATTATAGGACGCTATTATCGAAACGAGGATGGTGCGGCGGACGGTGTATTTGATACCATAAATCATGTGACTGTGAAGAAAAATGTTAATGGTACATATTTTGCAGGCGGTGTGGCCGGCATGATCCACGGTTCAAATTTAAAAATCGGCGGGGAGGATGCAGAGAGTATTCTTATTACCGGAAATGTTACCAATAATACTTCATGGGGGAACGAGAATAATGCCTGTGGTGCTGGAGGAATAGCAGGACTGGTAAGCGGCCAGTATATAGAAATACAAAATGCGGTAGTGAGAACAAATTTTCATCAGAATGCGCTTGCAACCGGAGGAATCGTAGGCACAGTGGGAAAGATTAAGCCTGGGTTTAATGATAACGGAAGAAGTTCTATCCTGAAAATCAGGGATGTAACTGTAGCTTCTACTTTTGCAATCGGTGGTGAAAATTCTGACAGATATAGAGGCGGCGTACTGGGGATGGTATTTCCGGGAAGCATGGTGGCTTTAGATGGAGCAATCAATATTGATATGGCTACTTCCAATCAGCCGATCAGGAGAGGAGGCAGAACCGGACATATTGCCGGTTATCAGAAGGAAGCCCTTATTTATTTTGAAACAGGAGCCGCATATACCCGGCCGGAAGGTAAAAACTGGGTGGATGATATTGGAAATTATGGCGGCGTATACCAAAATGGCACATGGGGAGAGAGTGATCCTCTGTTTTCCTATGCGGAAGGCAAGGTAAAAGGAAGTGTAGGAGGTTCGGGAAATTCCTGGGTAATCGACAGTGAGGCGGATTTTATCCGTCTTGCAATTATGCTCAATTCGCAGGGGAATTTTGCGGCGGACTGCTTTGGAAACGCAGGCAAAGCAGCATTGCTTGCCGGAGAATATTCCATAACGAAGAGCCTTAATTTGAAAAACAGCGGCGTTTACAGTTTAAACAGAAATGACAGCGTGGGATTTAATGAGCAGTTTACCGGAAAATTTACAGGAACTGGAAGCGGCGGAATTACTCTTGATTTGGGAGAACTTAAGACACGTCAAAGCTACATAGCTCTGTTTCCCACTACCGGAAACGGTGCAGAATTTTCCGGCTTTAAGCTGGTGCGTTCTATAGACGGAGCAAGCCTGTATGCGGCAGGAATTACCTGTCGGTCATTAGGAGCGTTTACAGCGACGGATTTGGATTTAAGGGTTGGAATCAGAAGTTATTATTATGATGGGACGAATAAATTTGATGAGGCGGGCCGGGATCTGCATGCAGGTGGGGTAATGCATTACTATGCCGCTCTGGCAGCCTATGCCGATTCACAGGGAGCTACTGTTTTTACAGCAAATCAAATTAAAATAGGCGGCAGCTTTAATGAAGCGGTAAATTACGACAGGATGCGTATGGGAAGCATGATAGCGGAATATGTGCAAAGCGGGGCAGCGCCTTCTAAAATTCTGGTGGAAGATTTTGAGCTGCTGGGGGATTACCGTCTGACTTCCTGGGGCGCTTTTGCCGGCGGCATGATTTGCTTATTAAATAATAATGCAAATAATTATGCGGATCAGACAAAGATTTCCATGAGCAATCTTGTAATTCACAATGGCGCGGTTATGGAACATCAGCGCAATGACGGTGCTGCAATGGGAGGATGGCTTGGAAGAGTCTGGAAAAATGTAATACCGGATGAAGATAAATCCTGTTCCATTAACGGTCTTACCATAGGAGACGGAGGCACCAGTGCTGCCGGTCCCCAGTATGTCACTAACGGTCTTTTTGGCGGGCTGATTGATACGGTAACAGGGCGGATTCAACTGAAAAATATAAATATCCAAAATGGTATTTTTAACAACCGAAGTTCCAGAGACAGGATAGGACTGTTATTCAGGGTAGGAAATAATGCACTCATTGAAATTGATGGTTACCGCATAGACGGACGTGGAATTGGAGAAGGTGCAGGAGCCAATAATGGCGGAAATGTCCAGGTAGTAAACTGCAATGGTAAAAATTTTGATGAAATTGTTGCCTATAACATAGGAAATTATACAGATGTAAATACAAATAGCGTGAATGGGTACAAAAATGGCGGCATTGTAAATATTATTTATAATGGCTTTTCTGATGCTGCGTCAGCAAATCATCTGGTTTATCAAAACCGCCTGCTTGCATCCAATAATGACAGAACCAGATATTATTATAATCTGTTTGGCAATAGTTTTGAAAATGAAAGCAGTTATCTTTCAGAGGGCGGGCTGCTTACCGCTGCAGGGACAACGGTGACCAATGAAAGGCAGATGATGATCTGGCACTTATCCCAGTATATGAATGACTCTATCAGAAGATATCTGGCTCCTTATTATGCAGGCGGCAATATCAATGGACGCAGTCAGGATACGAGATTTGAAGGAAAAATTGATCTTGAAAAGGTAAGTTATTATCCCACATCTGTGCTGGGGGGAACCTATACCTTTGACAAAGGTGCAGAAGTAATATTTTATGGTCAGGATATTACCAACAAGGCAACAGATACCATGACGCCTTCCAGCAGTCAGAAAGAGCATTATATGATGCATTCCGGATTATTTATCAGTGAATCCGGAAATGTGACAGTTCAGGGAACAGGAAACGGAACAGGGACAGGCAGTTTTCTTACTTTAAAGGGAAGCGTGACAAATTTGGGAGCAAATTCCGGCGCACTTTTTTCGGGAACCATTCAGGGAACCAAGAAGGTTTATTTCCTGAAGCTTGATTCTTTAGCTGTAGCAGATTATGATCCGGTTAAGTATCCCGGAGACGATCATGAGGTAGGGCTTCTCATTGGAGTTGTGAACGACCGGGTAAATAATGTTGGAAATCATGGGACAACTTTATTGGATCTGTCGTGGATAGAAACATCAGGTTATGACTATTTTACAGGAAAAGCGGCTTCTGCATTGATCGGACGAGTGGGAGATGCCCAGGCAACAAAGGTCAGCGTAGAGTTTAAGAATATAAAGGTGGACAGCCTAAAGAATGGCATTTTCCAGTATGCCAGCCTGATTGATAAGAATTATTACAGAGAGGATATGACAGAGAATACCAGCTCTGCTGATGCATTGCGCCGCCTTAGATATTTATATACGGAAGCAGCGTTTACAGGAGGGGATAAATTAAATGCAATTTTTCCCTTTGATAGTTCCAATCCCAATTACGGAAACAATTTATATGCAGCACTGGGTGCTTACGTTACTATAGGCTCAGAGCTGGTAGAAGGGAAAGGAATTGAATTTTGGGATGAAGCGTATGGGGCTAAGGAAAATGAGTCTTATGAACTGCCCTTTATGGGGGATTTTATCTGGAATGAAGAAAATGTGAAAGACGCCTATCTTCCTTATGTACATACCACTCATGAAGGGAGTAAGGGAATTGAAGTAAATCCAAAGAATGTGTCAATCACCAAAGGGTGCGGCACTTATGAAGATCCATATATTATAGACAATCCAAAGCAGTTGCTGGCACTGGCCCGTTATCTGCAGAATAAGAATGACTATAAATATCTTGGGGGATGGCAGATTAACGTATATGAGTCGGGGCGGTCAGGCGGTTCTTTCTGTGATAAAACTCACACGGATATTGATAAACCGGATACTGATATACGAACATATCCTTATAATGGGGGAACTCTTCCGGCAGATTTCCCTACCCAGGAACAGTTAAGCCAGGCCTACTATATGATTGTGGAGGATATTGATTTATCTTCCATGTCGAATGCTACTGATAAGCAGATTGCAGAGGACTTTGCCGGATTTGGAACAGAAAAAATGCCTTTCAGAGGAGTGATTATAGGGCAGCAGGGAAGTTATGATGATGGCAGAACGTATCCAAAAGTGACACTGCCCCTTAGACAAAACTGGACAAACAGCACCTATGATGTGAATCATGGGTTTGTTCAGTATGCCAAAGGCGTGGTGATTAAGGATTTATTTATTGCCGGAGCCGAACCGGCGGATACGGATACTGCAAGAACAGGAGTCGTAAAGGTAAGCAGCATGGCCGGCGGCGCCATAGGCTGTGTGCTGGGAGGCGACAACATCATTGATAATGTTTCAGTTCAGTTGAAAGTTGCGCTTACAAACAGGGATGCCCAGGCAGGCGCCTATGTGGGAAATGTAAAACAGGGCAGTGTGATTTTAAGAAACTTAAAAGAATCTTCTGCTGAGAATTTTTCAGTAGGGCAGTGGAATGCCGGTAATGCCAATCCATACAAAGACTTTGAAATAAGGGAGCTGGAAGATTATCCTTATGTGTCGGGGCTGATCGGCAAGGTGGAAGACGGATGTGTTGTTTATGAGGATAATTTTGCAGCCGGAAGCGGAAGTGCCGGAAGCATCTACAGTGAGCCGATTCTGGCACATGAAAAAGATTCAATTACCGGCATTTACAAAAACCGGATGGGGCTTCCCATCTGCAAACATTATGATATTATTGTAAAAAGCTCTTTAGATCAGGGGAATACAAATCAGGATGGTTCTAGCTTAATAAAAGTGTCGGGCAATGCCGGTGCAGGATTTACAGCCCAGATAGATACTGCAGCCCAACTGCAGATTGTTTCCATGACAATCAATTCAGACGCTTTTTCCGTGTATTATGGGGACGGAGGCTATGCACAGGATGCTGTCTGCCGAAAGGCAAAGTACAATGAGGTTGGAGCTGTTGATTCTTCTAATTCCGGCGCAGGAAGTGATTGGGACAGGGCGACAAAGCAGGATGATAAAATATATTATTTCCCCTATCTCTATAACTGCTTTGATTTTTCAGGCGTGACAGGAGGCCGGGAAGGCACTTTTATTGAAAGTACAGTGGATGGAAAAAAGGCCTATACCAGTCAGCTGAATGCAGCAACCACAGAGGTAACTGCAGTGATGAATTATAATTTGAAGGATTCACCGGCGGCGGTAGATTATGATATGTCGGTTTACTGCAGGGGATTCAGAGGAATTGGCGCCACATACGGAATGTTTACCGGGGATGTAAAGTATAACAGAGTTGTTTCAGACAGCGTAAAGCCTGCAAATGTATCAGGAGGTTTTTATTCTGATTTCAGGGCGAATTTTGATGGGCATAACGCTGTAATCAAGATTGCAATTGACAGAACCTATGACAGCAGTATTCACACAGCGGCACTGTTTAATGATCTTTTGGACAGAACAGCAAAAACAACCTATACGATTCAAAATGTTACGGTGTCAGGCAGCGTATACAGTGTAATACCCACGCAGGATGCAGGGGGCAATGACAATACAAATGGAAATGCGGCTTATCCTGACAGAACCGGCGGGGTAATAGGTCTTATGCGCCGCCCCTGGAAACTTACAAATGTTGCAGTGAAGGATATGGAGGTTATTGCCAAAGGCCATGCAGGCGGTATTGTGGCATGGATTGAACCGGAAAGCGGTAAGGCGGCAGCAGATAATACATTCGATTTTGAGAAGTGCGCAGTTGAGGAAAATACGAAAGTTTACTCCTATGGAGGAAGTGTTGGGGGCATTGTGGGAGTCATTACCCAGAATGACAGAACTGACGCTTTTAACGCTGATCTTAATTTTAAGGGATGTGAAGTAAAAGGTACTTTGGCACAGGCAGTTGTGCTTGAGGTGAAAAACAGAACAGCAGACAGGAATGATGGAGAAAATGGCGGTGTTGAGCGCAATAATCAGTTGGCGGCAGGACGAAGCGGAGGACTGGCAGGATATATTGGAAGAAGATTTTTAAATAACAATAATACCTGGTATCGAAATCCTTCCGTGCAGGTGACAATTGAAAATGCAGCGGATGGCAAAGAATGCAGCATATCTTATGCCAATATTACCGGCGCTTATTCTACAGGCGGAATGATAGGGGAGTATGATGCGGTATACAGTAATAATGGCTCCGATACCCATTCCAGTGTGATTGTTAAAAATGGAAAGATAGAAAACTGTGTGATTACAGGTACACGGGGAAATATTGACAGCCGGGATGATTACTATGATTATGGTGTGGGCGGATTTATAGGAGAAATGCGTGGAAATTCCCTTAAAATGGGAGAAGAAGGGGATGTAATCGTATCGGATACAAACATTGTATCCTCTGCCAGTGCCGGAAATGGAATGTATGCGGGTGGTGTGGCCGGTTGTCTTAAAACCTCCGCATCTGTTATCAAAAATGTTAAGGTGACGGGAACGTTAGATAATAGTCTAAAAACTACTCTTGAGCTTGGCGGCCAGCAGTATACCATACGGTCAGGACGGGCGGACGCAGGGGGAGTGATTGGAAGAGCAGTCGGTGAGGAGATTGCCCCCATGCCTGAGCTTACCATAAGTAATGTGCAGACAGTGGGAATGAATATTGAAGTGGATGAATGGGGAAGCGATGGCTCAGGCGGCCGGTTATTCCAGACGAAAGAAGCAGTTTCCGGTAACGCAGGGGGAGTGATTGGAACCAACGAAGTAAAACTTGGGATCAGCGGAAGCGATTCGCAGCCGGATAGCGGGGCTAAAGTGGAAAACTGCATGATAATTACTTCAGGGGGTAACGCAGGAGGAATTGCCGGATATTTATATAAATCTAACAACAATAACATATTTGTTCGTCCTACCGATATTCGAAATGCAGTAATAAAAAATAATATAATCGGCTACAATAATTTGGGCAGATTTACGGGAAATAATACGGATTGCGGGGCAGGAGGAATTTTTGGAAGAATATTCAGTGCAAGGAATGGAGATGAAGTGAATGCTGCCCAGAGTATGCATCGCCTGGAAAAAGCACAGATAAGCGGCTGCTGGATTTATGGTCCCAGCGCAGGAGGCGTTTTAGGTCATGCCAGGGGAACTACAATCTGTTCAAACGAAGCAGTAGATGAAACCGATGTCAGTGTTGAGACAAAGGAAAATAAAATATACGGCATATGCGTGGGAGGCGCAATTGGAAATTATCAGAATTCTGCCATTAACTACATTGGCATGAGCATTACCGATAACCGGCTCCAGGCTTACCGGAATACAACAAATGATTCCTCTTATGTGGGAGGCTTTTGCGGGTACATAAGCCATGCAAATGCAAATACCAATTACAGCCGGCTGGACTACATTAAAATTAGAAATAATCATATTCTTGCGGCAAACGCAAGTGGAAATAAGTTTATTCGCGCAGGAGGATTTTTTGGATATACGAATTCCAACAGCTATGTTTACCGGCCGGAGCTTACGGATAATCTGACAGGTTATAGTGAATGTGCAAATGGAGGAGTGCTTGTCACCGGAACAGGCGGCACTACAGGACAGCCGGGCAGTGCGGTGCGTCAAAAGCTGTTTACCAGTGCAGATGGAGAGCTCAGTGCAG
>VSNT01000142.1 GCA_009774465.1 Lachnospiraceae bacterium
CGCAACCAGCTTATGATTGATCTCTTCTATTTGATCTTCCAGACCATATTCCTGCAGTTTTATACGGTTTGCTGTAAAAGTTGGCGCGTAAATAATATTGCTCCCTGCTTCTACAAATTCCCTCTGCAGTCCGATAAAAATATCCGGATGCTCCAATATCCACTTTTCAGGACATACACCGGCTCCCATCCCCCGCTTTATCAGATTTGAGCCTGTAGCGCCATCCAGATAAATTAATTTATTTTCAGTAAATTTCTTAAATTCCTCTATTTTCAAGTCCACCTCCAGGCAGCACTTCATGCTGCTTTTTCAATGTTATCATAATTTTTGCAAAACTACAATTGTTGACTTCATTTGTCAACTATGATACTTTATTTTTAGTGTAATATGGTAACAGTTCAGTCAGGCAAAATGTATATTCTGGTGACTTATGAATGGCATGGCTAAAACGTTACGTAATGTGATTGGGGGAATTACCTTGAATGCAAAATATAAAATTTTATTATTGTTGACTTTTATTACAGCATTTTTCTTAACCGGCTGCGGCAAAGATGCTGAACTTGAAAATTACAAGGCAAACATGAACCAGTTTTTTGAAAATATAAGAGTGATTGATTCTTCCATCAATGCACTTGATCCAAATTCAGAAACTGCTGTTTCCGATCTTTTAAGTCTGCTGGACTCCATGAATACTTCCTTTGAGCAAATGGCTTCTTTAAATGTTCCTGACGGATTTCCCGGCGTAGATGAACTTGCAGATGAAGCCAGCGAATATATGTCGGAAGCGGTTTCCTATTACCATCAGGCCTATGAGGGAGAATACAACGCAGCTTTTGAAGATGCCGCCCGGCAAAATTATGAATATGCCAATATACGTTTTCAATACATCGTTTCTATTTTACATGGAGATATCCCGGAAGAAATCTACACCTATGAAGATGACGAATCCCCCTCTGAAGATGTATCCGAAGACAGTGGTGAAACTGTCACCGAATCAGAATAAAACAGATTATGTTAAAAACGTCCGGGAAATATTCTCGGACGTTTTACGCTTACTATTTTAAGATTCTGATTTTTCCAATAAGCGGTACTTCTTTTTCTTCCTGATTGATAGCAGCGATAAGTCCCATTACCCAGCAAACTACCATGAAGATTCCCCATACCCATCCAATACAGGGAATAATTGATAACAGGGAAAACAGTAAAATTACCAGTGCCTGATTTACATGGAACTTTGCGCCTTCCTTGTCTCCTGCCAGTACTGCAATCAGAAGTCCGATCCAGGTAAGGTATGCTACAATGCTTGTTGTTTTTGCATCCATTGCAATTTTCCTCCTTAAAGTAAATTATAACTATAACATAATATACATTAAAAAACGTTCTGAATCAAGCAAATATTAAATAATTATAAAAAAAATAAAATAATTATAAGTTTTATACACCATTGAGTCAGCAAAACCCCAATTGCAAAATACATATAATATGGGATATGGATTTCTTTTTGGTCAACATTTTTACTGATATGCTTCCTGCAAAAGTACAAAAGCATAAAATGAAAATACGCCAGAATTCCATATATTATCACAGGATTGTACAAAAAGCTTTTTACAAAATCTCCCTGAAAAAGACAGTAAAAAGCTCTTGTCCCTCCGCAGCCAGGACATGGCAGGCCGCATCTTTTTTTTACGGCACACTCTGTCAGGCTGCCAAATCTTTCATATCCGTAATGGGCAAACCAAAATCCGGCAATACAGAAAGGGAGCCATATCGCCTTTCCTGCCTGATAAAAAAAATCATCTACCCGAATTTTCCCAGTACTGTCCATTTTAGTAATACAAGTCATCCATGAGATCATACATTATCTCATTATAAGTAGCAGTCCCGCTTAAAACCATAGAAAAAATAACAATAACAAGACCTACTCCGCCTGTTGCAATTCCTGCAATTGCCATGCCTTTTCCGTCATACTTAAAGCACAGTGTAATAATACCAAGAACCACTGCCGCTACTGCCAGCACTGCACTAAACAAAGTAAAGCAGCAGCAAATAATTGAGAAAATACCGCAAATCATAGATGCAATTGCAAATCCGATATTTCCGCCGCCCTTCACTTCAGCGCCTGCCGCATTGCCATCCGTTGAGTAATACTGGGGCTGAGAAGATACATTATATGCATTTGTACTGCTGTTTGTTCCAAAATTCCCGGATTCATTCCCAAAGCCCTGGGGCTCCTGGGTGTAATTGATTTTTATTTCTTCTCTGTAAGAAGGAATTGGTGCAGGCGCTTCTTCTTCCGCATCTGTTATTTTTTCATATGCAGGCTTTGTATCCTGTCCTGAAAATATGCCTTCCGTTGCTGCCTGTTGTTCTTCATTTACAGCTTCTGCCGTTTTTTCCAATTTATTGCCGCAATTATGACAGAATTTAGCTTCCGCATTATTTTCACTTCCACATTGTGTACAATAAACAATCTTGTTTTCTTCGCTCATTTTTATACCTATGCCTTTCCCTCTTCAACAAATATTTATTACCATAATAAAATAATAACGGACAAATGTCCATAAATATTTCAATATTTTTGTATCATAATGTAAAAATGCCCCAGACCATTAAAGTCCGGGGCATTATTTAAAGCAGTTTTAGAATTTGCCTTCTTTCGCAGCTTCCTCTACAGAAACAGCTACAGCAACAGTAGCACCTACCATAGGATTGTTACCCATACCAATAAGCCCCATCATTTCAACGTGAGCCGGTACGGAAGAAGAACCTGCAAACTGTGCATCGGAATGCATACGTCCTAAAGTATCTGTAAATCCGTAGGATGCAGGACCGGCAGCCATGTTATCAGGATGAAGGGTACGTCCGGTACCGCCGCCTGATGCAACTGAGAAGTATTTCTTGCCATCCTCAATTCTTTCTTTCTTGTATGTACCTGCCACAGGATGCTGGAATCTGGTAGGATTGGTAGAGTTACCTGTAATGGATACATCTACATTTTCCTTCCACATAATTGCAACACCTTCCGGAACGGAATTCGCACCATAGCAGTTAACCTTTGCACGAAGTCCCTCTGAATAAGACTTACGCTCGATTTCCTTTACGGTATTGGTGTAAGGATCATACTCTGTCTCAACAAAAGTAAATCCGTTAATTCTGGAAATAATCTTTGCAGCATCCTTTCCAAGACCATTTAAAATAACACGTAAGGGTTTCTGACGAACCTTGTTTGCCTTTTCAGCAATACCAATTGCACCTTCAGCAGCTGCAAAAGATTCATGTCCTGCAAGGAATGCAAAACATTCTGTTTCTTCCTCAAGGAGCATCTTTCCAAGGTTTCCATGTCCAAGACCAACCTTACGGGTATCTGCTACAGAACCGGGAATACAGAAAGCCTGAAGTCCTTCACCAATTGCTGCTGCAGCATCAGAAGCTTTTCTGCATCCTTTCTTAATTGCAATTGCTGCGCCTACCGTATAAGCCCAGCAGGCATTTTCAAAACAAATAGGCTGGATCTTCTTAACCTGTTCGTAAACATCAAGGCCAGCATCTTTTGTGATTTTTTCAGCTTCTTCAATAGAAGAAATGCCGTAAGAATTTAAAACGGAATTGATCGTATCAATTCTTCTTTCATATGATTCAAATAATGCCATTTTTACATTCCTCCTATAATTATTCTTTTCTGGGATCAATAATCTTAACAGCATCATCTACACGACCATACTGTCCGCATGCCTTCTCATATGCAGTAGCCGGATCATCACCCTTTTTCATAAAGTCTGTCATCTTACCAAAGTTTACGAATTTATAACCAATGATTTCATTATCTGCATCAAGAGCGATACCTGTTACATATCCTTCAGCCATTTCAAGGTAACGAGGTCCTTTCTTTAATGTTCCGTACATCGTACCAACCTGACTTCTTAATCCCTTACCCAGGTCTTCAAGACCGGCACCGATAGGAAGTCCGTCTTCTGAAAATGCACTCTGTGAGCGGCCATAAACGATCTGCAAGAATAACTCTCTCATAGCTGTATTGATTGCATCACATACAAGGTCCGTATTCAATGCTTCCATTACAGTAAGTCCGGGAAGAATTTCAGATGCCATAGCAGCAGAATGTGTCATACCTGAACATCCGATGGTTTCAACCAATGCTTCCTGAATAATACCTTCCTTAACATTCAGGGTTAATTTACACGCACCCTGCTGAGGTGCACACCAGCCAACACCATGTGTTAATCCTGAAATGTCTTCTACCTTTTTAGCCTGAACCCACTTTGCTTCTTCTGGGATAGGAGCACAGCCATGATGAACACCCTGTGCAACTGTACACATTTCTTCAACTTCCTTTGAATAAATCATGTGAAAACTCCTTTCAATATGTAGATAATGTATGTGAATATTTTATCATAATCACAACTTATATTGTTGCATAAATCACGCAAAAAATCTAGTCCTTTTGATATTTTTCTGCAATTTCACCCTTTTTTTTGTAAATGCTTCCTGCAGGCACGCATCCACGCACCATGCTTACCGGATAAATGTTTGAATTCCTGCCGATCACTGTCCCGGGATTTAACACACTGTTACATCCTACCTCCACGTGATCACCAAGCATTGCTCCAAATTTTTTCAACCCGGTTTCTATTTGAGTGTCTCCATTTTTTACCACCACCAGCGTCTTGTCGCTTTTCACATTTGATGTGATGGAACCGGCTCCCATATGTGCTTTAAAGCCAAGGATACTGTCTCCCACATAGTTGTAATGGGGTACCTGAACTTTGTTAAACAAAATCACATTTTTCAGTTCCGTAGAATTTCCTACAACTGCGCCTTTTCCAACAATTGCATTTCCTCTGATAAACGCACAGTGCCGGATTTCAGCCTCCTCATCAACAATAAGAGGTCCATTTAAACATGCGCTGGGCGCCACCTTTGCAGAATTTGCAATCCATACATTTTCTTTTACCTGTGTAAATTTATCTGCCGGCAGTCTTTTTCCAAGTTCCAGAATAAAGCCGCTGATTTTGGGAAGCAGCTCCCAGGGATATATGGCTCCTTCAAAAAGCTCTGCCGCTATGGTCTCTTCCAATTGATAAAGATTTTTAATCGTAAACTGTTCCATTTTAACTTTTTCCTCCCTTTTTATAATTTTCCGCAGCTTTATTAAACTGCTGATTTAAAGCGGATTGATTGCTCAGGCTTTTTACAATATTTGTCCTTCTTGATACAAAATCATCCAGCTTTTTCATGTATTCTTCTTCCGTAATTGTCCCTTCCGCCACCATAGTAAGTCCCTTTTCCCAGCTTGCAGTAAGGGCCGGATCCAAAAGCGGCCTGATGGAGTTGTTTACTACATCATAGATCATTTCCCCCATCAGCGTAGGCGTCATAATCTGTGTCTTTTTATTTAAATTCAGGTATTTTATATTTATAAGCTTCTTTAAAATTTCAGCACGTGTTGCCGAAGTTCCTATTCCGCTTCCTTTTATCTGGGCACGCAGTTCTTCATCCTCAATAAGCTGCCCTGCATTTTCCATAGCAAGAATAATTGTCCCCGAATTATAACGTTTTGGAGGAGAAGTTTCCCCCTCTTTTATCTGCATTTCTTTTACCGGCAGCTCCATCCCCTTCCTCAAATGCGCAAGGAATTCCATACTTCCCTGATCTACGCCGCCTCCTGCTTCTTCTGCATCACTGTCTTCTTTTTCCTTATTATTTTTTTTGGATGTAAAAGAAAAAGAAACAACAGCCAGATACCCTTCTTCCTCAAGCACCTTAAAGTTTGCAAAAAACTGTTCCTCTTTGACAGAAACATTTAAGGATATCTTCCGATATACCGCAGGCGGGAAAAAAATGCTTAAAAATCTGCGTACAATCACTTCATAAACTTTAGCTGAGGCAGGATTTAGGGAATGAAAGTTATTGATTCCCTGACCGGTAGGAATAATCGCATAATGGTCTGTAATCTGCTTGTCATTCACATATCTGGTTTTGGCAATCCCTTTATAAGTGCCCGTTTCAAGTACTTTAACCGCCAGTTCTTTTACCATTTCCAGATTACACAGCCCTTTAATATTTTTATAAATTTCTTTGGAAACTGCTGTGGAAAGCACTCTTGCATCTGTACGGGGATAAGTAGTCATTTTTTTCTCATATAATTCCTGTACAATTCTGAGAGTTTCATCAGGACTGATCTTGAAATACTTGGAACAGTCATTTTGAAGCTCCGCCAGATTATATAAAAGGGGCGGATTCTTTGTCTCTTTCTTTTTTTGAATTCCCAGAATACATGCGTTTACCGGTACAGGATTCATAAGATACTCTTTAAGCTCCAAAGCGTCTTTTTTCTCTTTAAATCCATTTTCCTTATACAAAAGAGGCGAGTTAAAATATTTTGTATTTTCCACAGCTTTCCACTCAAATTCGCTGTCTTTTTCACCCAGAGGAATGTTTGCAGTCACGCGGTAAAAAGGGGTTTTTACAAATTCTCTGATTTCCCGCTCTCTTCCAACAATCATGCCAAGCACACAGGTCATAACACGTCCCACACTGATTACAGCCCTGTCCGCTTTTAAATAAGATTTCACGTGATTTCCATATTTTAATGTTAGAACCCTGGAAAAATTGATTCCCATCAAATAATCTTCCTTGGCCCTTAAATATGCCGCCGCTCCCAGATTATCATATTCTGAAAGATCTTTTGCTTCCCTTATTCCACGAATAATTTCTTCTTCCGTCTGGGAGTCAATCCAGACACGTCTTCTTTTTTTGCCTGTTACATGAGCCTGCTGTTCAACCAGACGATATATGTATTCTCCTTCCCGTCCCGAGTCCGTGCAGACATAAATGGTTTCCACATCTTCCCGGTTTAAAAGGGAACTTACGATTTGAAACTGCTTTTTAACCCCTTCTATTACCTCATATTTAAACTCTGTGGGAATAAAGGGTATGGTATCTAAGGACCACCTTTTGTACTTTTCATCATAGATTTCCGGATAGCTCATAGTCACCAAATGCCCTACGCACCATGTAACAACAGCATCCGGGGATTCCATATACCCGTCCCGGTTACTGGCATTTATTTTAAGCGCCCTGGCAAATTCTCTTGCAACACTTGGTTTTTCGGCTATATAAAGACTTTTTCCCATCACATTTCATCCAAACTGATTAATTTTAAATTCTGCCTTACTGCAGATTCCAGCCTTAATTTTTCATCAAACCGGTTGGCTGAAAACAGATAAATATAGTCTGCCTGCAGCTTTGCCTTTTTCAGACAAAAAAGGAACCATTCATAATCGTCATAACGCATCATGGGATTATCCCAGTTACAAATGCCTGCTATTGTTCTGCCTTCTTCATTCTGGGCAATTATATCAATCGTTCCAAATTTGCCAACCCATTCTCCTGTTTTTTCTATTTCAAAAGGAAGTTTTCCCCGTTTGTTCCATTTTTCAATATACTGCCTGCATACATTTTTAAAATATTCCGCCACATAATATTTAAAAGACGATTCGATATAGCAATTATAAAAATCCAGAGGCTCCATCTGTTCCAGGCTGCTTAAGTTTGGATAAATATAAGTAAAATAAAAATGCAGAAAATGATTACTGATTCGATAAATGCCTTTTTGCGCATTAGCCTTTCCCTCCGTATCATAGGAAAAAACTTTTTCTACAAGTTCAAGCTCCATTAAATTCTTAAGATACACGCTGATCTTTGCTCTGGAAAATTCCGTATGCTGATACAGATCATTTAATTTATGCCGGCCTGAAGCAAGAGATGCTAAAATGGTATTGTACACGCCCATTTCCAGCAGCTCCTGTGCTGCAATCCGCTGTCCTTCCTCACATAAAAAGGCATTTCTGTTTAAAATATATCTGCAGATATTTTCTTTTATGCTCAATTTGTCATCAAACTGTTTTAAAAGCCCAGGCATTCCTCCAAGAACTGCATATGCTTCAACGCTCTGTTCCATAGAAAACCCGGGGAAAAATTCCCGCAGGGTTTCAAACCCAAGTTCTCTGATTTTTAACAAACCGGAAAGTTCATAGGCGGCTCCGCCTATTTTAGTAACCATATTATTTTCCACCCAGCCTATGGAAGACGAGCATAAAATAATCATCACCTGCCCGGGTGCCTGAATTTCATGCACAAACAGGGTAAGCTGCCTGATAAATTCATCTCCTGCTTTCACCATATACTGAAATTCATCTATTATAATTACTTTCTTTTCCTTTTCTTTTCCAGTAAGGGATTTAAAAATATCCGTAAATTCCGGATACCCGGATAATCGGATTCCTTCTTTTTTCAGTTCTTCTCCCCACTGGTAACGCTGTTCTCTTTCAGACACATATTTAGCACAATAATAATAAAAGGATTTATCCCTTACAAATTGATGCAAAAGAGCGGTCTTTCCAACATTCTTTTCCCCATAAACCACCAGAATCCGACTGTCATCATGATCAAAGTGCATATTCAAATAATTTAATTCCGACTCCCGCCCTAAAATCATCTTTGCCCCCATCTGCCGCTTTAACGGCATTCAAATCAGGGAGGCTGAAAGTTTTTTTCTTTCAGCCTTCCCCTCATATCTGACTTAAAAGCTGTTCAATGTCTTCTTTTGACATGGGCTTTCCAAGAAGATAGCCCTGAATGCAGTCACATCCTATCTCATCCAGATATTCAAACTGTTCCTGTGTTTCAACCCCTTCTGCAACAGTTTCATATCCAAGTCTCTTTGCCATAAAAATAATGGATTCCGTAATAATTCTGGTATTTTTATCTGTAATGCTTGTATCAATAAAACTTTTATCCACCTTTAAGGTATCAATTGGAAGCCCTTTTAAGTAAGAAAGTGATGAATAGCCGGTTCCAAAGTCGTCAAGAGATATTCTTATGCCATAATCCCTTAAAATGCACATTTTTTCCGTTATTTCCTTAAAGTTTTCAATCAAAACGCTTTCTGTTATTTCAAGTTCCAGTTCTTCAGGATTCACATCATATTTTTTAAT
>VSNT01000143.1 GCA_009774465.1 Lachnospiraceae bacterium
CATTTGATTCAAAAATTGATAATATTACAGCTGAGTCTCAGCATATAGTTGATGAGTTCCTTGGATATTATACATTTCCCAATTCATATGGTGGAATGATAAAAAAGATACAAAAAAAGTTGAATATAACTGATTTTAAAAAATTGACATATGGAAATTACATAGAAATAATGAGTCAATATCAACAAGGAGCTTCTAATTATAAGTATGCGGACAGCTTTTTTAGATATTTGTATGCATTTGATCTTTTGGATTGCTCAGATGAGTTTATACTAACATATGGCGATAAAACAAAGATAATTAAAGAGTTTAAAAGGTTACAAAACAAAGAAGGTTCAGATAAAAAAAGTGATTTTTCTGCACCAACACTTTCTTTTTATGAAATTGAAAAGTTAATAAAGTATTGTGACGAAGTGGGAGAAGCTATAGATTTTACGAGTTATTCATGCTTAAGATCAGCGTTTGCTTTTTATATTTTGTTTTTCGTGGGTAAAAAAAGAGATGAATTTGCAAAGTGTACAATGAGTGGATATGATAATGGAATACTTGAAATTGCAGGTGAAATTATAGAGATACCTCCTAAGTTTAAGTCAATGTTTGAGTATGCAAGACAAAAAAATAAGGAAACGAAGTTTTCAGAAGTGACAAAGTGGATTTCTAAATTGGGTTCCTATGTGAATATTGAACAATTAACTCCGATAAAAATATCTCATGCGAGAGAAGAGTATTTATTTAGATGTCCTGCATGTGGAAAAAGTTTTCTTTCACTATCAGAAAATTGGAAAATAGTTAATGGAAAAATAATCTGTAATGAATGTGCGGGAATTCTATTGAGCGATGAAGTAAAAAAAACGAACAATCACAATTTGAAGTAGTAGAAGTTGATTTGTTGGACGAAACTGAAAAAGATAGAATTCATCTATATGTATCCTCATATGAGCAAATGCGAGATACGGTAAAAGCTCCTTGTGATTTTGAAGAATGGAATAAATATTTAAAAAAGATAGGTGAAATGGGAGAAAAATATGTATTTACTTCTGAGGTGCAGAAATTACTTGATGCAGGGAGGGAAGATTTGGCTGAGCAGGTAGATGCCTCTGTATCTGAAGACCATACAAATGGATATGATATTTTGTCGTATACTATAGATGGGAAAAAACTTTTTATTGAGGTTAAGTCAACACCGGGTACGAAGGAAGAGCCTTTTTATATTAGTAAAAACGAATTGGATAGAGCAAAAGAATTAAAACGAAAAGGAGAACTGTATGCAATATATCGTGTGTATAATGTTGGAAAAAGCGAGATTAATATGCACATTTTTATTGATATAGACAAATTTGATTTTGAGGAAATTGCTTATAAAGTTTCAATTAGTGACGATAAGTTAAATGGGGCATAGCAGAAAATTTAAATTAGGAAGATATGAATTCATGTGGTGATTTTGAAGACAGATTAGTTGAGAAGGTATAGTCCAATGGGATGTAAGGAGACATGATTTAAATGAAACGAGTTAGAAGATTTATGGACTTACAAAAGATGAAAAGCAATAGAATATTGATAATAGTAATTATATCACTGCTAATCGCTCCATTTGTTATTAATGTTGGATTAATGTTTACAGATTTTGTGTATGATAAAACGAGCATTACTATGACCGCAGAAGGACTGAACAATGTACAGTGGTTAGAATTCTGGAAGGATTATATATCAGTAGCTATTGCGTTCTTAGGAATATATTTAGTATGGGATTCTTCCAATAAAGATAGAAAGGTACAGAGTTATAAAGATTTGTCTGAGCAGTATTTAAGGGATGTCAGCGAAGAAGAGAAAGCATTGGTGGAAATTTCACAATGTTTTAATGTAGGAATAATTCATAAAGCATTAGGGTATTTGGACAATACGTTAGTTCAAGATAGCAGATTAATTCTTCAAGAAGCAAGAGATAAAATTGATGAAGGTCATGTGAAATTTGAATTGCTTACGGATTTATCAGATGATTTTGAAAAATGTAAAAATTGTATTTATAATCCCTGTACAGACAAAAGAATAAAGAAGGAATTAAGGGATATTTTCTATGATATGGAAAAACATTATATAGACATGTTAAACGCAGGGGAAGATTGTATTAATAAGATTATATGTGAACAGAACAATATCAAGCAGATAGGTATTTATACAGAATTAATTAACGGACTCAAACAGCAAATTTCATATATGCAGGAAGCGGGGGTTACACCTGACAAAATTGGACAAGTGCAGCAAGAGTTAATGGAGGTGGAAAAAAGTGTTGAAAGTTTAAAGAGTGCAAAATTGAATCAGGAAGTTTTGGATCAAATGATTGAGCCAATACATAAAGAAGTAGATTATTTGTCAAAATCTATGAGACCGAAATTTAATAGGTATTGTAAATGCTATATTGATCTTAGAAAAAAACATGCTTCAGAATTAAGAAATGATGGAAATGTAAAATATGTTAAAGAGAATAATACATGAAACTAGGCATTGTGACACAATAGAATCTGTGAAGGAATAATTTTGTGAGTTCTATTGTGATAGTGGGAGTTGTGTTTTTTAAATATTATAAAAATCCATGAAAACAAGCATATATTCGGATTGTTCTATGTGTCATCACAGAGAAAAATCTGCCGGATGAATATGACAAGGACGATTATCAGGTGCTTTTGGTTGCGGATAAGTATCAGACAGGATTTGAACAGCCGAAGTTGTGTGCTATGTATATTCTGAAAAAATCACATGGCGTGGCGGCATTTTCAAAGTATTACACAAAGACGGTTTTGTCTAATCAGTTACGCCTCGTGCAATTTATGATATTGATGCAAAGATAGAGGGATACTTTTTTTGGGACCCTGCTGATGTAGAGGCATTTAATAAAGTATTATATGAATCAGTACATACGGCGAAGGATAAAAGGCAGATGACTTTTTACTTGCAGAAAGCGAAACGTGTGATAGATGAATTTCCAGAAGAAAAAAGGACACAGGTAGCATTGGATATCAGGCATTTCATCAGATTTTATGAATTCTGCTACAGGCTTCCTGCTTTGAGGATGTGGAACTGCACAAGAAATATAATTTCCTGTCATATTTGACAGCGTATATCAGAATTAATCATGGAGGGGGAGGCTATAATCTTGACGGCATGATTCAGGCATCTGAATTCCTTCAGAAAAGAGGAGAGGAACACAAGAAAAGCGGTATAACTGCAAGTCCTGTGTTGAAGCTGCCCACAGCATATGATATTGTATTGACTTCCGCAAAGGAAGAGCGCTTTTCGCAAATTATCAGAGAGATAAACAGCAGGACAGGCAAACAATATGACAATGATGTTGCAATCAAGGCAGCATTGCAGATTCGGGATATTATGAAGAAGTCGGAGGAGCTAAAAACCAGTGCAAAGAATAATTCCGAACAGAATTTTGAATTTGCGTATTTTGATCATGTTGATAATGCGCTGATAGATGGTCTGGAGCAAAATCAGGATTTCTTCACTTTGTTGTTACAGAATGATGAAATTAAGCGTGAAGTGCTGGGGTTGTTCTTGAGTGATACTTATCATAGTTTGCGGAATGGAGATGATGCGAGAGGTGGGATGGTATATCAATATGGTAATCCAAAACTGATGATGGTTGCGGAAAAACCTGTGGATTATGGGGCAAAGGAAGAATAACAAGATATAATGTATCTTACAGCATAAATAACTGCTAAATACATAGGGAAAGTCTTATAATAATTTAAATTATGAATTCGCTACACACTGTGTAGCGAATTGGAAGGAGTTTAGAAGTGCCAAAAATTAATTTGATAGACAGTGAAGAAGAACGCCAGTTTTATAGAGATATTCATAAGATATTGGAATGTGCTAAAAATACAGCCTATGCAGCAGTTAATGATATTATGACTTATGCTTATTGGGACATTGGAGAGAGAATTGTTGAACAAGAACAAAAAGGGGTGTCTAAGGCAAAATATGGCTCATATCTAATAAAAAGATTAGCACAAGAACTTTCGGGTGAATATGGTTCGGGTTTTTCTGTTGCGACTATTAGAAATTGCAGACAGTTATATTTGACATTTTCAAAAGAATCATATGGTTATTCAATGCTTGGAAAAGTTCATTGGTCTCATCTTAGGACGATAATGCGGCTGGATGATGAGGACGAACGTAATTTTTATTTAAATGAAGTAGCAAATGAATATTGGTCTGTTAGAGAACTTGAACGTAATATAAAATCGGGTTATTATAAGCGTATTCTTTCAACACAGTTTCCAGATAAAGCAGGACAGACCCCCAAATTTGTAAAAGATCCATACGTCTTGGAGTTTATGGGTATCAATAATTATGATAAAATCATTGAGAAAGATGTTGAAAGTGCAATTATCAGCCATTTGCAGAAATTTTTACTGGAAATGGGTAAAGGATTTTGCTTTGTGGATAGGCAGATGCACATATGCACTGAAACATCAGATTTTTATATTGATTTGGTGTTTTATAATTATATTTTAAAGTGTTTTGTGCTGATAGACCTGAAGACACATAAACTGACACATCAGGATATCGGACAGATGGATATGTATATCAGAATGTTTGATGATTTAAAACGGCAGCCGGATGACAACCCAACGATTGGTATTATTTTCTGCACAGATAAAGACGAAACGATGGTAAAATATTCTGTTTTAAATGAAAGTGAACAGATATTTGCATCCAAATATATGACAGTATTGCCGACAGTAGAGGAACTTCAAGATGAATTAGAGCGTAATAAATTGATGTATAATGAAAATAAATTGAAATAATTCGCTACACACTGTGTAGCGAATTGGAAAAATTAAATTATGATAATAATAAGGGGATTTTAATGCCAAAAGATAATAGAAACTTCTTTGAAAAGAAAAAAGATTGGTCGGAAATAAAAGATACTTTGCTTGGTGCCTATCTGAAACCGTACTTTCAAAAAATTTTGACGACAAGGCATCCTGTTTTTTATGTTGATTGTTTTTCGGGTAAAGGAAGATTTGACGATGGGAAACCGGGCTCTCCAATTATAGCTTTGGATGTTCGGCAAGAGTGTATGGCAAGTACAAAATCAGAAAAAGCAAGTATCGATATGTGCTTTATTGATTTAAATTATGCGCCGGAACTTGAAAAGAATTTGAGAGACTATGGGGACTTTAGATGGAAGCCTATTATTATATCTGGAAAATATGAAGAAAAAATAGTTGAAGTTCTTGAAAATAAAAGAAATTACAATGTGTTTCTGTATATTGATCCATATGGAATTCAGGCATTAGATTCCGAACTGTTTGATAGATTCTCATTGTGTGCTTTTGCATCATTTGAGATGTTGATAAATTTTAATTCTTTTGGATTTTTTAGAGAGGCTTGCAGGGCTTTAAAGGTAGATTACACGAAAGATGTCGCATTAACTGACCTTGATGACTTGATTGAATATTCACCGATACAGGTCGATACCAGTCAAAAATCTGTTGAATTGCTCAATAAAATTGCAGATGGAACTTACTGGCAAGATATAGTTAATGATTTTAATGCAGGACAAATCGATGGTTATCAGGCAGAGGAGAAATTGTCAACTTGCTATAAGCAGCAACTACAGAAAAGATATACATATGTTCTTGATATGCCAATACAGATAAAAAAGACAAATCATCCGAAGTACAGACTGATTCATGTATGTAATCATGAAGACGGATGTTTGTTGATGGCACAAAATATGTTGAAGAGGACAGATGAGTTGGTGCTGAATATACAAAGAGAAGGACAGATGTCGATTTTTGATTATATGTCTGATGTGAGTACCGATAGTTCGGGGAAACAAACAACCATCTATGATGTGAAAAAGAAGATGCGTTCCTATTTACAAAACTATAAAGAAGAAGTACATTTGAATAAATTGTTGGCAGAATTTTATGGGCATTATGGTTTGATTGGTTATATCAATATGGTTAATGATGCCCTTAAAGAATTAGAAGCGGATGGGTTTATACAAATTTGTAGACAACCACAAGTTTCAGAAAAAACCGGTCAACCTTTAAGATTTATGGAAGAAAAGGGAGGGCGCAGCGTTATAATCAGGAGGCTGCAATCATGAAGAAAGTGGCTGGCTATATACAACGAAAGACAATGCTCTATGAAACGGGTGTAGAGTATGGAGATTATACTATGAATCATGTTCTGGGCTGCGCGCATGGCTGTACTTTTCCATGTTATGCTTTTTTACAGAAAAAGCGATTTGGGAAAATTCAAACATATGAACAATGGATTCAACCTTATTTGGTGTCAAATACATTACAACTTCTTCAACAGGAAATACCAAAATTAAAAGATAAGATTGAGTCCGTTCAGTTATGTTTTACGACAGATCCGTTTATGTATGAATATGATGAAATTGCACAGACGAGTTTGGCTGCGATTCAGATGCTTAATCAGGCAGATATAAAATGTACAGTTTTGACAAAGGGAATACTTCCAATAGAACTTGCAAAATACTCTAGTGATAATGAATATGGTATTACACTGATTTCTTTGGATGAGGATTACAGAAAAAAGATGGAGCCGTATACGGCAACATACCAAGCAAGATTGGCGGCAATGAAAGCATTGCATGATGCCGGTTGCAAAACATGGGTAAGCATAGAGCCGTATCCAACCCCTAATTTGATTAATCAGAAGTTAGATCAATTATTAGAAGAAATATCCTTTACGGATAAAATTATCTTTGGGAGGACTAATTACTGCAAGGAGGTATCTGCTTATAAGCAACATAAAAAGTTTTATAATGAACAGGCGGAATATGTAATTGAGTTCTGTAAAAAGAGGAATATACTTTATCACATTAAGGAAAAAACAATTACAGCGAAATAGGTATGTATTAAATACAGAAAGGAAATGAACATGATAGATTTTACACAATTAGGCTTAAATTCTCTTCAAAAACAAATTAATCCAAGAGACATTTTTATGGGATTATCAAGTAAATCTCAAAAATATCAGTACCCAAGAGATGTTCAAGGAGAAGTTTGGAAACAATGGTTTGAGCAAAGAAATGAAAGAGATACCATAATAAAAATGAATACAGGAAGCGGGAAGACTGTTGTTGCATTAATGATTTTGCAAAGTTGCTTAAATGAAGGTTTTGGCCCGGCAATGTATGTTGTTCCTGACAAATATTTAGTTGAGCAAGTAATAGGTCAAGCGAGGGAATTGGGTATAAAGACTGTTGATTCAGAAACAGATTTAGATTATCAAAGAAAAAGGGCTATTTTAATAACAACTATTCAGAAATTAGTCAATGGAAAAAGTGTTTTTGGCTTGAGGGAGGAAAATAATTATTCAATTGGCAGTATCATAATTGATGACATGCATGCGTGTATTGGAAGCATTCAGGAGCAATTTTCAGTAACAATTCCTAGTGGAGACTCATTATATGAGCAGATTATAGGGATGTTTTATGATGTAATGAATGTACAGGCAGAAGGTCGTTTTGCAGATATTGTAGAAAAAAGGAATGTTTTTGACAATATGTTGGTTCCATTTTGGAGTTGGCAAGATAAGTGCCAAGAAATATATCGATTATTATGTGAAAATAGAGAAAATGAGTATGTTAAATTTAAGTTAGAGCTTGTAAAGGATTGTTTGAAATTGTGTCATTGTTATATTTCAACAAAAGCGGTTAGTATTATACCAAACTGTACTCCAATACATAAAATAAGGAGTTTTGATGATGCAAAGAGAAGAATTTATATGAGTGCTACATTGCCGGATGACAGTCCGTTTACAACAGTAATGGGAGTGAGTTTTAAAGACGATATGCGAGTTATCACGCCGGAAAAAGCTAATGATATAGGCGAAAGGCTGATTGTTGTGCCTAAAATAATCAATAAGGATTTAACCGAAATTGAAATGAGAGACGCACTTATTGAAAAGGCTAAAGAATACAATGTAGTAGTACTTGTTCCATCGTTTGTAATGTCAAAGTACTGGGAGGAAAATGGAGGAATAGTATTATCTTCTGGCAATATTTCAGATGGTATTAATCGAATTAAAGAGAATAATCATGGTTTATATGTAATTGTGAATAGATATGATGGGATTGATTTGCCAGACGATTCTTGTAGAATATTGGTTATTGATGGACTTCCTAATATAAGTAATATGAATGATAAATATGAACAGGAAGTGGTTAGAAAAAGCGAGAGGATTCAGCGTGAGCAGGTGCAGAGAATAGAACAGGGAATGGGGAGAGGAGTAAGATCTAATAATGACTATTGTTTGATTTATTTATTGGGAAATCAGTTGACGAATGTTTTGTATGCGGATGACGGGTATAATTTTTTTAGTAATGCAACAAAAGCGCAATTTGAATTGTCCGAAAAAATGTGCGAACAAATAGAAGGGCAATCATTAAATGAAATTATGGAAATAGGGGATTACATTTTAAAAAGAAATGCTAATTGGATTGAGATTTGTAAAAATGTTACTGCTGGTGTAGAATATGTTTCTTCAGTAAATATTAGTAGTGTGGCAAAAACTACAAGAAAGGCTTTTGATTATGGTATGTATGGGGATTATTCTAAAGCAGTAGAAGCAATTAACGGTCTTGTTCATGAAGAATCAAATGGACGTCTAAGGGGATATTATAAGCAAGTCTTGGCAGAGTATACTAATTTCGTAGATAAAAGTGATGCACAACAAATTCTGAGGTCTGCTAAGGCAGATAATATAGAAGTGCTCAATCCTATTGAGGGAATTCAGTTTATAAGGGATACAAAAGAATTGCCAGAACAGTCAAGAAGTATTATTGATAATATCAATAAATGCCAGTTGAATGAAAATAAATTAATTTTATATGTTGATGATATTTTAGAC
>VSNT01000144.1 GCA_009774465.1 Lachnospiraceae bacterium
CGCGCCTTCCGCTCCCCCTCTTTTATTAATGGCGTAAAATCCCATGTAAATCGGATTTTTTAAAATTCCGGCAACGTTGCCCGGTTTACACTGCCCTCCGGTAATTGCCGGAATTTTTTCGGCGTTCAGCGTCCCGGCTATTTTTTCATATCCCATTCCCTTTAAAACAGCCAGATCATATATTTTTTTAACTACCGCCGCATCCTTTTCCACAATTTCCAGCTTCTTTAACAGGCGGCCATGATTACTCACCATGCCGGAAGGCACCAGCGTGTATCCATAGGGCGCCCTGCCCCCTGCAAATTTTCCGGCCCTTACCATTTCCCTCCGTGCATCTTTTACACGCATACTGGTTTTTCTGCTTTCTCCTTCATTCTGCCAGAAACGGATAAAATTCAACAGCTTATCCGTATGCTCCCTTGTCTTTAACTGCCCATCTTTAATCGTCCATACCTCTATTCCCAACTGGTTTAAAGCGGCCACATAAAAGCTGTATTCCTCCTGTCTGCCAATTCGATCCGACATATAAGCCAGCAGGATTTCAAATTCCTTTGCTCTGGCATCCTTGAGAATCTGCTGTAAAACTTCTCTGTCCTCCACACTGTTTTTATAAGCGGATACCGCTTTTTCAATATATTCTTTGTCAAAAACCCAATCCGGCTGCCTGGCAATATATTGCTCCGCTTCCGCCCGCTGAACGGGAATATCTCCCTCATGAAGCTGCTGCCTTGAGGACACACGAAGCAATGTTCTGACTCTCTTACTCATGGTTCATCTCATTTCCACACATTTTTTCCAGATACATTGCCTTCAGCCTGCCAGTTAATTCCTGACAGGCTTTTAAGTCAGACTGCGCAGGAAATTCCACCGTAACCTTTACTGATTTATCTTTGTAAGGAATTGTGTCGCTCCAGATTTTGTATCCTGTTTCCGAATTCATGTGGTTATCCTTTTGGGCCTGCTTTTTATATACTTATGTGATTTTGCTTTTTTGTATTCAAATACAAACGCCTGTTGACGCACAGGTAACTTGTTGCTATAATAAAACGTGCAACAAGTTACCTATAGGAGAACTCTATGAATCAAAATGATTTGATTAAAAGATTTTCAAGCACCACAGAAAATCAGGAAAAAGCTGTTTTTAGCACATTATTTATTGCCGGAAATAAATTACAGACACTTTTCGACAACCATATTCCCCAAATTACACTCAAGCAATTTATGTTATTGTCGATTGTCAGGCAGTCAAAAGATGCATTGACTTTTACCCAATTGGGAAATTTGCTGGGCTGCTCAAGGCAAAATATTAAAAAATTAGCTGACGTTCTGGTAAAAAAAGGATTTATTACCATCAGCCAGAGCCCAAATGATACAAGGGGCATGTGCATTTGTCCCACTGAAAAAGTAAATGAATTTTACAAAAATGACTTTTTAAAATACCAGGAGCAATTGAAATATCTTTTTGAAGTTTACACAGACGAAGAAATTGAAACACTTTTCATTCTTTTATCAAAACTATACGCAGGAATTGAGAACTTTGAAAAAAAGATTGACAGCGAAAAAAAGGAGAATTAAGCAGATGAAAACAATTGTAATTTATAACTCGCAAACAGGCTTCACACAGCGTTATGCGCAGTGGATCGCAGAAGAGGCAGGAGCTGACTGCCTTGAATTATCGGCCGCAAAAAAGAAAGATTTATCTGCCTGCGAAGCAATTATCTTCGGTGGCTGGGCCTGTGCCGGCAGCATCAGCAAAATCAGTTGGTTCAAAAACAACATGAATAAATGGGAAGGGAAGAAACTGATTGTATTCTGCGTTGGCGGAAGTCCGATAGAAAACCCGGAAATTGAACCTTTTCTTAAACAAAATTTCAGTGCCTCAGAATTGGAAAAAGTGAATGTATTTTACTGCCCGGGCGGATTTAATTATGAAAAAATGTCTGCTTCATCCAGGCTTATGATGAAGATGTTTATTAAAACATTGAAAGCTAAAAAGAATAAAACGCAGGAAGAACAGGAAATGATAAAAATGATTTCCACATCCTATGATATTTCAGACAAAAAGTACATTGAGCCCATTTTAAAAAATTTGCAGGGAGGTAGAAAATGAAAAAGATTTTTTGTATACTTATATCTTTAGCTGTATTATTTTCATTTACAGCCTGCAACAGCGAAACAAATGATAAGGCAACTTTTCAGGCAACTATATTGGAAATAAATGACAATTATTATCTTGTCAAACCAGTTGAAGGAAGTGCAGAATTGAATAGTGCAGACCAGATAACCGTTCCTGTGACAAGCATAAATCCCACACCGGAAGTGGGAGATATTCTGGAAATTGTATATGATGGCGAGATTGCGGAATCATATCCTGCACAAATTACCAATGTTTACAGCATAAGTGTCGTTGAATGATAACGAAAGTCACCAAATGGACATGCATGGCCGCCTGGATCGCTCCCGCAGGAATACTACAACCAGCGCAGCGTAAGCTGCGCTGGTTAAACAGCTCCTAAAATTTTGCTTATTCTTCCTCATACTGTGGCGTAGTCACACAGGTAATTCCATCCCTTTCAAAACTTGAAACCGTGGAGCTTAAACTGAGATATTCGGCAAAGCTGGTGTCATAAGCGCCGCTGACAATTCCCGCATTTACAAGGTCCGTCTGATTTGCCGCAGAAAAATCTACGCCAAAGGTAGTAAAGACCATGCCATCTTCCATAAGAACGCTGCCATAAATACCGGGCAGCATATCACAGCGTTCCTCCTGCTCAAGCTTAAACTGCTCCACTAAAGAAAGGTCTACCAAAGATTCATCAATTCCCTCTTTTTTCAAAAAGCTGATAATCGTATCCCCAACAGCCGCTATGTCATAGCGCAGACAATAGCCTTCTTCCTCATAGGTGCAGACAGTCATAGTCACATCTGCATAATCATAAAATCCGCCTGTCAAAACATTTAAAAACTCCAGATCCGGATAGCCTCTGTGCTGCAGGTAATAGCCTCCGTTTTTGGCCGCATAGTCTGCCTTTGCTTCCTGCTCTTCTCCCATCTGCGCAGAACTGATTCCCTGTTCCATCCAGCCTCCCACATTCGTGTAAGCATCTCCGCCTTCCTTTGCCTGATTCTCTAATGCGTCCAGCATGGCCTCATAAATGGAACTGCCATAGTCTCTGGTCTTTACCTTAACGTATATCATGCCATGAAGGTTTTCCACTTCTTCTCCCACGGTAAATTCCATGTCAGACTGCTGGCTGCAGAAAAGCTGATAAGCCTTATCCATTTCAGGAATGCTTTCCCCTTCCATTGCTGCAAACACATGAAGCAGTTCATTTCCTTCCTCCAGATAGGAAGAAAAACTTTTAAAATCTCCTGACTGCAAAGCTGTAAGGCTGTTTTCCGCCGCTTCCGCAACGCTTTTAGCCTTTGGCTGTTTTCCCCCTAAATTTAGTGCATCACACCCTGTAAGGCCAAAAACAAGTACCAAAACCAATGTCAGCGATAAGAAAGCGCGTATTCCTTTTCCATATGCCCTGCGTGTCTGTTTTAAATCAATTCTCATATTTACTTTCTCCCCCTTAAAAATACTAAAATTACTGTACAACTCCCGTTCCGCCTCTTGTCCATATAATATTCTGACTGATCATCTGGTCAATATCCATGCCAATAATTTCAGAGACTCTTGCCTTAGCGCCCCCTTCATTTGCAGTTCCCAGGCTTTTGTATATCTCATAGGCAGGCTTTTTATTTCCGTTTATATCATACAGACCAAGGGCCAGATGGCTTTCCATCTCATGTGCGTCATCGGTCTGACGGAACAGCATAAATGCATCCACATCAGGAAGGGACGCCGCCTTTAAATAACCATAAGCAATGGATGCTTCCTGGGCCTCACTTCCAAAAGAAGAAGTATAACCAATTTCTGCAAGGGAAATGCTTCTCACTTCCCCGTTTGGATTTAAGTAATGGTTCTGATGCATGTAGTTAATGAGAAGATCAATATTCTGCATGGTAATATAGGGCGTGGAAAGATTGTTTTTCACCCATACTGCCGGTCCGTTCCATGCGTAAGGATCATATAAGGGAGAATTGTAGGGATGATAGGAAAGTCCCCAGTCAATATTCCCCTCCCGGTTTATGTAATAGTTAAACTGATCCAGATATCCCCTTGCAAGAAAGCTTCCGGGATTTGACAATCTGTTCCACTCCTGATCAATGGAATTGTAAATACGGGCATTGGCATTTTTGCTCTTTATTTCATTATATAAGATACGAAAAGCTTTTACATAAATATTTACATTTAAATCAAGGGATGTGGAATTGGTATGCCACCAGGAAGTACGTGCATTTACCTCATTTCCCACGATCCAGTTATCCACCTGTCCGCAGCCTGTTGCTCCCGAATAACGCTGTCCTAAAAATGCCCCAATTGCTTTTAAATGCTCCGTTCCTGCTGCATCCGCTACATTGATGGCATATCCGGGACAGTCGCCGCCAACTGCCAGCGGATGAATCAAATCCTGCGCATAAGGGCTTTTTCCTCCATTTAAGAGCACCAATGTAACCTGCATTCCATAATTATTAAAACTTCTGATGGTAGAATCAAATTTGGAAATCATATCCCCATTAAAGTAATAGGTCTGTCCATTATAGTCAAAAGGAACTGCACCAGGCACCGACGCATTCGCACAGATTTCCCCGATATCCATATTGTATACAATCTGCTGGATTCCAAGATCCTGCAGTTCTCCATTGGAAACTCTGGTCACATCCGGCAGAATCCCCTTGATTCCTCTGTCCTGACGCGCAGAAGTATATGCCGCAATTGCTTCCGGATTGGTAATATAATGTTCGTCGCTTACCTGAACCATCTGTCCGTTCCTTTTAACTGCAATCAGGAACTTACGGCTTAAATTTGACTGATCCGTATTGTAATTTAAAGGAAAGCTCAAGGAAACGGAAGTTCCTGCCTTAGCAGAAGCTACAACACTTCCCACCGTACCATCCTGAAAAACCTCATCAGCGTAAACATAATATTTTCCGTCATCACTTGAAGGAATGCCGGAGGATTTAATCTGACAAACCACATCATTTCCTGAAATCACACAGGAACTGATTGAAACAGGCCTGCCCGCTGCCTCCACACAGCCTGGATTGTCACCGGCTACAGGACCAATATATACTGCCGATGCCACAATAACTACCGCAGCCATAACCGCTGCAATGATTCTTCCTGCTCTACTCATAATTACTGTCCCACCATTTTCTTTTGTTTTTGAAACTACAGCCAAAAAGTCATGGGATTCATACGAACAGGAATCGTCATGACTTATGGTTTTAGTCACATTATTTATTATATATGAAATGTACCGGAATGTCACTATTTTATATCAAGCTCCGGCGGAATATCCAGTTCATGGGGAACAGGCGATCCATTCTTTTTCCTTTGACGGACACATTCTGTCAGCAGATATTCTATCTGACCATTTACAGATCGAAAGTCATCCTCAGCCCAGGCTGCAATGGCATCATATAATTTCGCTGACAAACGTAAGGGAAGCTGTTTTTTACTGTTATCAGCCATTAGTAAAGGGATCCTGAATTTACAATAGGCTGGGCGTCCCTATTGCCGCAAAGTACTACTAAAAGGTTGGATACCATAGCCGCTTTTCTCTCCTCATCAAGCAAAACCACTTCTTTTTCAGAAAGACGCTCCAACGCCATCTCCACCATTCCCACTGCTCCGTCAACAATCATCTTTCTGGCATCAATGATTGCCGACGCCTGCTGCCTCTGCAGCATGACTGCTGCAATTTCCGGCGCATAGGCAAGATAAGTGATCCTCGCCTCAATCACTTCAATTCCCGCATCCAGAACCTTACTCTGGATTTCCTTACGAATCCGGTCTGCAACCATTTCGCTGGAACCTCTAAGGCTTCCTTCATCCGCCACTCCGTCCCCGGTAGTATCCACATTTTCCGCCACATCATAAGGGTAAATACGGACAATATTGCGCAGCGCGCTGTCACACTGTAAGGACAAATACTCTTTATAATTATCCACATTAAACACTGCTTTTGCTGTATCGGTTACCCTCCACATAACAGCAATTGCAATTTCCACAGGATTTCCCAGGCAGTCGTTGATTTTCTGCCTGCTGTTATTCAAGGTCATGATTTTCAAAGACACCTTTTTACTTACACCAGAAGCCATTTCTGCAGTTGCTGCCGAAGCGGAAATCTGCAAAATCTTTCCTGCGCTGCTTTCCACATCGCCGCTCTGATTTAATTTGGTACCGGCTGCCGGATTTACACTGACGCAAAAAGGATTCACATAATAAAAGCCTTCCTCCTTTATCGTCCCTATATACTTTCCAAACAAAGTTAAAACCAGCGCTTCCTGGGGTTTTAACACTTTAAGTCCGCAAAAGAGAACCCAGCCAAATGCTGTGTAAAGGATTCCCAGCACTAATGCTATGATACCGGGCGCAAATCCGTCTCCATGACCATCCAGCAAAACAGCCCCCAATACAATTGCTCCTATGCCAGCTGCATATAGCAATATAAAAAGGAACATCATTCCCATTCCGTTTTTATTTTTCTGTAATATTTTTTCTTCCATTTCCTTTTCCTCCGTGTTTTGATATTTTTATGATATTATTTTGATATCAATTTGTCAATATAGTTTAACCTTTAAATAATTTTGCATTTAAATGATTTTGCTTCTAAATGCAGAAAAGCGTTCATTGGTTTTTCCAACAAACACTTTTCCGCTTTAATGCCTGATACATTTCAATATTATATCCTGCATTTTATTTTCTGGTTTTTAATGCTTCTACTACTCACTGCACATGAATTTCCCTGGAAATAACCGCCTTATCCGCAGCACTGCTGTTCATGCCCTCATTCTCCATCTGCACCCAGTCGTCCAAATTGTCAAAAATGAAGATATACAACGTTTTTATCTCTTTACCCTGAACAGCAAACCCGGCTCTGCCTGCCATTTCCATATCTGAATAAAGCATCTCCCCATCCTGATTAAACAAAATCGTCTGACAGGGTTCATAAGACCACCCAAGAAGTTCAAACATCTCTGCATCTGTCATATCAGGATCTTTTGAAAGCAGCTTTTCCCTTCTGTCCTCTGTCAGTTCTCTCTGTTCTCCCGGCGTTGTGGTATGGACAATCACCTGATAGGGAGAGATCACTACATTATCAAGGGTAATATTTCCTTTTTTCTCGCCAACTTCAATGGTCTTTACATCTGTTTCATTCACCTCAAATGGAAGGACAATATTCCAGGCGCCATCCGTCCAATGAGATGCAGATATTTCTTCGTTATTAAGCATCCTGTCATCATCATAGCCAAGGCCGCTTATATTTAAATTCAGTTTTCCGCTGCCTGAAGCTTTCTCTGCAAGGTTCATTTTCAACAGGCCTGCAAAGGTGTGACTGTCAATTACCTTTCCCTCAAAGGTATTTTCAAACTGTTCAGGCGTATTTCCATCAATATTCCATGTTCCGTTTATATAAAATCCTGCTGCTGTTTTATTATCTGCAGTATTCAGGCCTGTATAATGTTCCGGAATATGTGTAAAGTCTGCATCTTCCGCTTCAATATTTACCGTAAGGAATATGGAATATCCATCACAGTAGACTTCCGATGCAGTCAGTGTTATTCCTTTATCAGACACAGAATACTCCGTTGTGTCCAAATTGCCTGTATGATCTTCATTTGTCAGAACAGTTTCCTTCTCCGTGTAATCGCCGGAATATATAACATCACCTTCAACCTTATCAAAAATTTTTCCAATCAGCGGAATCTTTGCTGCAAGCACCGGATTAAAGTAACCCAGTCCAAGGATTCCAACAACAACCGCTGCAGCAGCGGCGGCCACAGCTTTTCCAATTTTACCAAATTTCTTCATTTTACCCTTCCTCCTTTTACGTACTTGAATTTCTCCGTCACTTATTTCAGGAGCAAGGGCCTGCTTTAAGATCTGATCCAATTTTTCATCTGTCATATCCTATCGCCTCCAATTTTTCCTTTAACTGCTTCTTTGCTTTCCGCATTCGACTTTTAACGGTTCCCTCCGGCAATTCGAGAATCTCAGATATCTCGCTGATCTGCATGTCCGCCGAATAATACAAATAAATTGGTATCCTGTACTTTTCAGGCAGAGTGGCCACTAATCCCTGAATCATATCTACTTCATTTTGCTGCAGTACGATATGTTCCGGCGAAACTTCATTGTCATAATCAGCTACTTCATGTCCTTCCTCAGACATCTCTTCCATACTGTCAATCGGAACCAGCCTCATTCTGTTTGCGTATTTTTTCCTCTTATTTCTCCAAAGATAAATTGAAGTGGATAAAGCGTAACTCTTTGTGTTCTGCGCAGAGTCCAGTCTGTTCCTTTTCTCCAGCAGCTTGAGCATAGTGTCCTGATACAGTTCGTCCCCATTTTCCGCATCCCCGGCTGTCATCCGGCAAAACCGCAGAATATCCTTTCCAAACTTCAGGACAAACCGCTCGAATTCATCATTATTCATAGCAGCTATCTCCCCTCTTCTCTTATGTCAGTCAAATGTCCCGCAGCAGGCTGCGGGGTATTTACCTCGCGGCAGCCGCCAAATGGACGTGCCGGCATGTCGGCCCGGTTCGCTGCTCGTGGGAGTGAAATACCGCGCAGCAGGCTGCGGAGTATTTCACCCTCGCGGCAGTCGCCAAGGTCATGCAAGCATGACTTTGGCTCGTTGCCCGCGGGAATAAATCGACTTGTCGGCTTTCAAACATTTGCCCTTGCATATATATATTGTCATGAGGCTGGAAAAAGTTTTCAAATTTTACTTCTTTTATAGTGGTTTCGGTAC
>VSNT01000145.1 GCA_009774465.1 Lachnospiraceae bacterium
CTCATATATTGAATTGCCGAAATATTTAAAGACAATATAAAGTGGCAGTCATACTTTTTCTTCCACCCTGCAAAATACTTGATGCTTTCTTCTATAACCCATGTTCCAATAGGCACAATTGTTCCGTTTTTCTCTGCAATTGGTATAAAAAGAGCCGGACTGATCATTTTGCCATCGTTATCCCTCCATCTGATCAGTGCCTCCATACCACGCAGCTTTTTACCATCCACATAATATTGGGGCTGAAAATTCATAACAAAATTCTGGCTGAAAACAGCTTCTTTTAATTTTGTTTCAATACTGACATTTTGTAAAAACTCATTTAATATAGGTGCATCAAAATACTGAATGGAATCTTTTCCCTGATTTTTTGCCTTAAACATAACAATTTCAGCGCAGTTAATCAAATCCAGCGTGGTCTTTGCAGCCTCAGGGTATTCCGCCACTCCTATGCTTACCGTTAAACTAAGCTCCTGGCCTGTGCTTAATGCAAAAGGATTTTTAATACGTTCGTGTATCAATTTAAAAATATGCTCTACACTTCTGTTTCCTCCCGGCTCATAAATTGCAATACAGTAAATATCCGCATTAAAATGGGATACCAGCACATTTTCTCCCTGAAATCCTGCCAGAAACTGGCCAAACTGCTGTACAATCTCATCTCCTACAATAATACCCAAACCATCATTGATCTTTCTGAAATCGTCAATGTCAACAAACATAACTGCAACAATACTGTTTTCTTCCTCTGCTTTCCGCACAAAGTCCGACAAAAGTCTTACAAAATAATTTCTGCTGTAAAGTCCTGTCAAAACATCATAATAAGCCATATAAGTTAGTTCGTCAGTTTGATTTTTAAATTTGGAAATATCTTTAAACCGGATCACCTTGTCCGTTGCATTTCCGGATTCATCATATAAGATAGCCGATTCGCATTCTACCCATGTTCTTCCGTCCTTTAACCTGACAATTCCACTGTCAGCATTCATTTCCGTTTTTTCCAGAAACAGTAAATCTCTAAGAGGAAGTACGTATTTATCTTCCACCTGAGAATACAGTTTTGCAAGATCCTTCATATAACGGATTTCAACATCCGGAAAAAAGAAATTCCAGTTTGCCAGAGTTCTGACTTCATTCTTTACAAAATTAACATACAAAAACGCATTGCTGGACGTATCGCAGATCAGACGATACATCTTTTCATCATTTGTCAGTCTTTGATTCATTGCGCTCAGCAGATCCACCCGATAACGTAATTCATCCATATTCTCATCCCTTTATTTTTTCGTTATATACCCCTGCGCCTTTAAAAGCTCCGCACAAAGTACAGCTCCCCCTGCTGCTCCACGGACCGTATTGTGAGAAAGTCCTACAAATTTCCAGTCATATACACTATCCTCGCGAATACGTCCAACACTGATTCCCATTCCATTTTCAAAATCAACATCCAGTTTTACCTGAGGCCTGTTGTCCTCCTCCATATACTGAATAAACTGTTTCGGTGCGCTGGGAAGTTCAAGTTCCTGTGGAAGTCCCTTAAAGGATACCAGCTTTTCAATTAATTGTTCTTTAGTTGGCTTCTTTTTAAACTTTACAAAAACAGCCGCTGTGTGTCCATTTAATACAGGTACTCTGATGCACTGGCAGGTGATTACCGGCGTCTGTGCAGGCACAATCACACCATCCTTTATCTCTCCCCATATTCTTAAAGGCTCTTTTTCACTTTTTTCTTCTTCACCGCCAATATAGGGAATAATATTTTCAATCATCTCCGGCCAGTCCTTAAATGTTTTACCGGCACCAGAGATTGCCTGATAGGTAGTCGCCACCACTTCATAGGGCTCAAATTCCTTCCATGCAGTAAGTACAGGGGCATAGCTTTGGATAGAGCAGTTGGGTTTAACAGCTACGAAGCCTCGTTCCGTTCCCAGCCTTTTTTTCTGAAAATCAATGACTTTCATATGTTCCGGATTAATTTCCGGCACCACCATAGGCACATCCGGCGTCCAGCGATGTGCAGAATTATTGGATACAACAGGTGTTTCCGTCTTTGCGTACTCTTCCTCTATCTTTTTTATTTCTTCTTTTGTCATATCCACCGCACTAAATACAAAATCTACTTGGGAAGCAACTTTTTCCACTTCATTTACATTCATAACAACAAGCTCTTTCACTGCTTCCGGCATAGGCGTGGTCATTTTCCAACGCTCTCCCACTGCCTCTTTATAAGTTTTTCCGGCAGACCTTGGGCTTGCTGCAATTGTAGTCACCTGAAACCAGGGATGGTTTTCAAGAAGAGAAATAAATCTCTGTCCTACCATGCCTGTACCGCCTAAAATTCCAACTTTTAATTTGTCACTCATTTTTTCCTCCATTCCAAAGCGTTTTACGCTTGCCGATTTGCTGTATATTCTGTTCTGTCATTATCTTTTGTCCACGCATGGGCAAGGAAGTTCTTATTAATCCTTATCACTTCTTCCATTGCCTTCTGCCCCGGCGCACCAATTGTAAGTCTCTTTTCCACACAGGTTTTTAAGCTGATGGCATCATGGAAATCCACATCAAACACGGGACTGATAAATTTCAATTCCTCAAGGCTCAAGGAATCAATACTGCAGTCCTTTTTAATGCAGTATAACACAAGACGTCCGATAATGCCATGTGCATCACGAAAAGGAACTCCTTTATTCACCAGATAATCTGCTGCATCAGTAGCATTTGTAAAACCATTCATTGCGCTTTTTTCCATAATTTGATTGTTAAATTTCAGCGTCTTTAACATTCCATTAAATAGCATCAGACAACTGCTTACCGTTTCAATTGCATCAAAGGTGACTTCTTTATCCTCCTGCATGTCCTTATTATAAGCAAGAGGAAGCCCTTTCATGGTAGTAAGAATTGACATTAAGGCGCCATATACGCGTCCTGTCTTTCCTCTGACCAGCTCTGCAATATCAGGATTCTTTTTCTGAGGCATAATGCTGCTTCCTGTAGAGAAACTGTCATCAATTTCCACAAACCGGTATTCATTTGAATTCCATATGATAATTTCTTCTGAAAATCTGCTTAAATGCATCATAATCGTAGAAAGGGCCGCCAGAAATTCAATGATATAATCCCGATCCGCCACAGAATCCATGCTGTTTAAAGTGGGACCTTCAAATCCCATCAGTGAGGCAGTATAAACGCGGTCCAGCGGATATGTGGTTCCGGCAAAAGCGCCTGCCCCCAAAGGACTGTAGTTCATTCTTTTATAAATATCATGAAGCCGCAGCAGATCCCGTTTAAACATTTCAAAATAGGCTCCCATGTGATGGGCCAGCGTGGTTGGCTGTGCCTTCTGAAGATGGGTAAATCCCGGCATATAGGTGGTCAGATTATTTTCCATCACAGTAAGCAGGGTTTCAAGAATTTCCACCAGCAGTTCCGATATGGAAAGAACCTGCATCCTCACATACAACTTCATGTCCAGGGCCACCTGATCGTTTCTGCTTCTGCCGGTATGCAGTTTCTTCCCTGCTTCTCCAATCCGGTCAATTAAGCTGGCCTCCACAAAGCTGTGAATATCCTCATATTCATCTGTAATAACCAAACGCCCCTCCGATACATCCTTTCGGATACCGGTTAATCCTTTTACAATGGCGTCTTTTTCTTCACAGGTGAGTATCCCCTGCTTTTCCAGCATTACCACATGGGCAATACTTCCTTCTATATCCTGTTCAAAAAGCTTTTTATCGTATGTAACAGATGCATTAAACTGATAAACCAGCCTGTCCGTTTCCCTGGTGAAACGTCCTCCCCATAATTGAGCCATGCAAACTTTCCTCCAATTATAAAATCTGAATTTGATACTATCACATTTTATCAGGTATTTCAATCATTTCTTACAAACATTACCAGAACTGTTTCCTTATGAAAACCTGTGAAAAAACAGACACAGAAATGTCGAATGCTCATAAATTATATGTATAAGAACCTGATAAAGATGTGCAAAATCATGCATACAAAAAGCCCAAATGTGAGGAATAACTATGAATCAGACTATTCTGGAATGTAAGAACATATGCTTTTCTTATCACAATTTAAATGGTGAAACAAAAGCGCTTACCAACATATCATTTCAGGTAAAAAAAGGAGAATTCCTTGCAATCGTTGGTCCCAGCGGATGTGGCAAATCCACACTGCTTTCAATTATAGCAAGGCTCCTTGAACCTGAATCGGGAGAAATCCTGTTTCATGAACAGGAAAATTTAAAAATCGGCTATATGCTCCAGCAGGATCATCTGTTAGAATGGCGCACCATATGGAAAAATATTCTTCTCGGCCCTGAAATCACAAAAACGCTTACAAAGCAAAAAGAAGACCTTGCCCTGAAACTTCTTTCCGATTATGGTCTGTTAAAATTTAAGGATAAAAAGCCAGGTGAATTGTCCGGCGGTATGAAGCAGCGTGCAGCACTGATTCGTACTATGGTCATGGAGCCGGATATTCTTCTTTTAGATGAACCTTTTAGTGCGCTGGATTATCAGACGCGCCTTATGGTTTCCGCAGATATAGGCAATATCATAAGGGCCTCCGGCATTACTGCAATTTTAATTACCCACGATCTGTCAGAAGCAATTTCACTCTCTGACAGAATCCTTGTTTTAACCAAACGCCCGGCCACTATTAAAAATAATATTCCCATTCATCTTTCACTTTCAGATAATTCCCCCTTAGCGGCCAGAAACGCACCGGAATTTAACGATCTTTTTACTTTATTATGGAAGGAGATTTCTGATGAATATTGCGGAGAAAACTGTTGATAATACTATTTCTCTTTCCCAGAAACTGTATATGAAAAATCATTACAGACATCACCACATTGTCACTTTACTGCGCTTTCTTATTCTGATTTTGTTTTTGGGAATTTGGGAATATGCCGGTAAAATGAAACTGATAGACACTTTTTTCTTCAGCAGTCCAGGTATGATTGCTGCATATTTTAAAGAAATGCTGTTTGACGGTTCTTTTTTTACCCATACCGGAATCACGTTGTTTGAAACTCTGATCAGCTTTTTACTGATCACTTTAATCTCAATGATTATGGCTACGCTTTTATGGTACTCCAAAACACTTTCCGAAATCCTTGAACCTTATCTGGTGGTTTTAAACAGCCTGCCTAAATCAGCCCTGGCGCCGCTTTTTATTGTCTGGCTTGGCACAGGCATCAATACCATTATTGTTGCGGGAATTTCCGTTGCGCTCTTTGGTTCCATCATAAGCCTGTATACAGGCTTTAAGCAGGTAGATAAAGAAAAGTTAAAGCTGATCTATACTCTGGGCGGCAGCCGTATAACCGCTTTTCACAAAGTAGTGCTTCCCTCCTCTATTCCTGTTATTTTAAGCAATATGAAAGTAAATATAGGTCTTGCTCTGGTAGGCGTTATTATTGGAGAATTTCTTGCTGCCAGAAAAGGACTTGGCTATCTGATCATATATGGTTCCCAGGTATTTAAGTTAAATATGGTAATCACTTCCATCATTATTTTATGCGTCATTGCTATGGGATTATACCAGTTAATTCAATGGCTGGAACATTTGTATAAGAAAAAAAGCTGACCAGGTGGTCAGCTTTTTCAAGCTACTGAGGGGACTCGAACCCCTGACCTGCTGATTACGAATCAGCTGCTCTACCGGCTGAGCCACAGTAGCATCAAAAACAATTATAACGAAAGCATCCGGGAAATGCAAGCTAAAATTATTTCGTATCTGAATGCTGCATATAAACATCCAATTGGGGAAAGGGAATGCTGATTCCGGCTTCATCAAGGGCATATTTCACCTGTTCTGTCAACTGCCACCTGGTATTCCAGTAATCTTCCTGCAGCACCCAGCATCTTACGATTAAATTGACGCTGCTTTCTCCTAACGAATCAACAAGCACCCGTATCTCCCGCTCTCTGATTACTCCAGGTTCCCTGACCGCTGCCTGTTCCAAAACTTCCCGTGCCTTTCGAATATCCTCCCGATAGGCAATTCCTACAGGAATGTCTATTCTTCTTTCCCTGCATCTGGTAAAATTCGTTATCGTTCCGTTTGCAAGATTTCCATTAGGCAGAACAACAATACGATTATCAGGAGTAAGGAGCTGTGTGTAAAAAACATCAACCGCTTCCACAGTTCCTTCGTTTCCTGCCGCATCTTTAATATACTCGCCCGCCACAAAGGGCTTTAAGATCAGCAGTAATACGCCTCCTGCGAAATTACTCAGACTCCCCTGTACTGCAAGTCCAATGGCCACGCTGGCAGAACCCAAAAGAGCAAGAATACTTGCCGCATCTACTCCAAGTCCTGATGCAATCAGTAAAATCAAAACAAAATAAAGTCCGAATTTGGTAAAAGAATCTATAAAATGCACCGCGCTTTCATCTACATGGCTTCTCTTTAGCGCTTTTTTTAAAAAACTCCTTATCAGCCGGATCACCTGCACTCCAATTAAAAAAGCAAGCGCAGCAAGAACAACTCGAAATCCAAGATGAAATGCTTTTTCAGGGAGCTGGTCTAAAAATTTTTCAATTACGCCCGGATCTATCTCTTCCTCCACCAGTTCTTCCAGTTCCATTTTAATATCCTTTCCTTTGCTTTCCTATTTCTTCTTTACAGACGCTGCCCTGGCAAATTCTTCCTCTTCTTTGCGTTTTTCATTTGCTTTTTGCAGCTCTTCCTGTGCCTTTTTAAGTTCTTCCAATGCTTTTTCTTCCGCTAATCTGGCTCTTTCCTGGGCTTCCTTTGCCTGCTTTTTGGCTTCCTCAGCCTCTTTTTTGGCTTTTCTGGCCTCTTCTTTGGCCGCCTCGGCCTCTCGCTTTGCTTCTTCTGCCCTGGCTTCCGCCTCAAGTTTTTCTTTTCTCTTTGCTATCTGCATTTTTTCTTTCTGGGTATAAGGTGCATAGGAAAAAATGCTGACAGATAAGGGCGCGCTGTTCATGGTAAAGGAACAGGGTTTGCCATCCACCTCTTTTTCCTCTGTAGATTTTGCCTTTCCGTTTACTCTGCCAAGTCCGCCATAGCATTTGGCGTCTGTATTTAAGATTTCTTTATATTTGCCCTCAAAGGGAACTCCTATCACAAATTCCTGTTCAGCATTTGCAAAGTTTACCACTACCACAAGGATATCTGTGTCTTTCTCCGCCTTTCTCAGGAAGGAAACCATACATTTTTCAGGAGAAATACAATTGATCCATTCGAATCCTTCCGGCAGCGTATCTTTTGCATAAAGCGCCGGTTTCTCCCTGTACAGTTTATTTAAATCCTTAACCAGACGGTTAAGTCCTTTATGGGAATCATATTGAAGCAGCGCCCACTGGGTTTCTCTGGTTTCATCAAATTCCTTAAATTCCCCGATATCCTGCCCCATAAACAAAAGCTTTTTTCCGGGATGTGTCATCATATAGGCATAGGTTGCACGCAGATTGGCAAATTTATCCTCCATGACTCCCGGCATTTTACCGATCAGAGTTGATTTTCCGTGTACCACCTCATCATGGGAAAATACCAGCATGAAATTCTCACTGTATGCATAAATCATACTGAACGTCAATTCATTGTGATGATGTGCTCTGAAATAAGGATCATTGCCAATATAGGAAAGATAATCATTCATAAATCCCATATTCCATTTTAAATCAAATCCCAATCCCTCTTCTTCCACCTTTCCGGTGATTTTAGGCCATGCTGTGGACTCTTCCGCAATCATAAGCACACCGGGATTTCTCTTTTTCATAACAGAATTTAAATGTTTCAGCAGTTCAATGGCTTCCAGATTTTCATTTCCGCCATAAATATTGGCAATCCATTCCCCGTCCTTTTTGCCATAGTCAAGATAAAGCATAGATGCCACCGCATCCATACGAATTCCGTCCGCATGAAACTTTTCCACCCAGTAAAGCGCATTGGCAATCAGATAATTAGATACCTGAGGGCGTCCATAATTATAAATCAGAGTTCCCCAATGGGGATGTGCCCCCTGCCTTGGATCCGCATGCTCATACAGGCATGTTCCGTCAAATCCGGATAATCCATAGGTGTCCCTTGGGAAATGAGCGGGAACCCAGTCTAAAATCACACCGATTCCTGCCTGATGCAGGGTATCTATAAAGTACATAAAATCTTCCGACGTGCCATATCTGGCAGTAGGCGCATAATACCCAATCACCTGATACCCCCAGGATGCATCAAGAGGATGCTCCATAACCGGCATCAATTCCACATGGGTGTATCCCATTTCCTTTACATAGGCAGCCACTTCACCGGCAAGCTCTCTGTAATTTAAATATTCGTTTGTATCAGGATTTCTTTTAAAAGAACCCAGGTACAGCTCATATACACTGACAGGCGAGTTTTCGCTCTGGTGCCTGGCCCTCTCCTCCATCCACTTTTGATCCTTCCACTCGTACTTCGTATCACGTACAACAGAAGCTGACTCAGGGCGCATCTGCTGGCCTGCCGCATAGGGATCTGCCTTTAAAAAGGTTAATCCTCCTTTTACTTTCAGTTCAAATTTATAGCATTCTCCCGGCTTTACGTCAGGAATAAATATTTCAAATATACCGCCATTTTCATTTCGCTTCATCTGATGAATTCGTCCGTCCCAGTGGTTAAAATCCCCTACCACACTGACACGTACTGCATTAGGCGCCCATACTGCAAAGAAGGTGCCCTGTGTGCCATCCACCGTCATATAATGGGCTCCCAGCTTTTCATATATGGTATAATGAAGTCCAGCGTTAAATTTCTCAATATCCTTTTCATCCAGCCCCACATGATAATTATAAGCGTCTTTTGCAGTGATATGG
>VSNT01000146.1 GCA_009774465.1 Lachnospiraceae bacterium
AGCCCATGCCAATGTCCATCCCCCCATCCCCACTTACCATAATAAAAATAATATCTCCGGGTGGTATTTCTCCTTTTTTCTGTTTTCGATAACAGATTTCAGCCACTCCGCTTAAGGTCGCGGCTCCATTTTGAAACAGATTATGAAGATAGGGAACCTTAAAGCTGGTTCGGGGATACGCCGTGGTTACAATCATACCGCAGCCGGTTTGAAATAATAAAACCACCGGATCTTCTATGGCCTTTAAAAGAAGATTGATGTTCACCGGTATTCCACAGCCGGGGCAGGCCCCATGTCCCGGAGCAAGCCTTTTGGGCATGGCTGTGAGGGCATTCAAATTCCCACCTGTCACCTGAACTTTTCCTTCCTCATTTTTTTCCGCCTTTGTAATACCAAGCTTTGTGTCCTTTTCTGTCAAAGGCGCATAAAAATTATCTTCGTCGGAGCCTTCTCCCGGCTCCACGCCATAATATTCAAAGTCCGAAGTGTCAGAATTTTTTGCCCACTCATACATTTTTAAAGCATCTTCCGCAAAAAAGTCCTTTCCTCCAAGACCATAAACCAGGCTTTTAATCCTTGCACCGCCTCCATACTTCTGCATGGCGGCGCGCACCTCCAAAGAAAGGTTTCCTCCACCGGCGCCATAACTGTCCTGCCTGTCCGCCACAAGCAGAACTTTGGCGTTTTTACAAAGACTGAACAGTTCTTTTGCGGGAAAAGGTCTTAATGTATGAATGGTAACTGCTCCCGCCTTTTTCCCCTGCTTCCTTAAATCATCTATGGTTTCCAGAGAAGTGTCATAGGAAGAGCCCAGAAAAATTAAAATAATTTCTGCATCCTCCGCCTGATAACCCTCCACTTTTTCATAACTACGTCCGGAAAGTTTTTCATATTCTTCAAACAGTTCCGGCAGCAAACGGTCTGCCCTCTCCATTGCAAGATGAAGCTGATACCTGTTGTTAATCAGATCCGGTTCATTCATGTAGGAACCTACCGTGATGGGATGCTCCAAATCAAGAAAAGGATACATTTCCTTTTTGGCGCCTAAAAATTTCTTTACCGTCTGATCCTCTTTGAACCGCATACATCTTCGCTTCTGGTGGCTGGTAAAGAATCCGTCATAAGCCACGATTACCGGAAGCAGAACTGTTTCAGCCAGTTTCAGCGCAATTAAATTAAAGTCATATACTTCCTGTACGGTATGGGCAAATAAAATAGGCCATCCCGCATTCAGCATAAACATAATATCGCTGTGATCTCCTTTAATGGACAAAGGCCCTGATATGGTCCTGCACGCCACATTCATCACCATAGGATATCTGGTTCCTGACTGCACGGGGAACTGTTCAATGGCATACAAAAGACCGTTGGCACTGGTGGCATTGATTACCCTTCCGCCGCCTACAGCCGCCCCATAGCAGATTCCAGCCGCGCTGTGCTCTCCTTCCGCTGCAATCATGATAAGATCCGTTTCTCCCTTCGCCCTCATAATATCCAGATTTTCCGCGATCTGTGTGGACGGGGTGATGGGATAGTACCCCATCAGATCATATCCAATCTGTTTAATTGCAATTGCTGCGATCTCATTTCCACTTGCAAATTCTACTACCTGGTCTATCATACTTCTCCGCCCTCCATTCTTTTTTCCGTCAGGTAAGACTCCGAAGTAATATATCCGTCAGCCCCGGCTTTGATATAGTACTCCGGTTTTCGTATGATATCCTGATTAGGAAGAAAATAATCTTTATCCGGATGCTCTGCTTCCAGCCCCTGCACCAGCGCATTTACAGGACAGACATCCACACATCTTAGACACCCTTTGCAATGATAGTAATCCAGTCCCTGATTTACCATCATTTCCTTACCCTTGTAAATGCCTTTTTTAAACTGAAAAACCATATCCGGACAGGTAGAGTCGCACATCCCGCAGTTAATGCACCTTTCCTTGATAAAAACAGGAATATACCCCTGTCTGGAAGGAGACAGATCCGCTGCCACACTGCTTCCGAACCTGGGGTTGATTCCGCCTATGGGAGCTGTAATATAGCCCCATTTATTTGCATTTTCCCGGCCGCTGTTGATGGTCTTTTCACTGCCCTCTGCTCCATACCCTGCATCGGAATTTTCCTGACTGACAGGATTTAATGCCAGAGCAGATATTTTTACACTTTTGACCTCTTCAAATCCCCTGCGGATGCCCTCTAAATTACCCTTTAGGGCATCCGGATATTTGCTGCCCAGAGCATCTTCGCAGATCTGATTTAAATCTGAAAGCCTTGCAAATCCCATTACTCTGCCGATTGCCCCCAGCATTACCATATTAATTCGGGAATGGGTTTCAATGGCGATCTGCTGGGCACTTATCACATGGCAGGCCTTTACCGGTACAGGAACCTGAAAGCTCTCCGCCGCCTGTCCACTGTCTGTGCTTACAATCACCTCCGTATTTTCATCACAGCCTTCCCATACCCCTTTATCCTTTAAAAGCGCCTGATGAAAAACCGCCAGAAGGTCAGGATGTATGATCGGGGAGTGAACCCTGATTTCCTTTTCCTTATCGCAGTAACGTACAAATCCTTTTACCGGCGTGCCTGTTTTTTCCGAACCGTAACTGGAAAAGCTGGTACTGTTTTTCCCTAAATATTTTATCCCCAGCTCTCCCAGCATTTTGCCGCACAGATTGGCGCCCAGACCGCCAATACTTTCCAGCCTGATCTCATAATACTTCTCCATCACATACCTCTTTATCTGATAACATTTTCCTTCATTTTCTAAAGTCAGTATGTTCTTTTTTGTGAGAAATATTCTTTTTTATGTCAAATCTCTTTTTATGACAAATCTCTTTTTATGACAAATCTCTTTTCTGATAAATCACCACTGCCAGACCAGACGCCAGAATCGTAACACAAACCGCAATGAAAAGCATACTTCCATCCACTTTTTCCTGTACAAAGATGTCCGCCGCATTGGAAAAATAATAAGGCGTTACATATTTCAAATTTTCAATGTCCGGTACAACTCTGCACATTAAATCTACAACATACAAAAGTACTGCAAATCCAAGAGCTGCGCCGGTCTGCTTTCTTTTACAGCAGGCGGATATCAGAAAGCATATGCTTCCTGTTTCCAAATGCATGAAAAATTGTGCTCCATGAAAAAGCGCCAGTTCTTTACCGGAAGGCGCCTCTCCTGCCAGAACAAATCCTGCCAGACATAAACAGATGCATCCCACATTAAACAAAAAAATCAAAACCGCCACGGATAAGTACTTCCAAAGTACAATTGCAAATCTCCTTAATGGCAGGGTATATAAAAACTCTGCGGTATGGCCTTCTTCCTCTTTCGACAACGCCATAACTCCCGTCATGGCTGCAAACATCCCGCCGCCAATTGCAAAAATAATGGCAACCTCTGTGGCATAAAAGCCTTCCATTGTGCTCACATTCATTTTGTCCAGTCCAAGGGCAGTGGAAAAGGTTCCCATCTGTGCGTAGGCCAGGGCCATTTCTTCCATGCTCTCCTTAAGCCCGTTAAACAATAAAATACAGCCAAGACAGGACGCCCCTACGCAGACCGTCCATATTAAAAGCATTTTTAAATTCATTTTCAGCTCGTGTTTTAAAATTGTCATTCCTTCCTCCATTCTGAAATGATTCATGTTTCATTTCACTGCCTTCCCACTTATTTTCCTACTCATAATAATGCATAAAAAGCTCTTCCAGGGAAGGTTCCCTGATTAATACATCCTCAACCTCCATACCGTCCAGCTTATGAATCAGCTCTTTCATATCTCCGGTATATACAAATTCCTTCTCCTGCCCATTTGCACGGACAAAGACTCTCCGCATATTTGATTTGGACAAATTGCTTACCGTATCGGTTTTTATAATTTTTCCTTCTTTTATAATTGCTGCATTTTTACAATAGCTTTCCACTTCTGAAAGCACATGGGAGGATAAAAAGCAGGTACAGCCCTGTTTGTTATACTCCATCAGCAGTTGGAAAAATGCCTCCTGCATCAGCGGATCAAGTCCGGAGGTTGGCTCATCAAAAATAAGAAGCCTGGGGTTATGCTGCATTGCGCAGACAATACTGATCTTTTTTCTGTTTCCCAGAGACAATTCTTCTATTTTCTTTTCTCCATCCACTTCAAGAATCCTGCAGAGCCTTTCCGCCTCTCTGGTGCAGTCCAGATTCCTTACCTTTGCAGCAAACCGGATTACATCTTTTGCTTTCATGGTGGGATAAAACATGGTTTCTGAGGGCATGTAGCCCACCTGCCTTAAAACTTCTGTCTGCTGCTTAACCGCATCTGACTGTAAAATTCTGACTTCGCCTTCCTGAAACCGAAGCAGCCCCAGCATACTCCTTATGGTAGTTGATTTTCCTGCGCCATTTGGCCCTAAAAATCCGAAAATATCTCCTTCTTCCACAGAAAGGGAAATATGGGTAACTCCTCTTTTCTTTCCATAGGTTTTCGTAAGATCCTTAATTTCAATTGCATTTTTTCTTTCCATTACTCTCTCCTTTCTTAAATTCCGCCAGCATTCCATTTAGCTTTTCCGTATCCGCCATTCTTTTTACCTTATTAATTAAGTAAATGCAAAAAAACAGCAAGAGCATATAACCTGCAAATAAAATCTGGGCTGTCAGATTTCTTTCAAACCAGCCAAGCAGCCAGGAAGCTGTAGTGTAAATTCCAGTGCACAACAGCGCTCCTAAAATACAGCGGCCATCAATTTTCTCCGCCTCATCAAAATTGTGGAAAAAATAAATCTGGAGATATCCCACGACATATGCTGTCATTATAATTTCAAACACATGAAGAATCTGAACATAATAAACTCCCTCACATAAATAATAAAAACAGGCAAATGCCAAAATACATCCGAAGTAGATACATGCCTTATATTCAACTGCAATTTCATTACTCAGCCATATTTTAAATTTTTCTTTTAAATTATTAAGCATCTTCTTCTCCGCCTCCTTTTAAAACCTGCCGCAGCCCTTTTGCATACTTCCTGGAAATCATTACCTTTTCCCCATTTTCCATTGTTGCAAGAATGCGGCTGCCTGTCTCACTTTTTAAATGATCAATCCTGTAAATATTGATTACCATAGATTTGGAACATCGGAAAAAACCCCTGCTCCCATAACAGACTGCCGCCTCCAAAAGGCTCATCTGCACTTTGCAGACTTTATCCTTTAAATAGGCAAAAGTAATGCCATCCACACTTTCCAGATAGTAAATATGCTCCGGCAAAACCAGATGCATCTGTCCATTTTCATATGCACATATTTTATAACCTTTGCCCCGAACCATACCTGCTATGGCTTCGATCCTTTCATTCATCTCCCGGTATTTAATGATCACCTCATCTTCTCCCTGAGTGATCCTGCTCATCGTCAGCTTCATTTTTCCCTCCATGCCGGAGCTGATTTTTCAACCTTTCTCCCATCTACCCGCTTTGGCAGCACCCAAATCAGAATCCGGACTTTTTAATTGTGAACCTGTTTGTATTGTACCAGACTTCTTTTATTGTGTAATGCTTTTATGGTCAGGATACATATTTATATGGCTAAAATACAAAATAACCCGGAAGGTTTATCCTTCCGGGTTATCCAAATTATATATAAAACACAACCTACAGCCTTTATCCTCTGGCATTATACTTACCGCCATTATTAATAAAATCAAAAATATCGCTTCCATACCGATTGTAGCTGTAATTTCCTGCATACTGGTTTTTGTTAATCACTGCCAGATTTGTTTCCGCATTTGAAATAACATCCTCTGCCTTCTTGCTCACTCGATCAGAAAAGCCTCCCTCTGTGCAGAAAACATCCTTCAGTTTCCTGGCGTCTGCTGTTTTTAATGTTTCGTAATTTACATCCAAAGTTCCATCTTTTCCCTGAGTAATTCCCATTTCCTCCAACTCAATTTTGGAACTTCTAAAATAGTTCTTAATCTGATCTAAATAGAGCTCATTAATTCTGCCGCCTTCCTTAGTCATACTTTTAATCATCTGATTATAATCTTCAATCATGGAAGTGGCTTCGGAAACTGCTTTTTCCTTAAATTCGGAAATTTCTTCTTCCGTTAATTCATCCCAATCCTTTCCGGGCATAAGCAGAAGCTTTTTGGTATGCCCCTTAAGAGCCTGTGCTGCGTCCTTAATGTTGGTAAAGTTATTCTTTGCCTCTGCATCCGCTTTACTCAATTCTTTATTTTGCTGGGCTGCCTGGTTCTTAATTGCCTTTGAGGTGTTGTTGCCATTATTTGTACTGTTATTCAGCACTTTCCCAATATTCGTGCTCTGTGTCCTGGCACGTGATCTTGCCCGGCTGACCAGCCTGTTTTGAGTGATGATTGAATTGATTCTACTTCGCATACTTTTCCTCCATTCCCTGAAGCATGATCGTTAATAAAAACTCCCCATTGCTGCTTTTCCATTTCAGTGCGCCATAGTATTTTTCTGCACACCGCTTCATATTTTTCATTCCCATGCCATGCGACGCTGCATCACTTTTGGTGGTATACAGTCCCTTTCCGTCTTCTGGCAATTTTCCAGTAAATGCATTTCTGATTTCTATAAAAAACATCCTTTCCCTCACGTATGAATCCAGGTGGATGTATGGTTTTTGTTCTTTTTCCGATGCCTCCAGCGCATTATCCAGGCTGTTATTCAGGAGAATGCTCAAGTCAAAAGCACTGATATTTAAGGCAGACGGATAAATAAAATTACATTCTATGGGTATCCTTTTCTCTCCGGCTTTCCTGATTTTCCTGCTGATCACCACGTCTGTAACCGGATTGCCTGTATTGCAGCTCATATCCAGTTCTTCCATAGTGTTACACATATCGTCCAGATATCTTTGCATTTCTATTTTATATTCTCCGTCTGATGCATGGTTTTGCTTTAAGAGAATTTCCAAATCTGCCACGTGATTCTTCATATCATGGCGGATTCCCCTGATTCCGTCATAAAGATGCTCCACATCTTTCATATGCTCTTCCATATCATTCAGCCGGTTTTGGTAAACCTCTACCAGTACTTCATTTTCACTGCTCTCCACCAGCTTTTTCAGAACAGCCGCGCTTAAAATGATTAGAAGCAGGCTTAAAAAAGACACCAGTGGAATCAACACATTCGTCTCCGGGTATTCATCAATCAGAAATCTGATCTGCTTTCCATGATAAGCGTATAAAATACTTCGAAGCAGAATGCACAGGCAAAGCCCCATTGCACTGGGTATTGCAAGAAACAGCTCCTGCACTCCACTTATTTTTCTTCCCACATAGCTTAAATTGCCCCTTAAAGCTTTAATAAAATAATAATAAATAAGCAAAAATACCACCTGAAAGGACAAATTCCAGAGAATTTGAATCCCATTAAATATAATCATAAAGTTTTTCAGTACAAACTCATTTGCATCCATTGCAAGACGAAGCATAAAATCAGAGGTTATCCTGAAAAGCAATGTAAAAAATGTATGCAGAGTAAACATGGTCAATTCATTTATTGCATATGCAGTAAATATCAGGTAACTAATCCTTCTTTTTTTCCCATCATAAAAATAAAGGCAATATACCAGCATGACCAGCATGCTGAGAAACATGGGAAAAATACTTCCTCTGCTTTCTACAATCCCTTCTTCATTTCCATAAAGCAGTTTTTTAAATATGGGCAGATAATTAACTGCCGCATAATAGGAAGTGGTTAAAATCAAAAAACCTGCTTCCACCAGGCGTTCCCGCCTGATATACCTTTGCTTTACTGCCAAAAGGCCATGAAGTAAATATATAATCAGACATCTTTTTAAAAGATGTTCCGTCAAATCTATGACAATATCAAAGACTTCCTTCAATACTTTTCCATCCTATTTTCTACGCAGAAACTCCATATATGCCGCAACAAAAGCACTATACTTCTGCTTGGCCATTAAAATAACTTCACCATTTTTCAACTGTATATTTCCTGTATCGTACCCTTTCACTGCATTTAAATTTACCAGATACCCTCTGTGGCAGCGGAAAAAATGTTCTCCAAGCAGATTCTCCAGCTCACTCATTTTTGCATAAAAGGAAATCTGCTCATCCTTCAAATGCAAAACTATTTTTCTGGCCTCATTTTCTGCATATAAAATTTTTTCTTTTGGTATATTTTGATAAATGCCATTTACACGAATTAAAAGCGGCTCTGACTGTTTCTTCGACCGGCATTCCAAAAGGGCTTTATCCAACACCTGAAAAAACTGGTTTTCATCTACCGGCTTAAACAAATATTGAAATGCCTGCAGATCAAACGCATCGAAAACATATTCCTTTAGTGCTGTTACAAATACGATAACCGCCTCTTTTTCCTTTCGAAGGCGCCTTGCCATATCAATTCCGCTCATATCCTTTAAATCAATGTCCAGAAAAAAAATGTCAAAGTTCTTCCCCTCCTTAAGCAGCTCTGTACCGGATGAAAACACCGTAACACTGCAGTCCTTCTCTCCTTCAAGTCTTTTTTCTACCAATTGCTTCAGATATTCTGCCATACTCTTTTCATCATCACAAACTGCTATTTGAAGCATCCAAACAGCCTCCCTCCGGAACAAATGCCGCTGCTCCACCGTATAAATATAATTATTGTCCATCAACCTATTTATATTTATATCGGTAAAAAAATAAAAAAATAAATTTCCTTGTAATGAAAAGGTATATTTTTGTAATCAGCATTTTTCCAGAATGCAAAAACACCGGCAGGGTCGATTGCAATCCGAGGCTCCCGTTTTGTAAACGAGTTTCACCTTTTGCAAGCGGCATTCAAATTTTGTACCCGA
>VSNT01000147.1 GCA_009774465.1 Lachnospiraceae bacterium
TGCAAGAAGGTAGCAGGATATGATTAAGGACAATCAAAAGTATTTTAATAGACTGCACTTGCTGGTGGATGCTGTTGTAGTGGCGATCTCCTATCTGCTTGCCTGGTATTTAAAGTTTTGTACGATCCTTGCGGATACGGAGCCTGGCGCAGGTGCGCTTGATATGGGGACCTATTTTGGATTCCTCTATTTTCTTGTGCCCGAATATATCATATTGTACTACTTTTTTCACCTTTATGCGCCGAAGCGGGCTACCAGGCGTAAATATGAGATTTCCGGTATTCTCAAGGCCAATACCGTGGGAATTGTTATTTTTATCGTGTTCCTTTATATGATTAAGCAGCCGGATTTCTCCCGTACCATGATGGGCGCCTTTTATGTAATTAACATTGCATTTACCACCATCTGCCGGACTATGATACGCAACATGCTGCTGTATTTCCGGAAAAAGGGGTATAACTTGAAATATATCCTTCTGGTGGGATATTCAAGGGCAGCGGAGGAATATATTACCAGAATTAATGCAAATCCCCAGTGGGGTTATGTGGTTCGGGGAATTTTGGATGACCGGATCCCCAGCGGCACCCTTTATAAGGGCGTAAAGGTGGTTGGCAGAATTGAAAATATCAGATATATTCTTCCAGAAAACAAGCTGGATGAAATTGCGATTACACTGGCTCTTAAGGACTATGACCATCTGGAGGCAATCGTTGATCTTTGTGAAAAGTCAGGAGTGCATACAAAATTTATTCCCGATTATAATTCACTGGTACCCAGCCATCCTTATACGGAAGATCTGATGGGGCTGCCGGTAATCAATATCCGGTATGTGCCTTTGACCAATACATTAAACTGGATTTTAAAGCGGGCGGTGGATATCATTGGAGCAGTTGCAGGAATTGTGATTTCTTCACCCATTATGCTGCTTGCAGCATTGGCAGTGCGGCTTACAAGCCGTGGACCGGTAATTTTCAAGCAGGAAAGAGTGGGGCTTCACAATAAAACCTTTAAAATGTACAAGTTCCGGACGATGGCAATGCAGAAGCCTTCTGCAGAACAGAAAGCATGGACGGTCAAGGATGATCCCAGAGTTACCGGCGTTGGAAAGTTTTTAAGGCGCACCAGTTTAGATGAACTTCCTCAATTATTTAATATTTTAATTGGAGAAATGTCGCTGGTAGGGCCAAGGCCGGAGCGGCCTCAGTTTGTGGAGCAGTTTAAGGAAGAAATTCCCCGTTATATGATAAAGCATCAGGTAAGGCCGGGACTTACCGGATGGGCGCAGATCAATGGCTATAGAGGAGATACTTCCATTCGAAAAAGAATTGAATACGATTTGTTTTATATTGAAAACTGGACCATGTCAATGGATTTTAAAATTATGTTTCTCACGATATTTAAAGGGTTTATTAATAAAAATGCCTATTAGGGGATACACTACATTTATTAAGGTTCCATAAAATATGCGGCGGAGGGCTTGCCTAACAGGTTGTTTTGTGCGAAAATAATATTCTGTGAGAACTCACGGAGGATAAAGCCCTGCAGTTTTAACATAAATGGTGAGGCGTAAAATGCGGCATCCTTTGGTTAATGAAGTAAATTAAGGGAGAGATGAAGATATGGCAACAAAAAAACCAGTTAAGAAAAAAACGGTAACACATGAGGAACCCATAAAGAAAAAGAAGAAAAAAGTTCCTGCTTCCGCAAAGGAAAAAGCAAGGAAGAAACGGACAAAGATATTTCTTTTTATCATAGAAATATTTATTTTAATTATCATGGGAGTTGTTCTTTACGGTGTCCTTAAGGTAGAAAAGGTGGGAAAGGTTGATCTGCCCAAGGAAGATATTGTGATTAACCCCGAGGTGGAGGAAAAAATCGAGACCACTATGAGAGGGTACCGGAATATAGCGCTGTTTGGCGTGGACTCTACAACCGGAGCGCTCACCAAGAACACACGAAGCGACACGATTATGATTGCATCCATTAATCTGGATACCGGCGAATGCAGGCTGGTCAGCGTATATCGTGATACTTACCTGAATTTAAGTAATGATTCTTATAATAAATGTAATGCGGCATATGCAAAGGGCGGCCCCATGCAGGCAATCAATATGCTGAATATGAATCTGGATCTGAATATTACTGACTTTGTGACGGTAGGATTTGCAGGGTTAAGCGATACCATTGATGCATTGGGCGGTATTATGATTGATGTGGATGAGGCAGAGTTAAAACATATCAATAACTATCAGATCTGTATGGCGGAGGACTTAAAGAGAAGCTATACCCCGGTTACAAGCACCGGATACCAGTTGTTAGACGGTCTTCAGGCAACTGCATACTGTCGTATCCGTTATACGGCAGGAGATGACTTTAAGCGTGCAGAACGCCAGAGAGAAGTGTTGATGGCCATTGCAGAAAAGGCAAAAACAGCATCACCTTCCACATTAAATTCTGTGGCAAATGCAATATTTGATGAAGAGGAAATTTACACATCATTAGATGTTACGGAAATACTTGAACTGCTTGGCGAGATCACCAGATATGAAATTGTGGATCAGGCAGGATTCCCAGCAGACAATATGCGCACAACGGGAACCATTGGTTCAAAGGGAAGCTGTGTCGTACCCCTTTCTTTAGCTGATAATGTACAGTGGCTGCATGAATTCCTCTTTAAGGATGAAGCTTATACTCCTTCTGATGCAGTTTTAGAGTACAGTGAAAAAGTAAGATCTGATACAAGCGGATATCTTAATAAATAAAATCTGATGCAGTAATGACACAGAGGATAAAGGGCCGGCATATAAGCCGGCTCTTTTCACATAGGGATGGAGCACAAAGTGGTTTCATAAGGATGACTGGCAAATCCTGTCATGCTTTTTTGGAGAAAAAATGTTTGAAGTAGATGTAATCATTCCGGTTTATAAGCCGGCGGAAAAATTCATAAAGCTTTTGGAGCAGCTAAAAAAACAGAGTATTCCAATCCAGAATATTATTTTGATTAACACGGAAAAGAAATATTTTGATGAGCTGATCGATGGAACGGACTTTTGGAAAAAATATGACAATGTGCAGGTAAAGCATATATCAAAAGAAGAATTTGATCATGGAAAAACAAGAAATTACGGGGTATCTCTGTCAAAAGCCCCTTATTTTATCATGATGACAGATGATGCAGTGCCTGTGGATGAAGAGCTGGTAAAAGAGCTTTTGAAGCCTTTTGAAGATGAAGAAGTGGGAATGAGTTATGCCAGGCAGCTTCCCGGAAAGGACAGTGATCCGATTGAAAGATTTACCCGTGCATTTAACTATCCGGATACGCCTTTGGAAAAGTCCCGGAAAGATTTGGAACACATGGGAATTAAGACATTTTTTGCATCGGATGTATGTGCGGCATATAGAAGGGAAACCTTCGACCGGCTGGGGGGATTTATTAATCATGCAATTTTTAATGAAGACATGATTTACGCAAGGAAGCTGATTGACGCCGGATATAAGATTTTTTACGCGGCCGGGGGCAGAGTGGAACATTTTCACAGTTACAATGGAAGAGGGCAGTTTAAAAGAAACTTTGATATGGGAGTATCCCATGCAGATCATCCGGAAGTATTTTCCGGACTGTCTACAGAGTCTGAAGGGATTCGGCTGGTGAAAAAGACTTGTAGTTATCTTTGTAAAATGGGAAAGCCTTATTTGATTGTAAAACTTTTTTGGCTAAGCGGATGCAAATACTTGGGATATTTTTGGGGAAAAAGATATAAACATCTTCCAGAGAAGTGGAGGAAACTCTTTTCCATGAATAAAAATTATTGGGATAAATAACAATTTTATCAAACTTTCATCACAAATTATACACAATTAACAGATATACTGATAGCAACAAACAACATAAATACAGAATGAAATCATTTTTATGTATGTGAGGAAAGGAACAGGTGATTGTGATGTATGAAAATAATTATCCAAATCATGAAAATACTTATTATTATGAAAACAGCAGTAATTACAGCAGTGTAAACGCCGGTTCGGAAAATAATGGAAAATCCGGCAAAAAACAAAAAAATAATTCAGGTTTTGGAAAGAAAATTATGATAGGAATCTGCTGCGGCTTAAGCTTTGGCATTTTTGCCGGGCTTGGCTTTCAGGCAGTTACTACAGCAACAGATCTGATGAAGGATAAAATGGAAATTTCTCAGGAGAAAGAGATTGAGGCAGAAATTGAGAAGGACGCTAAAGAGGTGGAAAATGCGGAGCAGACAAAAGAAGAGCTGAAAAGTACCGAAGAAATATCCGGAACTCAGCTGGTGGCGACTGCAGTTACGGATGTGTCAGGGGTAGTTAAGGCAGTTATGCCGGCAGTTGTCTCTGTGAACAATAAATACGTAGAGAAATTGTCATTTTGGGGACAGGAATTCAGTCAGGAAGCTGTGGGCTCCGGCTCCGGCATTATAGCAGGAAAAAATGAAACAGAGCTTTTAGTGGTTACCAATTATCATGTGATTGATTCGGCAGAGGAGCTGACGGTTCAATTTGCAGATGGCGAACTGGTGCAGGCGCAGGTAAAAGGCTTTGATGAGGATAAGGATCTGGCAGTAATTGTGGTGCCTTTAAGTGAAATTAAAAGCGAGACAATGGATGCAATTGCAATTGCAAAGTTGGGAAGCTCTGACGATCTCACGGTAGGGGAACCGGTGATTGCTATTGGAAATGCGTTAGGCTATGGGCAGGCAGTTACCACAGGCGTGGTCAGTGCGCTTAACAGGGCGATTGCATCTTCGGGAGAAGTTTCTTTTCAGGCACAGGATAAGGAAATCAATACCTTTATCCAGACAGACGCCGCGATTAATCCTGGTAATTCAGGAGGGCCCCTTCTTAACATTCACGGGGAAGTAATCGGCATCAACTCAAATAAGATTGCCGTATCTACTGTAGAGGGCATGGGATATGCCATTCCAATTTCAGATGTACATGAGATCATTGAAGATCTGATGAGCAAGCAGACACGTCTTAAAGTGGCGGAGGATAAGCAGGGATACCTTGGAATTACAGGTGTAAATGTGGTAGCGGAATATGTGGAGCTTTATGACGCACCGGAAGGCGTATATGTTTCATCGGTAATGGAAGGAAGCGGTGCAGACGAAGCGGGGCTTGTCAGGGGTGATGTTATTACAGCCATTAATGGGGAAGAGGTTTCTTCTATGGATGAGCTTAAGGAAGAACTCAGCTATTACGAAGCAGGAACAGTTATAGAGGTAACGATTATGCAGGGAAGTCCCACCGGATATCAGGCGAAAATTGTAGAAGTCAAGCTGGGACGTCAAAGCAGCTCACGATAAAATAGTATAGATTTTTGGCATTCTTTTTTCCACCCACTCATAAAATTAGTAAAAAGATACTATAAATTTATGGTGGATGGATGAAGGATAAGGGCTTACGTCTTGTAAAATATGGCTTTTGCATCCTTGGAATGATAATGCTTTTCTTTCTTACAGGATGCGCAAAGGAGGAAAAAGATCTTCTTGAAAAGATAAAGGATCTGGAGTTTACGGTTCTGGCGGAGGATAACATTCCGGAAGAATTAAAAAAGATCATTGAGGAAAAAAGGGAAAATACCTTTAAGGTCACATATCAGGACAATGGATTTCTATATATCTGTATTGGCTATGGAGAACAGGTAAGCGGCGGATACAGCATTACGGTCAATGATCTTTATTTAACGGAAAATGCGATTTATGTGGATACCACACTGCTAGGGCCGGATCCGGCGGAAAGCGCAGGAATCAAAAAAAATACACCATCTTATCCCTATATTGTCCTTAAGACGGAATTTGTGGATAAACCGGTGATATTTAACTGACAAAGAATTGAAAATGGAAAGATGAGGTGCCCCGAATGGCTGTGGATGGCTGTTCGGGGTATTTTTCTGACAGCTTGAACATAAGAATGGTTCACGGGCAGCGGAGTGGGGCGAGGATAGAGTTCCAATTCTTCGTCGCCAAGTTAGTTATTAAAAAAAATGCCATAATTTTGTCTGTCGTCAATGATATATTCGATTTTTACACATTTTTCCTCTTCCTTAACCTGAAATACAAGCCATAAATGGGGCCAGAAAGTAATCAAACGGTATTTGGAAGGGATATATTTCAATCTGGCACATCCGATCAGCGGAGTGGATTCAAGATAACCGACTTTCTCATCAAAAGCATCCAGAAGCCGGAGTGCGCATTCCATACCGTTGTCTGTAGCACAGCGGAAACTGTACTCTTCCAGTACGGAATTGGCTGAAGGGGAAATATCAACTTTATACATTGGAATGCTCCTTTAACAGTGAACGGAGACTGGAGGATGCTGTCCGGGCGGAAATGTCCGGTATGCCTGCCTTTCTCAGTTCCTCAATTTCTACCAGTTTCTCCCGTAACTCCAATTGTTTTTCCCGCTGGTCATATACGGCAATATCCATGACAACCAGATCACCTTCCCCATTTTTGGTCAGAAAAACAGGTTCTCCGGTTTCTTTGCAAAGATTCGCAATTTCGGTGTAGTTTTGGCGGATAGCGGCAGATGGTTTAATTAATGTCTGCATAAAAGCTCCTTTCATAATTGCTGATTTTAATTATAGCAATATTTTATATCAATTCTAATAATATTATACTATGGATTCTTTAAATTTGAAATAAAAAAGTTTATTTATCAGGGTGTGCAAAAATTTCCGTTCTGACATCCTCTTTGAAACTATATCATCGTTCCCCAAAATCTGAAACTTGCTTACCCTGGTATTTGCTTAAGTGGGAATTGGCATGAAAGGAAAAGTTTAGTATAATGTTGCAGAAGGAGTTATTGTTTAGCGATTTGCATATAAGTGACATGTCAGGAAAGGGAAGAGATGCTTTATATTAAAAATGGTACGGTAATAGATCCGGCAGGAGACAGGGTTTATCGGGCGGACGTTCAGATTGAAAATGGAAAGGTGGCTGGAATTTTTCCTGCTTTGGAGGATGGAAAAGGCGGGAAGATGCCGGAAGAAGCCAAAAAAAGTGAGGAGGAAGCAAAGAAGAATGGGCAGGTGATTGATGCCACAGGGCTTATGATTGCACCGGGGCTGGCGGATACCCATGTTCATTTCAGAGATCCGGGCTTTACTTATAAAGAGGATATTGAAACGGGAGCCGCCGCGGCGGCAAAGGGAGGGTTTACGCAGATTGTGCTTATGGCAAACACAAAGCCTTCTGTGGATAATAAGGACACCCTTTCTTATGTGCTTGAGAAAGGCAGAAAAACCGGAATCCATATAAATAGCTGTGCAAATGTAACCATGCAGATGGCGGGGAAAATACTGACGCCTATGGAGGAACTGGCAAAGGCGGGAGCGGCAGGCTTTACGGATGACGGGATTCCCCTGATGGATGAGGCGTTAGTGAAGGAAGCAATGGAGCGTGCCAAAAGGCTGAATAAGCCCATCAGCTTTCACGAAGAAAATCCTGCGCTGATTACAAACAATGGAGTTAACGCAGGAAAGGCAGCGGAATTTTACCAGATAAAGGGTTCTCCAAGGGAAGCGGAAATTGATTTGGTGAAAAGAGATTTGGGGATTGCTCTGCTTACAGGGGCAGAGGTGGTGATTCAGCATATCAGTGCCAGGGAGTCTGTAGAGCTGCTCAGGCAGGCTAAAGCAAAAGGCGCCCATGTACATGGAGAGGCAACGCCGCATCATTTTACATTGACACAGGAAGCAGTGATCAGGAAGGGCACAATGGCCAAAATGAATCCGCCTCTTAGAGAAGAAGAGGACAGGCTTGCAATCATAGAAGGTTTGAAGGACGGAACCATTGATGTAATTGCCACGGATCATGCGCCCCACAGCCGGGAAGAAAAGGAAAAGCCCATCACGGAAGCGCCAAGCGGTATTATCGGGCTGGAAACCGCTCTTTCCCTGGGGATTAGAGAACTGGTGCAAAAGGGATATCTTACATGGCCCCAACTGATTCAGAGAATGAGTACTGCTCCATGTAAGCTGTATGGACTAAAGGGAGGAAAGATAGAGGCCGGGATGAACGCAGATCTGGTTTTGTTTCATCCGGAGGAAACATGGAAGGTTTCCAGCTTTGCTTCCAGATCTTCCAATTCGCCTTTTATCGGGGAAGAACTTCCAGGGGTGGTTTATTATACCATATGCGGGGGAAAAATTGTGTATCAGAAAGAAACGAACAAGGTAACTGAAATAACCAGGAAAGAAAGGACAGAGAAATGAGCGGAAAAAGGAAAGAAAAAGAGGTGATTTTATCCCAGAAGATGATTGCCCCCGATATTTATGATATGTGGATTTCTACTGATCTGGCAGGGGAAGTTTTACCGGGGCAGTTTGTGGGGGTGTATACCAACAATGCATCCAGGCTGCTGCCGCGTCCAATCAGCATTTGTGAGGTGGATGATGAGAAAAAGGCTCTTCGGCTTGTGTACCGGATTGCGGGAGAGGGAACGAAGGAATTTGCATCATGGCAGCCGGGACAGGAA
>VSNT01000148.1 GCA_009774465.1 Lachnospiraceae bacterium
GTGTAAGCACAGCAATGTGTTCAGCTGACGGATACTAATAGACCGGAAGCTTGACCAGAAGAAGTTTCGAAAGAGAGAAAGAAAGATGGCTTTCCAGTTAATATCTTGTGTTCGGTTTTGAAGGCATGAAAAAAGAAAGCAGTGTAAGCTGCTTTTTTTTGTTCTTGTTTGAATAACAGTTATATGATATAATTTTTTAGAAGGTAAGAGAGGGTATTAACCTTAAAAGAATAAGGTTAAAAGATTGAAAATTTTAAATTTTCAATCGGGAGGTTTGTGTATAGCACAAAATTCCGGATTTTGAAAGGAGCATGGTTATAAAGATGGATACAAAGATTCTTCTTGAGAATGGAACAAATGAGTTAGAAGTATTAGAATTTGTATTGGATGGGAATGCATATGGAATTAACGTAGCTAAGATTAAGGAAATAATTACTTATCAGCCAGTAACGCCTGTACCGAATGCACATCCAAGTATTGAAGGCATTTTTATGCCGAGAGATACAATGATTACGGCAATTGATTTGAAAAACTGTTTGCAGAGAGGCGTTTCTAAGGAAGGCGGATTATTTATTGTTACAAATTTTAACAAGTTGGATATAGCTTTTCATGTTGATGCTGTCAGGGGGATACATAGAGTTTCATGGGAAGATATTATTAAACCTGGTGCTACAGTATCCAGCGCAGAGGAAAGTATTTCAACGGGTATTGTAAAACTGGATAATAGATTAATTATTATTCTTGATTTTGAAAAGATCGTAACAGATATTAATCCGGAAACCGGGCTTAAGACCAGTGAAATCAGCGAGATGGGAGAAAGAAGCAGAAGCAATGTGCCTATTTTAATTGCAGAGGATTCTGTACTTCTTAACCGCTTGATTGTGGATTCATTAAAGCAGGCAGGCTATGTAAATTTAACACATACCTGTAATGGTCAGGAAGCGTTTGATATTATTTATGAATCTAAGAAAGACGGAACCTTAAAAGATAAGGTACAGTGTGTAATTACAGATATCGAAATGCCTATTATGGATGGCCACAGGCTTACAAGACTTATTAAGGAAGATGATGTTACGAAAGATATTCCCGTAGTTATCTTCTCATCTCTGGTAAATGATGAAATGCGTAAAAAGGGAGAAGCATTAGGGGCTGATGCACAATTATCCAAACCGGAAATAAGAAATCTTGTAACAGTTATTGACAGGTTAGTTGGAAATGAAAATTAATGGTTTCTTACAGTTTAAAGGAAAGGGCCGGAAGTGATTCCGGCTCTTATTTTAAGCGTAGTAAATATTTGCATATGGAAAAGAGAATGGCAGATGGATTTAAAGATGATGGAACATATTGCTGCAAAAATTAATGAAGCAGATATGGTACTGGTTGGCATTGGAGAGGAACTTGACAAGACTAAAAAAGTTAACAACAATGATATTTACATACAATTTAGTAATAAGCTAGAAGGTACATGGCTTCTTCCCTATATAAAAAGTTTATTGGTTGCGGAATTAATGGAAGAAAGCAGGAAAATGTATCAGAATCTTTTTTATATTCTCAATAAAAAAAACTATTTTCTTGTTTCTACCTGTCAGGATGGTCTGATAAAACATGGTGGATTTGACTTGGAACGTATTGTAGAACCCTGCGGCGGTTACTCCATGCTGCAGTGCAGCGCAGGATGTAGTACGGAGCTGTATCCTGTTTCAGAAGAGTTTATTGCCCAAATAAGGAAAGTTATGCTGGGGGAAAAAAGTGAAAAGGATTTGAAGCCGCCAATGTGTCCAAATTGTGGAAAACCTCTGATTTTCAACAACATAGATGCTGAAAAATACAATGAAGAGGGTTATCTGAAAAACTGGATGATTTATAAAAAGTGGCTTCAGGGAACAGTTAATAAAAATTTATGTATTCTGGAGTTGGGAGTAGGTATGAATTATCCTTCCGTAATCAGGTGGCCATTTGAGAAGATTGCTTTTTATAATCAAAAGGCAGAGCTTTTTAGAGTGCATAGCCGGTTATATCAGATATCAGAGGAGATTAAGGACAGAGGGTATGGTATCTGCCAGAAACCAGAAGATTTTATAAGGGAATTGTCTAATACTTTTTAGTGTGTTAAACTAGAAACAAGTTTTGTCTTAAAATAAATTAATTAATATATGGGAAGCAGGAGGCAGTTATGACTACTGATGAAGAATATCTTGATAATCTATTAAAATCTTTGACAGAAAATGAACAGCAGATCAAAACAATGGAAGAAACATTGAATGAAATGACAAGATCATCCTCAGGTGGAGAGTCTTTTTCAATGTCATCAGAAAAATCCAGTGAAGTACAGGATACAGATAGCAATGCTGACGAGGGGACAGCAGCATTTGACAGCGATCTGTTTAGTGAAGATCAGGTATTTTCGGAAGATGAAACTTCAGGTGAAGTATCTGCTGATGATGATATATTTGCCGACTTTTTTGCCGAAGCTTTGTCAGGAGAAGAGGAAAATTCCGCAGATGAGCCTGAACTTCAGCCCGATGCAGAGACATCAGGACAGGAGGAACTTGCTGGCGAGGGTGTAGACTGGCAAAGCGGCCTGGATGATCTTTTGGCAAAAGCAGAGGAACAGGCAAGTGATGATGATATTTCTGCCGGCGTAGATGACATGGATGTGACCGATTTTATTGATCATATTGAGAACGCAGATGCAGATTTAGCAGAAATTAGTGATGGTCTGAAAAATGATGAAAACAGCACAGCTGATGATGATATGCTGGCAATGCTTGAGGGAGCAGAAGCTCTGGCAGATAGTGCAGCAGGCAGTATGCCGGATGAAGTGCAAAGCAGTGTATCAGAAGAAAGTGCAGAACCGCAAAAGACAGACGCTGAGAATGAAAAGCCGGCGAAAAAGAAACTTTTCTCCAAAGAAAAAACTCAAAAAAAGGAGAAAAAGGAAAAGAAACCTAAGAAAAAGGAAGAAGGAGAAACTCCTGATTTAGGGATTTTGGATGAAAAGCCCAGCTTTCTTATGCGTTTTTTGGATTTCCTTACAAGGGAAGAAGAAGGGATTGAAAGTGAGGAAATATTAGATAAATTAAACAAAGAAAACGAGAAAAAGCAAAAGAAAGAAGAAAAAAAGAAGAAAAAAGCGGAAAAAAAGAAAGCAAAATAATACGAAACCTTATATGAATAGGAAGAATGAGCAGAAGATTTTAAGAAATAGAATAAAAAATAAAACAAGAAAAAGGAAAAGAAGGAAAAGGAACCTAAGGATACACCAAAAGAAAAGCCTGTAAAAGTATTAAGTAAAAAGAATCTGCTTGTACTGATTGCAGCATGTGCAACATTGCTTGGAAGTATATTTGCATTAAGCACTTTTTTAACAGAATATTCTGACAGACAAAACGCACGTCAGGCATTTTATGATGGTGATTATGAGGAAGTATATAAGCTTTTCTATAACAGAAATTTAAACAGTAGTGATACTGTGATTTACAATAAAGTCAAAATAGTTCTTACCATTGACAGAAAGTTGAAGTCATATGAAAACAATCTTGCACTTAACAGGGAATTAGAGGCAGTTGATGCGCTGATACAGGGGGTAAGCTGTTACCAGAGCCTTAAAGGAATTGATGAGTATGATGTGAGAAATGAAGTAGACGCAATTTATCAGCAGATATGCAATATTCTTGAAAACAAGTATGGCATAACTTATGAGGAAGCGCTGGAGATCAATACATATGATAATGAAACCTATACCAGAAGGCTGAATTCCATAGTGAATGGTACTGAGTTTGTGATGCCGGGAGAGGAAGTGGAGGCTGAGGAGATAGAAGAAGAGCTTCCACCGCAGGATGTATTGCCTGAGGAAGAAGAAATCATTATTTACTAATATGGAGGAAAATGTGACAGCAATTATTGATTATGATGCAGGTAATATAAAAAGTGTGGAAAAGGCTTTACAGGCATTAGGAGAAGAAGCTGTTATTACAAGAGACAGAGAAAAGATAATAAATGCGGATCACGTGATACTGCCAGGGGTGGGAGCATTTGGAGATGCAATGAATAAACTTCGTTTATATGGCCTTGAGGAAGTGATTCATGAAGTGGTTCGCAGACAGATTCCTTTTTTGGGAATCTGCCTTGGATTGCAGCTTTTGTTTGAAAGAAGCGATGAAAGTGATGGTGTAAAAGGGTTAGGAGTGCTTCCAGGGGAAATCTTGAAAATACCAGAGAAGCAGGGACTTAAGATTCCACATGTCGGCTGGAATTCATTAAAGTATCCTAATCAGGGCAGATTGTTTCGCGGCATCAGGGAAGAGGCATATGTTTATTTTGTCCACTCGTATTATTTAAAAGCAGCAGATGATAAAATAGTAACTGCCACCACTCAGTATGGGACACTGATTCATGCATCGGTAGAATGTAATAACGTTTTTGCATGTCAGTTTCATCCGGAGAAAAGCTCTAAAACGGGGCTTACCATACTTAAAAATTTTATTGAAATAAAATAATTTATAACCTGGGCGGATGAGCATTTTAATGGAGGAGTAGTGATGCATACCAAGAGAATTATTCCCTGCCTTGATGTAAATAACGGGAGAGTAGTTAAGGGAACAAATTTTGTAAATTTAAGGGATGCAGGTGATCCTGTGGAAGTTGGCAGGGAATATGATATGGCAGGGGCAGATGAGCTGGTTTTTTTGGATATTACAGCGTCATCTGATGCCAGAAATATTAAAGTGGATATGGTTAGAAGAGTGGCGGAAACTGTGTTTATTCCTTTTACTGTTGGCGGCGGAATCAGGACGGTGGATGACTTTAAGATGATATTAAGGGAAGGGGCTGATAAAGTGGCTGTCAATTCAGCAGCCATTATGAACCCTCACCTGATAAGTGAAGCAGCAGACAAATTCGGAAGCCAGTGCGTTGTAGTTGCAATTGATGCAAAAAGAAGAGTTGATGGGACCGGATGGAATATATATAAAAACGGCGGTCGGGTTGATATGGGAATTGATGCTGTTGAATGGGCAATAAAGGCCGGTGAACTGGGAGCAGGAGAAATTCTTCTTACCAGTATGGACAGAGATGGCACAAAAGCAGGCTTTGATGTGGAGTTGACGAAAGCAGTAGCGGAAAATGTGCCTATTCCTGTAATTGCCTCCGGAGGTGCGGGAACAGAGGAACATTTTTATGAGGCGCTGACAGAAGGTGGTGCGGAGGCTGTACTTGCCGCTTCTTTGTTTCATTATAAGGAGCTGGAAATAGGCAGTCTGAAAGAGTATCTTGGGAAGAGAGGAATATCTGTAAGGATTTAGACAAAAATAACGATAGATATAAATAAGCAAAAGAGAAAAGGCGGGAAATGATTATGGCAATGATAAATAATGACTGGCTGGAATATATTCAGGGGGAATTTAGAAAACCATATTATAAAGAACTCTATCAATTTGTTCGAAACGAGTATAGTACGCATGTGATATATCCGCCTGCGGACGATATATTTAATGCATTTCATTTCACACCGCTCAGCAAGGTCAAGGTTCTGATTTTGGGGCAGGATCCCTATCATGGGGAGCATCAGGCTCACGGACTATGTTTTTCTGTTTTGCCGGATCAGCCGGAGCTTCCACCATCGCTCCAGAATATCTATAAAGAACTGCAGGAAGATCTTGGCTGTTATATTCCCAACAATGGATATTTAAAAAAATGGGCGGATCAGGGCGTACTGATGCTTAATACGGTATTAACTGTGCGTGCTCATCAGGCAGGTTCCCATCAGGGAAAAGGATGGGAGCAGTTTACTGATGCCATTATTGAAGCAGTAAATGCGCAGGACAGGCCGATTGTTTATCTTCTTTGGGGCAAACCGGCACAAAGTAAGATTCCCATGCTTACCAATCCAAAGCATTTGATTTTAAAGGCCCCTCATCCCAGTCCTTTGTCAGCATACAGAGGATTTTTTGGATGCAGACATTTCAGCCAGACGAATACATTTTTAGAGAAAAATGGCATAGCGCCTATTGACTGGCAGATTGAAAACTTATAGCTTCAAGGAGGAGAAAATGAAAAAGATACCATTTGTGACCAGGGAGAAAGTTCAGGAGATTGTGAAAACTTACCCTACGCCATTTCATTTATATGATGAGAAAGGAATCAGAGAAAATGCAAAGGCTGTGCAGGAAGCTTTTGCGTGGAATCCGGGGTTTAAGGAGTATTTTGCAGTGAAAGCAACGCCTAATCCCTGTCTGATTAACATTTTGCATGAATATGGATGCGGCTGTGACTGTTCGTCTTTGACAGAACTTATGCTTAGTGAGGCAGTGGGGATAACGGGAAATGAGATTATGTTCTCTTCCAATGACACCCCTGCTGAAGAATATGAATATGCAGCGAAGCTGGGAGCTATTATTAATTTGGATGATATTACACATATTTCATTTGTGGAAAAAATTTTAGGAAAGCTTCCTGAAACCATGAGCTGCAGGTATAATCCCGGAGGAGTATTCCAAATGAGTAATGGAATCATGGATAATCCCGGGGATTCCAAGTATGGATTTACTACAGAGCAGATGTTTGAAGGATACCGTATTTTGAAGGAAAAGGGAGTTAAGAATTTTGGCATTCATGCTTTTCTTGCAAGTAATACGGTTTCCAATGAATATTATCCGGTACTGGCAAAGGAACTGTTTGAACTGGCAGTTAAACTGGAAAAAGAAACCGGTGCGGATATTAAATTTATTAATCTTTCCGGCGGAGTCGGCATTCCCTATACACCTGATCAGGAACCCAATGATATCAGGGCAATCGGGGAAGGGGTGCGCAGGGTATATGAAGAGGTTCTGATTCCGGCAGGTATGGGAGATGTGGCAATTTTTACGGAAATGGGGCGGTTTATGATGGGGCCTTACGGACAGCTTGTGACCAGAGCAATTCATGAAAAGCACACCCACAAGGAGTATATTGGCGTGGACGCCTGTGCGGTCAATTTAATGCGCCCTGCCATGTATGGTGCATACCATCATATTACGGTGCTTGGAAAAGAAGAGTCGGCCTGTGACCATAAATATGATGTGGCAGGCTCCCTGTGTGAAAATAATGATAAATTTGCAATAGACAGAATGCTTCCGGAAGTTGAAAAGGGAGATTACCTTGTAATACATGATACAGGAGCACACGGGTATGCAATGGGCTACAATTATAACGGAAAATTAAAATCAGCGGAACTGCTTTTAAAAGAAGATGGCAGTATAGAACTGATCAGAAGAGCGGAGACGCCAAAGGATTACTTTGCAACGCTGGACTGCCTGCCCCTTTATAACAAAATTAAATTTTAGCTTGTCAACCACAGCCGGATATGCTATTATAATATTCGGCTGTTAATTAAAGCTTAAGCCGGCGTGTCGGAATGGCAGACGAGGCAGACTCAAAATCTGTTGTGGGCAACCACGTGTGGGTTCAAGTCCCACCGCCGGCAGTATGAAAAGGTTTGAAACCCGGGGAAACAGGGGATTCAAGTCTTTTTTTATGTAAAGATGATGTGCGGAGGGCGGCAGATGTAATTTTCGTTTAATAAATTTTTCATTCTTCTGTTGATAAAGACTGCTTAGGATTGTACAATATACTTATAAAAAGTGTAACGGGGAAAATATATTTAAAAAGGAGAGAAAGAGTATGAGAATTGTAAGAGCAAAGGACTATAATGACATGAGCAGGAAAGCGGCAAATATTATATCCGCGCAGGTGATAATGAAGCCTGATTGTGTATTAGGTCTTGCTACCGGATCAACACCAATTGGAACCTACGCACAGCTTGTGGAATGGTATAAGAAAGGCGACCTGGACTTTTCAGGAATTACTACGGTAAATCTGGACGAGTACAAGGGACTTACAAAGGACAATGACCAAAGCTACTATTACTTTATGAATGACAATCTGTTCAGCAAGGTAAATGTAAATCCGGAACGTACTTTCCTGCCGGACGGAACAGAACCGGACAGTGATAAGGCATGTGCCGATTATAACAAAATAATTGCTGATGTAGGCGGAATTGATCTGCAGCTTTTGGGACTTGGCCACAATGGACATATTGGCTTCAACGAGCCCGCAGATACATTTGAAGCGGAAACTCATTGTGTAGATTTAACTGAATCTACGATTAAAGCCAATCAAAGATTTTTTGCTTCCATAGATGATGTGCCCAAGCAGGCATATACTATGGGTATCAAAACCATCATGCAGGCAAAGAAGGTTTTAGTAGTTGTCAGTGGTGAAGATAAGGCAGCAATCATAAAAGAAGCATTTTTTGGCCCTATTACACCCAGAGTACAGGCTTCCATCCTTCAGCTTCACAGTGATGTTACAATCGTTGCAGACGAAGCAGCATTATCCTGCCTGAAATAGCAAAATGGTAAATTTGTACGAAGGGAAAAATTCTTTTTTAATGGAATATTAATATTATTTTTAGAAATGTTGTGATA
>VSNT01000149.1 GCA_009774465.1 Lachnospiraceae bacterium
ATATTATTTCAGGTGTCAAATAAATTATTCTTAATTTTTTGCCATATTTCTTGAAAAATATTATTATGGAAAAGAGCAGATAAAATGTTTGATTCGAAAGGAGTGACAATAGTTGAAAAAAATATTTTGTGTTTTTATATTATTAATCCTTTCTCTTACCGCCTGCAGCCAAAACGCAGAAGATACACAAACTAATCCGGCATCAGAAGAATCTCAAATGCAGACAACATGGTATTACAGGGAAGAACAGTCAGACTATGAAAAGGCGGCTCCCTGCGTAGAACCGGAAGGAAGCTATGGAGAATTACTGGACTACTATGAAATGGCAAATGGAGAAATTTACTTTTTGTATCAGGAAGATTTGGCAGAAGAAGAAAGCAGCAATTATCGTGTGAATGGCCCCAGGGAAAATGTGGAATACAGGCATACTATAATACGATATGTTCCAGATGAAAATGCATTCTTCACGCTTGATCTTAAGACAGATTCCAGTATTTTTTTGTCTTATATATGTGTTTCGGAGAATGGTACGATTATTTTGTTTGATACGTTAAGAGCCTATGTATATTGGAATGGTGAGAAAGACAGTAAAGTAGATTTTCCTGCTGATCCCAGAGGGGGATTTGTATTTCAGGATGAGTCGCATTTCATTTGTCAGCCGACAATGAGGTCCGCTTATATGGTATTTGATCTTCGGACGGGGGAAAAGACAGAGGACTATCTTTCGAAAGAATTTCTTGAGACAGGCGGGATGAATGGCGGTACTTTTCTGACGGAAACTTTAAATGGAGAAGTTTTAGTTACAGGGAGTGGAATTTACGAAAAGGATGGTGATGAATGGATTCTAAAGGTTTCCAGTGAAAAAACCAGTATGGGGTTAGCCGGTTTTTGGCCAAATAAGGTATGGAAAGAAGGCGAAGAGTATTTTGTTGTTTCTGAAAATACCCTGTATCATTATTATTTGACAGAAAGTGATGGGAAAGAAGAGGAGATAACATTAACTATTTTTTCAGCTTCAGAAAGCGCTTTTTTAAAGGAAGCGGTGCTGCAGTATCAAATTCTGAACCCTGCTGTCAGCATTAATTATAAATTTGCTGCTCATGATGAACCGAAGGATCGTCAGGAAATGGACATTCTTTTAAAGCAGGTGAACGCAGAAATGATATCCGACCAGGCAGCAGATCTTTATATCCTTGATAAACTTCCCTGGGAGGATTATGTGGAAAAAGGTGTTCTGCTTAATATAGATGACGCGGTGAAGCCGCTTTCAGGCACAGGAGAATATTTTGACAGGGTACTTAACGGTTATCATTCTGAAAACGGAACTTTTGCAGTGCCTTTATTTTTTCGGGCAGACTGCTTTGTATGTAAAAAGGAAATAAAACCTTATGTGGAAAGTCTGGAAACACTTGCCGGATATCTTAGGGAAAATCCGACAGAGGAAGGATTGGTGCCTTTTTCCTATCAAAATAATATAAAAGGATTTTTCCTTCCCATGTTATATCACTATTATGGAGATGAGCTTTATGAGGATGGAAAAGTCACCAGAGAAAATCTTACAGCTTTTCTGGAAAATGCAAAGGTTCTTTATGACCGAATAGGGCAGGCGAAGGAGACGGACAGCGCTTTTTATCCTTTGAGATATAATGAATTTGATAATTACGTTCTGGACGAAATGTGGCAGCTTTTAGGGTGTGAAAGAGGCAGTATGTCTTTGTATGTGATAGGGGATAAAAATGTAGTTGCGGTGCCTCAGATTTTTCATTATGATAATTACGAAATTTTTTCCAACAGGCAGTTTCATCCGGTAATGCTTACAGGAATACACAGCCGCACCAGGCAGCCAGAGGAAGCAAAAGAATTTTTACAATTTTTAATTTCTTATACGAAGATTTACAGCGAGAAAGAACACAGGGCATGTAATTACATTGGTATTCCGGTAAGCAGGTATACAACGCAGATATGGATGGAAAGATGGCGTGAGCAAAATATAGAGAAATTTGAACAGGGATTTTATTATGATCGAAACTATGGAGAAAGTTATCCTGTTTACCTGCCGGAGGAAGGGGATGGCGAACGTCTGATTCAAATTCTGGAACAGGCATCCATACCGGCAGGGTATGCCAGTTCTCTGACAGACTCGGTTTATGGAATTTTAGTACAGGGAATCGAGGGATATTTTGAAGGAGAAAAAACACTGGAAAAGACAGTAGATGAATTGTACAGCAGGATAAGTATTAAGCAGAGTGAGGAGGAGTAGGGTAAATTGCTGCGATGGTTCGAAATATTAATGACAATATGATAGAAAAATTAAAACCATTATGCTATGCTTTAATAAAGTGAACCAATCTTTTCGCTGGGGCTGAAAGCAGCGGAGTGAATTTCATGGAAAGAATTATGGAGGAAGCATTAAAGTATGTCCAGGGTGGTAAGTATTGGAAATCAGGATTTTGAAATCATTCGTAATGAAAAATATTTTTATATTGATAAGACAGATTTTATACGTAAATGGTGGGAAAGCGGAGACAGTGTTACTCTGATTACGCGTCCCAGACGATTTGGAAAAACGTTAAATATAAGTATGTTGGAGAAATTCTTTTCAGTGAAATATGCGGGCCGGAAAGAACTTTTTGAAGGATTGAGTATATGGGAGAAAAGGTTTCCTGATGAAGACTGCAAATACCGCAAACTGCAGGGGACATATCCGGTTCTTTCTTTAAGTTTTGCAGATATAAAGGAGATTTCCTTTGAACAGGCGCGAAAGAAAATCTGTCGTGTGATCAAAGAATTGTATAACCAATATGATTTTATACTGGATTCAGATGTATTAAATGAAAGCGAAAAAAAGGATTTTTTGCAGATATCAATCAATATGGAGGACAGTGAGGCAACTTTTGCCTTAAAGGCATTGTCCGGATATCTGTCACGTTATTATGGCAGGAGAGTCCTTATTTTTCTGGACGAATATGATACACCTATGCAGGAAGCCTATGTAAATGGGTATTGGAAGGAATTGGTGGCATTCACCCGAAGCCTTTTTAATTCTACTTTTAAAACAAATCCATATATGGAACGTGCAATTATGACAGGGATTACACGGATCAGTAAGGAATCAATATTTTCTGATTTGAATAATTTGGAGGTGGTAAGTACCACTTCTGATAAATATTCAGATTGCTTTGGGTTTACAGAGGAAGAGGTATTTTCTGCATTAGATGAATATAATCTGTCCGAACGAAAAGAGGAAGTGAAAAAATGGTATGATGGATTTACCTTTGGAAATCATACAGATATTTACAATCCCTGGTCCATATTAAACTATCTGGATAAGAAAAAAATTGATTGCTACTGGGCAAATTCAAGCAGTAATCGGATGATAGAAAAGCTGATTAGAGAGGGAAGCCCGGAAGTTAAGATGACAATGGAAAAATTGCTTTTGGGTGAAACTTTTCATACAGCATTTGATGAACAGATTGTATTTGATCAATTGGATCAGGGAGAGGATGCAGTGTGGAGCCTGCTCCTTGCAAGTGGATATTTAAAGGTTATAAACTATAAGTTTGATACAGTCCATCGTAAAGTGGAATATGCTCTGAAATTGACAAATATGGAAATTCAAATGATGTTTGAACAAATGATTAAGGGCTGGTTTGGAGGATGCCGCAGAGTTAACAATGCCTTTCTGCAGGCATTGCTGGCGGATGATATAAAAGAAATGAATTTGTGTATCAATAAAATTGCAATGGAGATGTTCAGTTATTTTGATACGGGAAAAAAGCCATCCAGAGAAGATCCGGAACGTTTCTATCATGGGTTTGTGCTTGGAATGCTGGTAGAATTATCTGACAGATATTTCATTACTTCAAATCGGGAAAGCGGATTTGGACGTTATGACATTATGATGGAACCCAAATCTGCAGCAAAGGAAAATAATGCTGTCATTATTGAATTTAAAGTTCAACAGGCAGGTGAAAAAGAATTAGCCGATACTGTTCGGGCGGCACTGCAGCAGATAGAAGAAAAAAATTATCAGGCGTATCTTGTGGCAAAAGGAATATCTGAGGAAAATATCCGCAGGTATGGCTTTGCCTTTAGTGGGAAAAAGGTTTTGATTGGGGCTCCCCCTGTTTAATCCTCCTCAATCACATGAATTTCAAGATAATCAAAATCAACCTGCTCAATAAAATTATCCTGTGTAAACCGGGCCTTGGCATGGCGCTTAAATTCCGCAATTGTAGCGTCCAGCCAGATCGGTTTTCCCAGGTCAAATTCATAGCAGATTTCATCTAAAGCCTGAAAAACCTTATGGGTACGGGTGTCTTCTTTTTCATTGCAGATTACGGTATCCTTTAATAAATGATTGTCCTTAAAAATTTTCGCCCACATTCTGAACATTGGTAAATCTCCTGAATATATATAAATAAAGTGCCTTTTTTTTCACTTTTTTAATCATAGCATATCAGGAGAGAAAAAACAGTAATAAATTAACAATAAAACTTAAAAATTAATAAAATTTTTGTCAATAATATACATTATTATATGGAAGTATGGTAAAATAAACATAAAGACAAGGAGAAAAGGTGTATATATAAAAGTACATTTGGCATGCATATTATTACATAAGTAAGGCGGGAATTTCAATGGAACTTAGAGTTGAGCGTGACAGTGATGTGGATAGCTGGAAGGAAGTCATACTGATTTATAATTCTGCACTTAAGCAGATATCGACTAAACTGGAAATACTAAACGATGAATTTCAGCATGTACACAGGTACAATCCTATTGAGCACATTAAGTCAAGGATTAAAACTTCAGAAAGTATTGTTAAAAAATTAAAAAAGCACGGGTATGAATCCACGATTCAAAATATGGTTCAACATGTAAATGACATTGCAGGCATTCGTGTAATTTGTTCTTTTACATCAGACATTTACAGAATAGCAGAAATGATCAGCAACCAAAGCGATATTAAAGTAATTGCTGTTAAGGATTACATTGTTAATCCGAAACCAAGTGGATATAAGAGCTATCATATGCTGGTTACAGTACCTGTGTATTTATCAGACAGGATTGTGGATACCAAGGTTGAAATTCAGATTCGTACAGTTGCAATGGATTTCTGGGCCAGCCTGGAGCATAAGATTCATTACAAGTTTGAAGGGAATGCACCTGCATATATTAAAGAAGAGTTAATTGCATGTGCTAAAATGGTTTCTGAGCTTGACACGAAAATGCTTTCATTAAATGAGGAGGTTCTTAAAATTACAGGAGTAAAAGAATAAAAAAGAGAAGGCATGTAATTGCAAAAAATGTATTACATGTCTTTTTTATGTCTGGAAGCATAGAGTTTAGTGGTTTAAAATATCAGGCTGTTAAAATGAGGAGTGCCCAGACACATTTCTGTGCCTGGGCTATTATGAAAAAATTTATCTATGTGTGTAATGAAAATCATTACATGTTTGCCTTTTTGTTATAAATATAATATACCTCAGAATTATGAATAAAGTATGAACACGATATGAAATTATCGTTAATTATTACAACGATAGAGAAAAATAAAAGGAAAATTTATGCAGATTGCACAATAATGAGAAAAAAGTCATTTATTGTAAATATGTGTTAAAAGTGTTAAGATATATGCAGATGTATGCAGGTGCGTAATCGCTTCGGAATGGAGGAAACGATGGATAATTTTATGGACAAGATTTCACAGAAGTTAAATTCACAGGAAATCATTCGTGCAAATGCGGCTGCCGACGCAGCAGCTCTCGAAAATCTTGAAAAGCAGCTTACTTTATTTAAAGACCAGATGGAAAAGTATGATGACTGTATTCAGGAAATGCGTAAACTGAATTTGAAAAACATAGAAAGTGCTCAGGGCGTGCAGGAACTGGCGGATAAGGCAAATGAAAAACTGGGCCGTACTGCAGATGAGGTGGAAGCAGTTTCTGTATCAAAAATCAAAGAAACATCAGACTTATCAATTGCAGGAATCAATCAGACCTTAAATGAAAGTCTTGCAAAGATTGCAGAAATCAAGGAAAATTCTGATAATCTGGAACAGATCACCGAAAATATGTCAGGACTTCGTACCAGGCTGGAAGAACAGTTTAAGAGCATGGAAGACTTTTTACATACGGATAATGTAAAAGTATACCGTAATGTACAGGCAGCTATGATAGAGGAATTGGGAAAGCAGACCGCGGAGCTTAAGGACGAGCAGGAGAAATTTACAAAAAGCAGTAAAGTTCTGTTCCCTTTTGTTGTTGTTACCATGATGATTTCAATTGCCAACATTGCAATTACCATTGCAAGGATTTTAGGCCTGTTTTAGGAGAAAAGATTGAAAAATAAAATTTTCAATCAGGAGATTTGTGCTGCGCACAAAGTCTCCGGACTTTGAAAGGAGTATAGTTAAGTATGAGCAGACAAAGCTGGAAACCCGGAAATATGCTGTATCCGGTACCTGCAGTGTTGATTACTGCAGCTGATAAGCAGGGGAATGCCAATGTTTTTACTGTTGCATGGACAGGCACCGTATGCAGTGATCCGCCTATGGTGTCTATTTCCGTACGCCCGGAAAGATATTCGCATCATATGATAGAGGAAACCGGAGAATTTGTAATTAATCTGACTACCAGAAATTTAACCCGTGCAGTAGATTACTGCGGCGTGAAAAGTGGAAGGGATACGGATAAGTTTAAGGACATGAATTTAAGTACTTTATTGGCAGATAAGGTAAAAGCTCCCCTGATTAAAGAAAGTCCTGTCAATATGGAATGCTGTGTGAAACAGACTTTGCGGCTGGGAACCCATGATATGTATGTGGCTGAAGTAGTTGCTGTCCATGCAGATGAAACCTATATGGATGAAAAAGGGCGATTTTTATTTGAAAACGCAGATCCCATTGCCTATTCTCATGGCAGCTATTTTACTCTGGGAGAAAAGCTTGGAACCTTTGGCTACAGTGTAAAGAAACGCTAAGTATCAGAGCGGCCGGAAAGAAGACTGCCGCGTATCACTGCGCAGTCTCCATATTTTTCACGTATTTTGTCTAATGATTTATCAAGAGCAGCCAGTTTTTCCTTAGAGGGGGAAAGGGGCTGCTGTTGTTTTTGCACTGCACCCGGCAAAGGAGAAGAAAAGCCTTCCATCTGCAGATCAAATAAAGAAAGCTGGGAGGGCTCGGAAACATCTGTCAGCTTAGAAGAGCGTATGCCTAAAAGCCGGATGGGAGAACCATTCCACAATTCATCAAACAACCGGCAGGAAGTTTGATAAATGATTTGCGAGGTGTTAGAGGGATCAGGAAGGGAACACTGGTGGGAGACACTTTGAAAGTCGCTGTATTTAATTTCCACGCTGATCATGCCTGCAAGCTGTCCGGATTTTCTAAGACGCGTAGAAACGCTGTCCGATAAGGATAAAAGGACATGCAGCGCTTCACTGCGGTTATCCGCATCTTTTGAAAGTGTTGTGGAGTTGCCAATTCCCTTTGCCTCCACAGGAACAGAAACTACGCCGGAGTCATCATGGCCGTTTGCATAATTCCACAAGAGAAGCCCGTGACTTTTTAAATGGGAAGCAATGATAGCCTGATCCGCCTTTGCCAGATCACCTATGGTGCGGATTTCCAGTTTTTCTAATGCTGCTTCGCTGGATTTTCCACACATATATAAGGAAGAAACTGGAAGCGGCCACATCTTTTTTTGAATTTCCCAGGTATAAAGGGTATGCACCATATCCGGCTTTTTAAAATCCGAAGCCATTTTTGCAAGGACTTTTTTATCGGAAATACCGATATTGACAGTGAAGCCAAAGCGTTCACGAATTTGATCTTTGATAATGTGCGCAGCTTTTTCAGGAGAAGGAAACCTGCTTTTAATAGAGGTGAAATCCATAAAGCATTCATCCACACTTAGCTGCTCTATGTCGGGACAGATGCCGGAAAGAAAATCCATAAGAGCAAGGCTTTTTTGATGATAAAGGGTATGGTCAGGCGCCTCAATCACCAGCGAAGGACATTTACGCAGGGCATTTACAATCGGTTCACCGGTAGTAATGCCATATTTTTTTGCAGGGATGGACTTGGCCAGAACAACCCCATGCCGCCGCTGCATATCGCCGCCCACAATAGAAGGAATTGTCCTTAAATCAACAGTGTCGCCGTTTTCAAGACGCTTTAAAGAACTCCAGCTTAAATAGGCAGAATTTACATCTATATGAAATATAATTTTTTCCATTTTTCTCCCATCTGCCGCTTTAGCGGCGCTCAAATCAGGGTTTCCTCCGTCCATCTTACACTCTCTGAAAT
>VSNT01000015.1 GCA_009774465.1 Lachnospiraceae bacterium
CCTCATATTCAGGATGCTTCTTATCCGTTTTTGATTCAGGAAAAATACCGTGCAGGTTATTTTACCCATTATGCAGGGGAGGGAACTGTAAGAAGTGCGAAACTTTCCTACAATGGGGAAGAAGTGGACTTATGTCTTTGCAGAACAAAAGCAAAATTCAGCGAAGAAATGATCGCGGACGGAAAAAAGACAAGAATTCTTACTCTTGAGCCTGTTACCATTGAGTTTTATGATTTGACGGTAAAGCTTTTGACAAAAATTTATTTTGAAGAGGGAAGTTCGGAAATCAGAATGGAAAGAACCGTCCTTGAAATGAGCAATCCGGAAGCGAAAGTTGAACTGAATGAATACATGGTAGCCTGCTATGGCACTACGGAATACACAGAAGATATGTCAGAGATCACACTTACCTGCAAGGGGAAAAATGGGGATAAGTCAATTGCCTATGCATATAAGTGCAGGGAAGAAGAGGAAGAAGGCGCTTTATCCGTAGAAGCGGTAATCCCGCCTGTTGACACAAGAGTTTCAATGAGAATGTCTGATGAAAAGGCAGTAGGATATATCAAAGAAGGTTATGCATTTTCACCTATGTTTACATTAGGTTATAAAACAACACTTATGGATAAGGAGGTAGTTTCCACATGGCTCAGGCTGGAAAAGGCAAATTAAATTATAGATGTCCCTCCTGTTTTATGAGAGATCTGGATATTGATATGTTTTATGATAAGGATAAGAAAGAGTATTACTGTATCCGCTGTCAGTATACAGGAACGGAGGAAGACGTACTTCAAAAAAATGAAATGGTAAGGTTCCGCTATCGGGATATGTATAAACGATTTACAAGTTTTGACTGATGGAAGGTTAAAAGGGCTGTGAAAAAATGAAGTTGAATTAACTGCGTTTTTCCAGCCCTTTACTTCGCCGCTTGCAGCGGAGAGTTTGACTTTCGTGCAGTGATGTTTGACACAGGGAATAATTTGCTGTATTTTTGTAATGATAAAGCAGGAAGGATTTGGAGCAATATGAAATATTATAAAGGAATGGATATATCTACACTTTTGGAGGTGGAGCGCTGCGGAGGGAAGTTTTATGATAAGGGGGAAGAAAGAGAGCTTCTTTCCATTTTAAAAGATTATGACGTGAATGCCTTAAGAGTGCGTTTATGGAATGATCCCTATTCGCAAGATGGCAAGCCCTATGGTGCCGGAACAAACGATTTTGAAACTGCAAAAAAACTCCTGCGCCGGGGAAAGGATTTGGGGTTTGACATTTTGCTTGATTATCATTATAGTGATTTCTGGGCGGATCCGGGGAAGCAGTTTGTGCCCAAGGCATGGCGGGGACATTCTGTGGAGCAGCTGGAGCAGGCAGTTTATGACTATACGCAGGCTACACTAAGTGAATTGATGGAAGAAGATCTTCTGCCAGAAATGGTACAGGTGGGAAATGAATTGTCCAATGGTCTCTTATGGCCTACGGGGCGGGTGCCTGAATATGACAATATTGCCAGATATGTGAAGGCCGGCATAAAGGCAGTGCGCGAAGCATCCAGGCTTTCGGGTAAGGACATAAAGGTCATGGTTCATTTGGATAACGGTGGAAACAATGCTCTTTATCGGGAATGGTTTGACAATTTTACAGACAGGGGCGGAGATTTTGATATCATAGGACTTTCCTATTATCCATTCTGGCATGGTACAATAGATATGCTGATTGATAATATGAAAGATATTGCCCTGCGGTATGAAAAGGATCTGATTGTAGCCGAAGTGTCTATGGGATTTACAATGGAAGATTATGCTTCTTTTGAAAAGCTTTCAAAGGAAGAAAGAAAGGGAATGGCAACCCGGCAGGAACTGGCAGACAAGATAGAATTTCCCATGACGATAGAAGGTCAGAAGGATTTTATGAAAAAATTTCTGGAAAGACTGAAAGAAATACCAAATGGCCGCGGAAAAGGTTTCTTTTATTGGGAGCCTGCCTGGATACCGGTTCCGGGAAGCGGATGGGCTACGGAAAGTTCCCTGAAATATATTGAGGACAAAGGGCCATGCGGCAACGAATGGGCCAATCAGGCTTTATTTGATTATAGAGGAAATGCGCTTCCGGCGCTTGAGGCAGTAAAGGATTATAAACCATGATTAAGTTAATTGCATCTGATGTGGATGGGACGCTGATTCAGGATTCTACTCCGAATCTGTATAAAGAAATGGTGGAGACCATTCATGAACTAAAGAAAAAAGGCATTTTGTTTTGTGCGGCAAGCGGCAGGCAGTATTTCAGCCTTCGCAATGTGTTTCGGGAAGTGGCGGATGAGATTGCCTATATTGCAGAAAACGGGGCACATATTCGCTATCAAAACAAAAATATTTCCGTCACACCCATGAAGAAAGAGTATATTGAAGGTATTTTGGCTATGCTGCGGCCTTATTATGGAGAGTGTGAAACTGTAATTTCCACTGCCGGGGGAAGCTTGATTGAAAGTAGAAACCGGGAGTTTATTGATTTGCTTACCTATGGATATCATAATCATTTCAAACTGGTAGATGATGTACTGAAAGAAAAAGAAGAAATTATTAAAATTGCAGTTTATCGAAGGGAAAGCATTCGTAAGCTGGGGGAAGGCAGTTTTATACCTGCCTGGGAAAATAAAGTCAAAGCATGTATGGCAGGTGAAGAATGGGTGGATTTTATGGACGCTTCCGTAGATAAGGGAAACGGACTTAAAGTGCTGGAGGATTATCTGGGAATTCGAAAAGAAGAAACTATGGCTTTTGGGGATAATAATAATGACATTGGTATGATGCTGGCAGCGGGAACAAGCTATGCGGTTGACACTGCGGTAGACGAAGTGAAAAAGGCGGCGGATCATGTTTGTCCGGGATGGAGAGACAAAGGTGTTTATCGAATTATAAAACAAAAAATTTTTGAAGGTATTGACTGAATCAAATATGCACAGCATAATATATAGTAACAGATGATTGTTGCAATGGGATAAATTCGGGCCCATTCCAAAGGAAAAAGATTTCCGGAGGAAGGCTCATGGAAGAAAGGCATGGGTATTGGTATGCATGAGTTTGATGATGTGGTTTTACAATGTTTCTTAGAAAATCAGGGACAGTTGTTTCCGGAGGAAAATGTGGCATCTAATCTTGAGGAAGCCGAGGCTTTTTTAGAGGAATGCCTTGCTGTTGTGGTGAATTCCATCGAAGAGGTCTGGGAGTTTTTTGAAGAAGAAGGCCTTGATGTGGAAGGGATGGATAAGGAAGAAATTCTTGAGGCCGACGAAGTTTTTGATATCGGAGACGGAAGATACCTGATCGTTGAAGGGTAGATTTTAATTATGATGGGAAAAAAATTAGACAGTAAGCTTGAATTAAAAAGAATCGCCATCTTTTTGGGAATTACTTTTTTCCTGACTTATGGGGTGGAAATTTTTCTAATCAGGCCTATGGTGGGAAGCACAGAGTTAAACAAAGCTTATCTGGCGCAGATACTTGTGGCGGGAGTTATGTTTTTTCCGGCTTGTGGTGCGCTCCTTACAAGACTTATAACAGGGGAAAAGCTGTCAAAGGATAATTTGAAGCTGGCTCCTCATTTTAAGGGGAATCTGAAATATTATGGGCTTGCCTGGCTTGGAACTGTGCTTTTGATTTTCCTGGGGGCAGCTTTGTACTTTTTGATTTTCCCAAAGCAGTTTGATGGAACTATGGGATATATTAAGGTGTTGTATGAATCTCAGGGCGTGACGGTAAGCACTGAAGGATTAAGAACTATCATTATCAGCCAGGTGCTGATGGGAGTTTTCTTATCTCCTGTCCTTAATTTTGTTAACTGCTTTGGTGAAGAATGGGGATGGCGCGGTTATCTGCTTCCCAAAATGCTTGGACGATTTAAAGTGGTTCCATCCCTGTTAATAACAGGTTTCATCTGGGGAATCTGGCATGTCCCCTTAACGGTTATGGGGCATAATTATGGTCTGGGTTATAAGGGATATCCGGCAACCGGAATTTTGGCAATGTGCCTGTTTTGTATTGTGCTGGGGATTCTTTTCTCCTATGTGACGATCAGGACGGACAGTTGTATCCCGGCTGTGATTGGTCATGCTGTTTTAAACGGACTTTCGGCAATTGGACTTTGCTTTACTTCGCTGCAGAATCCCTATAATGTATTTTTAGGACCGGCGCCCACAGGCGCAATTGGCGGCATGGGGTTTATTCTTTTGGCGGCAGTGCTTTTAATTCTTTTATATAAGGAAGAAAAGCAAAAAAAGTAAGAATTTGTATTGCTTTTTTTAAGCCAGGGTGCTACAATACAATAGAATTAAAGATAGTTACTAATCTAGAGTGGACTTACCGGTCCACTCTTTTTTAGGAAATTTTTAGAGGTGAATGAATGTCAAAAAAAGAAAATTATGAAGTAAAAACAGAAGAACTGCTAAAGCCCATTGCAGATGCAAATCACGTGGAAATTTATGATGTTGAGTATGTGAAAGAGGGCAGTGAGTGGTATTTGAGATGTTATATCGACAAGGAGGAGGGAGTAAACATAAATGACTGCGAGGCAGTAAGCCGAATGCTGTCAGATGAGTTGGACCGGACAGATTTCATTGAGGATGCTTATATTTTGGAAGTCAGTTCTCCGGGACTTGGCAGAGCTTTAAAAAAGGATAAGCACCTTAAAAAGAGCCTTTTGGAAGAGGTGGAAATAAAGACCTATAAACCGATAGGAGGCAGCAGGGAATTTACCGGAATATTAAAGGCCTTTGATGAAAATACGGTTACTTTGGGGGCAGCCTTAAAAGAGGGGATAGAAGATATTGTTTTTAATAGAAAAGACATAGCTGTTATAAAACTGACATTAGATTTTTAGTCCGAAAATAAGGGCGGAAAGGGATAAGGGAAAATGAACAAAGAATTAATGGAAGCACTGGATATTTTAGAAAAGGAGAAGGAAATCAGCAAGGAAACATTGTTTGAGGCAATCGAAAATTCTCTGATTACAGCATGTAAAAACCATTTTGGAAAGTCTGACAATATTAAAGTTGAAATTGACAGAGACACCTGTGATTTTCTCTGCTATGCGGAAAAAGAAGTTGTGAAAGAACCGGAGGACGACTGCCTTCAGATTTCTTTGGAGGATGCGGCACAAATCAAATCCGACGCAGCGCTGGGAGATATTATCCATGTGGAAATTAAATCAAAGGAATTTGGACGTATTGCAACACAGAATGCAAAAAATGTAATTCTGCAAAAGATCCGCGAAGAAGAAAGAAGCGTTATTTATAATCAGTATTTTGAAAAGGAAAAAGATGTTGTGACCGGCATTGTCCAGCGTTATATGGGCAGAAACATCAGCATTAATTTGGGCAAGGCGGACGGCATCTTAAATGAAAGCGAACAGGTAAAAGGAGAGGTATTTAAACCGACTGAGAGAATTAAGGTATATATTCTTGAGGTTAAGAATACACCTAAAGGACCAAGGATTTTAGTCAGCCGCACCCACCCGGAGCTGATTAAGCGCCTGTTTGAGTCAGAGGTTACCGAAATCAAAGATGGCACGGTGGAGATTATGAGCATTGCCAGAGAAGCAGGAAGCAGAACAAAGATGGCAGTTAAGTCCAATAATCCCAATGTAGATGCAGTGGGAGCATGTGTGGGATTAAACGGTGCAAGGGTAAACTCTATTGTGGAAGAGCTCCGCGGGGAAAAGATTGATATTATCAACTGGGATGAAAACCCTGGTAATCTGATCCAGAATGCACTTTCACCGGCAAAGATTGTTGCTGTGTTTGCTGATCCTGACGAAAAGACAGCAAAGGTGGTAGTTCCTGATTATCAGCTTTCTCTTGCTATCGGTAAGGAAGGCCAGAATGCAAGACTGGCAGCAAGGCTTACCGGATACAAGATCGACATAAAGAGTGAAACCCAGGCGAAGGATGCACCAGGCTTCCGTTATGAAGATTATATGGATGAATATGACGAATATGACGAGTATGACGAAGAATACGGGGAATATGAGGAAGAAGCACCTGAGACTATGGAGTAAGGGGGAATTTAAATGGCAAAGAAAATTCCCATGCGGCAGTGTATCGGATGTGGAGAGATGAAAAGTAAAAAAGATTTGATGCGCATCCTTAAAACGCCGGAAGAGGAAATTGTTTTAGATGTAACCGGGAAAAAAAATGGAAGAGGGGCCTATCTTTGTAAATCGGGAGAGTGCCTTTTAAGGGCACGAAAGAATAAAGGATTAGAACGGTCTTTCAAAATGAGTATTCCAAATGAAGTTTATGACAATCTGGAAAAGGAGTTTGATGCTCTTAATGAATGATAGAATTTTATCGCTTTTGGGGCTGGCTGCAAAAGGAAGAAATTTAGTGAGCGGTGAGTTTTCCACAGAAAAGGCAGTGAAGGAAGGAAAGGCAGCATTAGTAATTGTAAGCAGTGATGCTTCTGATAATACAAAAAAGAAATTTACAAATATGTGTAAGTTTTACAAAGTACCGATTTATTATTATGCCTCAAAAGAAAATTTAGGGAGAGCAATCGGGAGGGAAATGCGTTCAACGGTTGCGGTTACAAACTTAAAACTGGCAGAAAATATAGGAAAACATTTGGAAGAATCATAGGAATTAAGACGGAGGTAATAGAATGGCCAAAATTAAAGTGCATGAAATAGCAAAAGAATTGGGAAAACAAAGTAAAGAAATTATCAGTTTTTTACAGGATAAAGGAATCGAGGCAAAGGCAGCGCAAAGTTCTCTTGAAGAGGATGCGGCGGCTTTAGTCAGAAAAGCTTTCGGAAAGCAGGAAGAGGCAAAAGCGGAAGCCGTGCCTGCAGCGGTAAAGGAAGAGGCTGCGCCTGTAACAGAACAGAAGTCATCACCTGCACCGGATGCCGGAAATAAAACAGCGCCGGCAAAAGCTGCAGGAGGCAAAACGGAAATGCCCAGAAAAAAGAAAAAGATTATTTTTGTAAGTAATCCCCATAACAGTAATATGCCGGGACAACGTCCCCAAAATGACCGCAGACCGGCACAGGGAAATCGAAATACAAACACGAATGCAAATGCAGGACGTCAGGGGCAGGGGCAAGGACAGGGAAGGACGCAGGCAGAAACGCCTCATAAAATCATTCGCCCCTTAACTGCACCTTCCATTCCGGAAAGTATGCAGGTGGATTTTAAGGAAAATGCAAGGAAAATGATGGGAGATAAACAGCCGGCTAAAACCGCCCCGAAACCGCAAAATATCAGTGCGGCTGAAAGTACGCCTCCCGTAAGGGAAACAGCAGCTCCGAAACCATTCCACAAAGACGAAAGGCTTAGAAAGAATGAGAGAACTCAGGAAAATTCTGGAAACAATCAGGGAGAAAGGCCTGCGAGGAACGACGCCCGCAGATCTGAAGGCGCTAATCGTCCAGGGAATCAAAGTGGCAGGAATGATTTCAGGAATAATGGTCCTGAAAGGAATAATAACAGACATGGTAACAATAATAACCGCCCTGAAAGAAGCGACAAAGGACAGGAAAATAGATTTAAGCGTCCTGAAAAGCAGGGTAAGAGTTTCGCTTCGGAAGCCCCGATTAAGGATGAAAAGCGCAGGGATGAGGAAAAGCGCAGAATAGGGCAGGAGAGAGACAGAAAGTCCAAGAAAGACTTTATTTATGAGGATGATGAGGCTGTCATCAAAAATAAAAATAAAGCAGGCAGATTTATCAAGCCTGAAAAGAAGGTAGAAGAGGCAGTTGAAGAACAGATCAAGGTGATTTCTATTCCTGAATCTCTAACCATTAAGGAACTTGCCGATAAGATGAAGCTCCAGCCTTCCGTCATTATCAAAAAACTGTTCCTGCAGGGGCAGATTGTAACCGTAAACTCAGAGATTTCCTTTGAAGATGCGGAAAATATTGCCATTGAATATGAAATTATCTGTGAGAAAGAAGTAAAAGTCGACGTAATTGAAGAATTGCTTAAAGAAGAGGAAGAGGAAGAAGAAACTCTGGAAAACAGGCCGCCTGTTATCTGTGTAATGGGGCATGTGGATCATGGTAAAACTTCCCTGCTTGATGCAATTCGTAAAACAAATGTGACGGATAAAGAAGCTGGTGGTATTACACAGCACATAGGTGCATATACTGTAAATGTTAACGATCAGTCCATAACATTCCTTGATACGCCTGGACACGAAGCATTTACAGCAATGCGTATGCGTGGGGCAAATTCAACGGACATTGCAATTTTAGTAGTTGCGGCGGATGATGGCGTTATGCCTCAGACGGTGGAGGCCATCAACCATGCAAAAGCTGCCGGAATTGAAATTATTGTGGCAGTAAATAAGATTGATAAGCCGGGAGCCAATATTGACAGAGTAAAACAGGAAATGACAGAGTATGAACTGATTCCTGTTGACTGGGGCGGAACAACAGAGTTTGTGCCTGTTTCAGCAAAATCCGGTGAAGGAATTGAAACGCTCCTTGAGACGATTCTGCTTACAGCCGAAATTCTGGAATTAAAGGCAAATCCCAACAGACGTGCAAGAGGGCTTGTAATTGAAGCCGAGCTGGATAAAGGCCGTGGACCGGTTGCTACCGTTCTGGTGCAGAAAGGAACACTTCATGTGGGAGATTTCATTTCTGCCGGTGCAAGTCATGGTAAAGTAAGAGCCATGATTGATGATAAGGGAAGAAGAGTAAAGGAAGCAGATCCTTCTACGCCGGTTGAGATTTTAGGACTTTCCGACGTGCCAAGTGCAGGTGAAGTATTTATCGCCCATGAAAATGACAAGACTGCAAAATCTTACGCGGAAACTTATCTTGCTCAAAACAAGGAAAAGATGCTGGAGGAGACCAAGGCAAAGATGTCCCTGGATGATCTTTTCAGCCAGATTCAGGCAGGAAACCTGAAAGAACTTAACATTATTGTTAAGGCGGATGTGCAGGGCAGTGTGGAAGCTGTAAAGCAGAGTCTTATGAAGCTTTCCAATGAGGAAGTAGTTGTAAAATGCATTCATGGCGGCGTAGGCGCCATCAACGAATCCGATGTTTCCTTAGCTTCCGCATCATCGGCAATTATTATTGGGTTTAACGTGCGCCCCGATGCAATGGCAAAGACTATCGCAGAACGGGAAGGCGTTGATATCAGACTTTACAGAGTTATTTATCAGGCAATTGAAGATATTGAAGCAGCAATGAAGGGAATGCTGGATCCTGTATTTGAGGAAAAAGTAATTGGTCATGCAGAGGTAAGACAGATATTTAAAGCATCTGCAGTGGGTAATATTGCAGGTTCCTACGTGCTGGACGGTGTATTCCAGAGAGACTGCAAGGTACGAATCAGCAGAGAAGGAGATCAGATTTACGAAGGGCAGCTTGCTTCCTTAAAGAGATTTAAGGATGATGTTAAAGAAGTTAAGGCCGGATTTGAATGTGGTTTTGTTTTTGATGGATTTGACCAGATGCAGGAACTTGATATTGTGGAAGCTTATATTATGGTGGAGGTTCCCAGGTGAGAAAGAACAGTATGAAAAATACCCGTATTAACGGGGAGGTACAAAAAACTTTGGCGGAAATAATCAGAGGAGATTTAAAGGATCCCAGAATCAGTCCTTTAACTTCTGTGGTTTCCGTGGAAGTTGCGCCTGATTTAAAGACCTGCAAAGCATGGATCAGCGTATATGGAGATGAAAAACTGCAAAAGGCCACGTTAGAAGGGCTAAAAAGTGCAGAGGGCTTTATCCGCAAAGAGCTGGCAAGAAGAGTCAATTTAAGAAATACGCCGGAAATACGGTTTATTGTGGATCAGTCAATTGCATATGGTGTGAAAATGTCTAAACTGATTGACGAAGTTAACCGGAAAGATGATGATGAGTAAAAAAACGGAGATCAATGGTTATGAATATTTGTGAGGAAGTAAAAAATGCTGCGGCCATTGGCATCAGTGGTCATTTGCGCCCCGATGGGGACTGTGTCGGGGCGGTTATGGGGCTATACCTTTACCTGAAAAAAGCGTGCCCTATGGCAGATGTGCAGGTTATGCTTGAAAAGCCGGCGGATATCTTTCACTGCATAAAGGATGTGGAAGAAATACATACGGATTTTTGTACAAATATAGAGGTGTTTGATGTATTCATAGTGCTGGATTCCGATAAGACAAGAATCGGTGATGCCGAAAAGTATTTTGACAGGGCCAAAAAGACAATCAACATTGATCACCATATCAGTAATGCCGGAAGCGGAATGGTGAACTATATAGAACCCTCCGCCAGCTCCGCCAGTGAACTTGTCTATAAGGTAATGGAAGATAAGTCTTTGATTGATGAAGAAATAGCCAGGGCATTATATATCGGAATGATTCATGATACAGGGGTGTTTCAGTACTCCAATACCTCACCGGAAACATTAAGGATTGCGGCGCAGCTGATTGGTTATGGGTTTGATTTTTCCAGATTGATTGATGAAACTTTTTATGAAAAGACCTATGTTCAAAATCAGATTTTGGGCAGAGCGCTTTTGGAAAGTATCCTTTTTATGGATGGCAGATGCGTGGTCAGTATGATAGATAAAAAGACCATGAACTTTTACCAGGCAGAGCCCGGTGATCTGGAGGGAATTGTAAGTCAGTTAAGAAATACCAAAGGTGTGGAATGTGCAATTTTCATGTATCAGATAGAATCTATGAAGTATAAGGTAAGCCTCAGGTCAAATGGAAAAGTGGATGTTGCCAAAGTGGCGGCTTTCTTTGGCGGCGGCGGACATGTGAGGGCTGCAGGAGCTACCATGCAGGGAACCTTCCATGACATAGCGAATAATCTGGCGGCACAGATTGAACTGCAGCTCTGACAGGCGGTAAGCGGCAGGGTATTGTATACTGTATGCAGTCACATTGAAGGCAGTGATGTCCATCTGGGAAAGGTTTAGAATAAATATGTATCATGGAATGATAAACGTATATAAAGAAGCCGGCTATACATCTCATGATGTGGTAGCCCGGCTTCGCGGTATTTGTAAACAGAAAAAAATCGGACACACGGGAACCCTTGATCCGGATGCGGTGGGGGTTCTTCCTGTATGCCTTGGAAACGGAACAAAGTTATGCGATCTTCTGGCAGATAAAACCAAAGAATATATTGCAGTTTTGCGGCTGGGGGTTGTTACGGACACACAGGATCTTTCTGGAGCAGTTCTGAGAAGAGATCATGCAGAGGTTGAACCGGAGCTGGTAAAACAGGTAATTGCTTCCTTTCAGGGAGAATTGCAGCAGATTCCTCCCATGTATTCTGCCCTTAAAGTTAACGGAAAAAAGCTTTATGAACTGGCAAGAGAAGGAAAAGAAATTGAGAGAAAATCAAGGCCCATAACTGTTTATGAAATAGAAGTGCTAAAGGAAGCCCACCCGGAATATACCATCAGAGTGAAATGTTCCAGGGGAACTTACATCAGAACCCTGTGCCATGACATAGGACAGAAACTGGGATGCGGCGGTGCTATGGCAAGCTTGTCAAGAATAAGAGTTGGAGAGTTTCAAATTGAGCAGGCATATACCCTTGACCAGCTTCAATGCCTTGCGGAAAAAGGCCAGCTTTCCAGGGTGGTAATTCCGGTAGAAAAAATGTTTGAAAAACTTCCTTTTGTTTCTGTAAAAGAAGAAGGATATAAAGGACTTAAAAATGGGAATCAGCTAAAACTGGAGGAACTTCAATTAGAAAAAAGTTCTCTTAAGCAGGACCTGGATCAAATAAAAGATGGACAGGAAGTGCGGGTGTATGACCATAAAGGAATTTTTTACGGAGTCTACAGTTACAGAAGGCAGTGCAGGCTGTTTTGTCCGGTGAAGCTTTTTTTACCGGAAGTGTAATACAAGACAGCGGGTAAGGATGAATTATGAAAATTATTTGCGACACGACAAAATTCCAGATAGAAGAAAAGTCTGCTGTTGCCATTGGAAAGTTTGATGGTGTACACAGAGGGCATATGGAGCTTTTGTCCCACATTATTCAAAAGAAAAAAGAGAAAATGGCGGCAGTGGTTTTTACATTCCATCCTTCTGCGGCGGCTTTTTTTGGGCGAAAGGGTGAGGCAGAGCTTACTACCCGATACGAAAAAAGGCAGTTGTTTGAGGCTATGGGAGTGGATGTTCTGGTTGAATTCCCATTAAATAAAGAGACAGCCGCCACACCGCCAGGGGAATTTGTAGAAAAGATTCTCATCCGCCAGATGAATGCAGGATATATTGCTGCCGGAGCAGATGTGTCCTTTGGGTATAAAGGGCTTGGAAATAAGGAACTTCTACTCAAGATGGGGGAAGAATTTGACTATCAGGTAGAAATTATAAATAAAGTATATGAAAAAGAGCGGGAGATCAGCTCCACTTATGTAAGAGAAGAAGTTGAAAAAGGCGATATGGAGAAAACTGCCCGTCTGCTTGGAAGATTTTACAGCTTTGAAGGGCAGGTGGAGCGTGGAAACCGGCTTGGAAGAAGACTGGGGATGCCCACTTTGAATTTGTATCCTGAAAGGGAAAAGCTGCTTCCGCCTAAAGGGGTGTATTATTCAAGAGTACTTTTTGAAGGAGGCACATACCCGGGGATAACCAATATCGGACTGAAACCTACGGTAAATTCTTCCAGCCAGGTCAGTGTGGAAACTTATTTGTACGACTTTGACAAGGACATGTATGGCAGAAAAATTGTGACGGAATTGTTACAATTTAAGCGGCCGGAACAGAAATTTGAAAATGTGGAAAGCTTAAAGGCGCAGATGGAAAAAGATATTGCACAGGGCAGAATGTTTCATCTTAAAAAGACCTGTTCCTAAAAAAGACCATAAACATTCATTGACAGACCAAAGGGAACTTGTTATAATGACCATATTGAATTTGTAACAATTTTGTAACAACTTTGGAGGTCAGATGTGAAAAAAAAGATGATACAGGGAATATGTGTGCTTACTGCAGCGTTATTCCTTGGACAACCAATAAATTTAAAAGCAGCAGAAGTAAATGATACGGACAGGCAGTGGGAAGATACGGAAAACACAGAGCTTCTTACCGCCGGAATTGGAGATATTTTTTATTCCAAACTGACAGAAACAGAATATAAGGAAATTGCCAGAAGAGCGGAAGGTGCACTTTGGGGCTATACTCATCTTGGCATTTGTAATGTAGAGGAAAATAATTTGAATATCAGACAGGCACCTGATGAGTCAGGAAAGCTGGTAGGCAAGCTTCCTAAAAATGCCGCCTGCGAGATTGTAAGCAGTGAAAATGGATGGGCCTATATTACTTCCGGCAAAGTGGAAGGCTACGTGAAAGAGGAATATCTGCTTACCGGTTTTGAGGCAAAAAGACGCGGTGAAGAACTTGCGTCAGCAATTGCAGTGGCAACTGCAGATGGTTTAAATATCAGAGAATTTCCAAATACGGATGCAGAAGTGGTTACACAGGTGGCATCCGGAGAAATGCTTGATATAGTAGAAATTCAGGATGACGGGTGGATTAAAGTGTATCTGGATGACGAAGAAGTTTTTGTATCCAGCGATTATGTGGAAGTGAAATCAGATTTGGAAACAGCCATTACCATGACGGAGCTTTTGTATGGACAGGGTGTTTCGGATGTGCGTGTTGATTTAAGCCAGTATGCAAAACAGTTTTTAGGAAATCCTTACGTGTGGGGCGGTACCAGTCTTACAAAGGGTGCGGATTGTTCCGGTTTTGTTTTAAGTGTATTTGCAAAATACGGTGTTTCCCTGCCTCATTCTTCAAGAGCCCAGGCCAATATGGGGACAAGCATCAGTGCATCTGAACTGCAGCCCGGAGACTTGATTTTTTATGCAAAGGGCGGAACGATCAATCATGTTGCCATTTACATTGGAAATGGACAGGTGATTCACGCCAGCAGCCCGAAAACAGGAATTAAAATTTCCAACTATAATTACAGAACCCCTTATAAGATGGTGAAGATTCTTCAGGATTAAAAAAATCCTTTACACATAAGAAGAGTTATGCTATCATAAATAAGCATGAAATCAGCCGATGCTCAGATGCTTGGACACTCCGACCACTTCCTGGCATCAGGCGGTTTGAAAATAAGGAGGAAACACAATGATTTCTAAAGAAAAGAAAACAGCTATTATGAAAGAGTATGCAAGATGTGAAGGTGATACAGGTTCACCGGAAGTACAGATTGCAGTATTATCAGCAAGAATCCAGGAGCTTACAGAGCACTTGAAAGAGCATCCGAAGGATAATCATTCCAGAAGAGGTATGTTCAAGATGGTAGGTCAAAGACGTGGTCTTCTTAATTATCTGAAAGAGAAAGATATTGAAAGATATCGTGCTTTGATTGAAAAACTGGGACTTAGAAAGTAAAGATGGCAGTTTTAGGGCGGAGCATACCGAAATTCGGACTCCGCCCTTTGTAATATGCTGCTGCATGAAAGAATGTGCAGACAGCCGGTAAGATAAGAAAAGGAGAGAGAATATGTACAAGACGTTTTCAATGGAACTTGCAGGACGTACCCTTAAAGTCGATATAGACAGAGTAGGGAAGCAGGCAAACGGATGCGCGTTCATGCATTATGGGGATACTACGGTGTTATCCACAGCAACTGCATCGGACAAGCCCAGGGAGGGGATTGATTTCTTCCCTCTTAGTGTAGAGTATGAAGAGAAATTATATGCAGTGGGAAAAATTCCCGGAGGGTTTAATAAAAGAGAAGGAAAGGCTTCCGAAAATGCAATCCTTACAAGCCGCGTAATTGACAGGCCCATGCGTCCTTTGTTTCCCAAGGACTATCGGAATGATGTTACTTTAAACAATATGGTAATGAGTGTTGATCCTGAATGCCGCCCTGAATTAGTGGCTATGCTTGGAGCGGCAATTGCAACCTGTATTTCAGATATTCCCTTTGACGGTCCCTGTGCCATGACGCAGGTTGGCATGATAGATGGTGAACTTGTGATTAATCCTTCTCAGGAACAATGGAAAAACGGAGATCTTAATCTGACAGTTGCTTCCACTTCTGAAAAAGTTATTATGATTGAAGCAGGAGCCAATGAAATTCCTGAAGAAAAGATGATTGAGGCAATTTACAAAGCACATGAAATTAATCAGACAATTATTGCATTTATCAATCAGATAGCAGCTGAAGCAGGCAAAAAGAAACATGAATATACCAGTTGTGCAGTGCCGGAAGAGCTGTTTGCAGCCATTAAGGAAATCGTACCTCCCGCAGAGATGGAAGAGGCGGTATTCACGGATGAAAAGCAGGTTCGTGAAGAAAATATCAGGAATATTACGGAAAAGCTGGAAGAAGCCTTTGCAGAAAATGAAGAGTGGATGGCGGTACTTGGAGAAGCTATTTATCAGTATGAGAAAAAGACAGTGCGCAAAATGATTTTAAAGGATCACAAGCGTCCTGACGGTCGTGAGATTACACAGATCCGTCCCCTTGCCGCTGAGGTTGACATTATTCCCAGAGTGCATGGCTCTGCAATGTTTACCCGTGGACAGACACAGATCTGTAATGTATGTACTTTAGCTCCGCTTTCCGAGCAGCAGAGAATTGACGGACTTGATGAAAATGAAGTCAGCAAACGGTATATGCATCATTACAATTTCCCTTCCTATTCCGTAGGGGAAACTAAGCCTTCAAGAGGCCCGGGAAGAAGAGAAATTGGACATGGCGCTTTGGCAGAGAGAGCATTGATTCCTGTACTTCCCTCTGAGGAAGACTTCCCTTATGCAATCCGTACCGTATCAGAAACCTTTGAATCAAACGGTTCCACTTCAATGGCTTCTACCTGTGCGTCCTGTATGTCTCTGATGGCGGCAGGCGTGCCCATTAAGAAAATGGTTGCAGGTATTTCCTGTGGTCTGGTAACCGGGGACACAGATGATGATTTTGTTCTTCTGACTGATATTCAGGGACTTGAGGACTTCTTTGGAGATATGGATTTTAAGGTAACAGGAACTACGGAAGGTATTACTGCAATCCAGATGGATATTAAGATTCATGGACTTACAAGACCTATTGTGGAAGGTGCGATTGCAAGATGCCGCGAGGCAAGATTGTTTATTATGGACAATTGTATGAAGAAAGCAATTGCTGAACCCAGGCCGGAAGTCGGACCTTATGCGCCTAAGATTATTTCCATTCAGATTGATCCGGAAAAGATCGGTGATGTGGTTGGCCAGCGGGGTAAAACCATCAACGAGATTATTGCCCGTACAGGGGTTAAGATTGACATTACAGATGATGGAAATGTTTCTGTCTGCGGAACAGATGCTGCCATGATGGATAAGGCAGTAGAATATATTAAGACAATTGTTACAGATTATCAGGAGGGACAGATTTTCCAGGGAATCGTAGTCAGCATCAAGGAATTTGGCGCTTTTGTTGAGTTTGCTCCTGGTAAGGAAGGAATGGTTCATATTTCCAAGATTGCAAAAGAGAGAATTAACCGGGTAGAAGATGTTCTTACACTTGGTGATAAAGTAAGAGTTGTATGTCTTGGCAAGGATAAGATGGGAAGAATGAGCTTTTCCATGAAAGACGTAGCACAGATATAAAGCGCAAAGAAAATAATAAATAAGAGTAAGCATAAGGATGACGTGCTTTACGAGTCATGCTTATGTTAATAAAAGCCGGGGCTTTCCTGAAAAAGGAAGCCCTGGCTTTTGTCATAATTTGGACAAAGCATCATATATTGGGTTAAGGGGTTAAGTGGAGCCTTAAGGTTTTGAAAGGTATAAAGGAAATATGAATAAGAAAGATGAGATTATACGGATATTTCCGGAGCATATGAAAAGCAGATGGGAAAAGGCGCTTTTACATGGGGAAAAACTACAGGAAATCCGCCTTGGCGCCGGACAGCCGGTAAGACTTAAATTTGCCGGAGAGGAAAGGTTTTTAACAAAAGAAGGAGAAATTGATATTTTGCCGGAAAAGGCATGGTATTTAACGGAAAAAGAGATAGATGAGATTATAAAAAATGTATGCAAGTTTTCGCTGTATGCTTTTGAAAATGAGATCAGACAGGGATATATAACCGTGTCAGGCGGTCACAGAATTGGAATGGCAGGACAGGTTGTTCTGGATGAAAAAGGAAATATCAGAAATATGAGTCACATCAGATTCTTAAATATCAGAATATCGCATGAGGTTTTAGGTGCGGCAAAGGAAGTGATGCCCTATGTATATAAGGATGGACGGGTGCTGAATACCCTGCTTGTTTCCCCGCCGGGATGTGGAAAGACAACACTTCTTCGGGATATAATCAGGCAGTTGTCTAATGGAAATACTTATGGAGAGGGCAGGCAGGTGGCTGTGGTGGACGAGCGGTCGGAGATTGCAGGAAGCTTTAGGGGAACGCCCCAAAATGATGTGGGGATCAGGACGGATGTGCTGGACGGATGCCCGAAGGTGCAGGGAATGATGCTTTTGATGCGGTCTATGTCCCCTTCTGTGGTGGCGGTGGACGAGATTGGAAGCTATGAGGATATTAAGGCAGTTTATCAGATCCTTCAATGCGGAAGCAGCGTAATTGCTACCATGCATGGCAGTACAATGGAGGACGTACATAGACATATGTATTTAAATGATGAAAAAGGGCTTTTGTTTGACCGCTTTTTATTTCTGGAAAAGAAACATGGGGTATGTCAGGTCAGGGAAATTATAGATGGAAGAGGGCAAAAAGTCATCTGGGGACTGGAGAGGAAAACATGCTGCGTTTAATAGGATGTTTATTAGTGATAACCGGCTCCATAGGATTTGCAGGGAGCATTTGCAGGGAAGGAAAAAATCGTCTTGATATGCTGAAACAAATGCGGGGAATTTTTGAGACTATGAAATACTATATTGCCTATCAGAAGGCTGCAATTCCGGAAGCATTGTGGAAGCTTTCTGATAAAAGTGATGACTCGATATCAGGCGCATTCAGAGAAATACATAACAGGGTTTATGAAAAAGGAGAAAGTCTGCCAATTGCCTGGCGTCAGCAGATGGAAGCAGCGCTTATAAAGTCATCCTTGTCAAAGGAAGAAAAAAAGCTGATATTGGATTTTCCTGCATGTCTGGGTTTTATGGAAGAAAATGCCCAGGCGGGTGCGGTGGATGAGCTGCTAAGAGAAATTGATCTGCACATTAAAGAACTGACAGAAGAACAAAAGAATAAAAATAAAATGATCATGAGTCTTGGCGCAGCAGTGGGAGTGCTACTCTCCATTTGGCTGGTATAGCTTAAGGGTGTGGAGGAAATATGGGGATAAACCTGATTTTTAAAATTGCGGCAGTGGGAATACTGATTACTATTTTAAGCCAGATTTTAAAGCATAGCGGAAGGGAAGAACATGCATTTTTAATTTCGTTGGCAGGACTGATTTTAGTGCTCACCTGGATACTGCCATATATTTATGATTTGTTTGTTATGATTCAGGATCTGTTCCGCCTGTAATCTTGGCAGAAATATGTGGAAAGAAGTTCTAAAAGGTTGAATAAAAAGGCGTATTCAACTTAAAAATCAAGTGCGCGCCGCAACGTGCAGATGGGCTTATTTTGGAGATTATAAAAATTGGGGTGCTTGGAGTGGCAGGGGTTATGCTTGCCTTACAGTTTAAATCGAACAGGCCGGAATACAGTTTATATTTGGGGACTGCCATATGTCTGGTAATTTTTACATTTTCTGTGGAAGGACTTTATACACTGCTTGGAAAAATAGGGGTTCTGGAGCAATATTTAAGCGGCAGCGGAGAATATCTGGGATTTTTGTTTAAAGCGGTGGGAATTACTTATGTCTGTGAGTTTTGTGCATCTATCTGTAAAGATGCAGGATATAGTGCGGTGGCAGGGCAGATAGAAATATTTGGGAAATTGTCAGTGCTGCTTATGGGGGTGCCGATTTTAAAGGCAGTTATTGAAAATATCAACGCAATAGCCGGATAGATGAAAGAGGAATGCAGGGATGGAAGCAGAAAGAACGCTTAAAGTGAAAAAGCTTTTGTTTTTAATTGCAGGGATTTTATTTTGCAGTTTTTGCTTTGAAATCCAGGTGCAGGCGGCGGAGGCAGAAGATACAAAATCAGAAACGCAGACAGAGCGTTCCTATATAGATGACTGGCTGTCCGCCTATGATATGAGTGATATCAATCAGGGGATGGACAACCTTTTTCCGGAAATGAACCTGGATGCAGATGAACTTCTTTTCATGATAATGGAGGGAGAATTTCTGGAGGCGTTTACGTTGCTGACAGGGCGGATCAGGGAGGCACTGATAGGGGAACTGGGAGGAATCCGCAGGATTTTCATTTATATTCTTGTATTGGGAGTAGTATCTGCCCTGTTTTCCGGATTTTCAGATTTATTTGTAGGACAACAGGTGGCGCAGGCAGGGTTTTATTTTCTTTACCTGTTTCTTATGGTCATTATGACCAGAGTTTTTTTGTTTGTTTCACAAATTGCTGTCTCAGCAGTGGAAAATATTGTGCTTTTTGTAAAATTGTTTATTCCCACATATTTTGTGGCAGTGGGAGCCGCTCAGGGGGCTGCATCAGCAGTTTATTATTATCAGATGATGCTGATGATTGCCTATCTGGTGGAAAGCTTTTTAAATACCGTATTGATTCCATTTATATACACTTATGTGATTCTGGCCCTTTTAAATGGCTTATGGGCGGAAGAAAAGCTGAGTCTTTTGCTTGAAATTCTGGAAAAGGGAATTGTAATGGCCCTTAAAGTTTCTATGGGAATTGTTACCAGCTTAAGTCTGGTGCAGGCGGTAATCGTGCCGGTGGCATCTCAGCTTAAAATTTCCGCCATGCGGAAAGCAATATCTGCAATCCCCGGAATTGGAGGTGTGGCGGAAGGCGTTACGGAGCTGGTAATGGGTTCCGCAGTGCTTATTAAAAACAGTATGGGGGTATTGCTTCTTGTTTTGATTTTGGGCGCCTGTATTCTGCCGCTTCTTAAAATTGTAATTGTAACAGCTGTCGTAAAGCTGGGAGCAGCAGTTACAGGAATTGTAAGCGATAAAAGAATTGCTTCATGCACCAACAGAGTGGGAGTGGGGTGTTTCCTGCTTTTTCGGTGTGTATTTACGTCAATGGCGCTTTTTATCATTGTGATTGCAGTGGTGTCATACACAATATCCTGGTAGGAGGCAGAAAATGGTTGGGGCAGTTAAGGAAATATGTATTTTTGTGATTGTAGCACAGGCAGTCATGCTTTTTGTTCCGGGAACTTCTTATATGAAGTATGTCAGGATTCTGGTGGGGATTTTGATGATTTTGAAAATAACGGAACCGCTTTTCGGGCTGTTTTTAGATGAGGAAAAAGAAAGGGAAATCAGTGAGAGGATTGCTCTTTTGGAGCAGAATATGGAATTGAACGCAGCAGAGCTGAAGATAGAGGATAATCGTACGGAAATTTACGGAAGTGTTACGGAGGAACTGAAAAACAAATTAAACAATTGTGAAAGTGGTTATAAGGTTTTAAATGTGGAACTGACAAAAGATCAGAGAATCATTATAACAATAGAAGCGGAAGAGGCGGAAAACAGCAGTGAAAATAAAATACAAATAGATCCGGTGGTGATTGGCGGAAACAGTACGCAAAATTATGAGGTGTCAGAAGAAAAAGAGGAGGAGCTGAAAGCAATTTTTGGAGAAAGCATTTCGGTGGATGCCGAAAAAATAGAGGTTGTATTTCGGGCAAATTAAAAGAATATTTAAACGTTATATATGCCTGAAAAAAGGTATGGGGAAAGGAACAGGTATAAGATGCAGGAAAAGGAAATAAAGAAAAGGATTACGGAAAAATTTACCAGAAATAATTTTTTAATAATTGTTCTTGCAGGCATTCTGCTGCTTGTTATTGTCTGGCCCGTACAGGAAAAAAATTCGGACATGGATGCAGGCAGCGGCACACAGTCCGGTCAATTGGACAGTAAAGGGGATATAATCAGTTTACATACAGGAACTGCCTTAAATACATATGAAGATAACTGGAAAAGTGAAAATGAACTGTATACCTATGCTTCTTATCTGGAAGATTCTCTGGAAGAACTGCTGGGGACAATGGATGGGGTTGGCAGAGTGAGGGTGATGATTACACTGGAGAATTCAGGAGAAACAATTATAGAAAAGGATAAGAGCACACAAAGAAACAGTACCACGGAAGTGGATTCTCAGGGAGGCAGCAGGAATACCACGGATTTTAGTGATACGGAGGAAACTGTTTATGGGGAAAACAATATTCCATATATTACGAAAATGATGACTCCTTCCGTTAAGGGGGTGGTGGTTTCAGCTCAGGGAGGCGGCAATGCAAAAACAGCAGAAAATATATCAGAAGCAATTCAGGCATTATTTGGTATCGAAGCACATAAAATTAAAATAGTTAAAATGATTTCACAATAAGAAGGAGATACGGAATTGAAGAATATGGTGAAAAAGAATCAGATTATGATTACAGCGTTGGCAATCATGATTGCAATTGCCGGATACTTGAATTTTGCAGGCGGCAAGATTACCGAGGAGGAAATACTTACGGCAGGCTCCGATACGATTGTTTCAGACACTCAGCAAACGACAGAGGATGCGGATGTTGCGGCTTTGTTTGAAATATCCGATGAAGATATGGAACAGGCCGGTTATGTGGAAATTGAAAGTATGGATTCAGATGTTGTAATGCAGCAGGAAAATTATCTGGATGAAACAATGGACGAAGTACTTGCCGAGAATATGACGCAGGAACTGGCTGAAAATACAGAGAGCCAGATCAGCGATAGTGAGACGCCGGGGGAAGCAGTATTTACTTCCACGTCGAATGTAAGCGCCCTTTCCAGCGCAAAGCTCCTTAAAGAACAGACAAGAGCCAGAAATAAAGAAACGTTACTTGAGATTATTAATAATGTAAATATCAGCGAAGAGCAGAAGCAGGAAGCGGTTGATAATATGATTGCTTTAACCGATATAGCTGAGAAAGAGACTGCAGCGGAAATTCTGCTTGAAAGTAAGGGATTTGATGATGTGGTGGTAAGTATAACAGATGACAGTGTTGATGTGGTGGTAAATGCCAGCGAACTTACGGAGGCACAGCGTGCACAGATTGAGGATATTATTATCCGCAAGACCGGCATATCACCGGATGCAATTGTAATCAGTACTATGGCCACAGAATAAATAGATGCTATATTTTGAAAAATGTGGTATCCTATTACAGGAGAAATGAAAGAAACATTTTTTACGAATGTTTGATTGTAATGGATAAGAAAGGGATACCCTTATGAAAAGAGTTTTTTTAATTGTTTTGGACAGCGTGGGAATAGGCGCTATGGAAGATGCGGCAGAGTTTGGAGATGAAGGAACAAATACCCTTAGGTCTGCAGCGAAAGGCTCCTGTTTCCACATGCCGAACATGGAACAGTTGGGACTGTTTAATATTGACGGTGTTGACTGGAAGGAAGGTACCGCATCACCTGAGGCCGCATACGGAAGAATGAAGGAAGCATCAAAAGGAAAGGATACTACGATAGGGCACTGGGAAATTGCCGGTGTCATATCAAAAGAACCGCTTCCGGTTTATCCGGATGGCTTTCCGGAGGAAATATTAGATCCCTTCATTCAAATGACAGGAAGAGGAATTTTATGCAACCGCCCTTATTCAGGCACGGAAGTAATCAAAGCATTTGGAGATGAGCATGTAAGAACAGGAAAGCTTATCGTATATACTTCTGCAGACAGTGTATTTCAGATTGCAGCTCATGAGGATGTAGTACCGGTGGAGACGCTTTATGAGTACTGCCGGATGGCAAGAGAACTGTTACGTGGCAGGCATGGCGTGGGCAGAGTAATAGCAAGGCCCTTTGCAGGAGAAAGTGGAAATTATCAAAGAACGTCAGGAAGACATGACTATTCATTGGAGCCGCCTGCACAGACCATGCTGGATGTAATAAAAAATGCCGGTTTAGAAGTAATCGGCGTTGGAAAGATCAGGGATATTTTTGCAGGACAGGGTATTACTTCCTATGTTTATACGAATGGTAATACAGATGGTATAGCGAAAACGATTGGGTATCTGGAGCAGGATTTTGAAGGGCTGTGTTTTGTTAATCTGGTGGACTATGACATGCTCTACGGACACAGAAATGACATAGAAGGTTATGCACGGGCGCTGGCGGAGTTTGATGCTGCGCTGCCGCAGATTATGGGAAAGCTTCGGGAAGAGGATGTTTTGATGATCACTGCGGATCATGGGTGTGATCCGGGCTATGTGGTTTCTACGGATCATTCCAGGGAACACACACCGCTTCTTATTTACGGTAAAAATATTAAGCCTGTAAACCTGGGAACCAGAGATACCTTTGCAGATATTGGAGCTACGGTACTTAAGCTTTTGGGAATAGAAGGAAATATTTCCGGCCAATCTGTATTGTAAGAAGTATTTATAGTAAAGAATAGAATATATGAAGTACATGGAAAGGAAAAATACATGAGTAATTACGATCATGAGATAAACAGAAGAAGGACTTTTGCAATTATTTCCCATCCGGATGCAGGTAAGACCACATTGACAGAGAAGTTCCTTTTGTATGGAGGAGCCATTAATCTGGCGGGAAGTGTGAAAGGAAAGGCAACAGCAAGACATGCGGTTTCTGACTGGATGGAAATTGAAAAAGAAAGAGGTATTTCAGTTACCTCATCAGTTTTGCAGTTTGAGTATGATGATTTTTGTATTAATATTTTGGACACGCCGGGGCATCAGGACTTTTCAGAGGACACTTACAGAACGCTGATGGCGGCAGATTCAGCAGTAATGGTAATTGACGCTTCGAAAGGCGTGGAAGCTCAGACAAGAAAATTATTTAAAGTTTGTGTAATGCGCAAGATACCGATCTTTACTTTTATTAACAAAATGGACAGAGATGCCAATGATACATTTGAACTGTTGGATGAAATTGAAAAGGAGCTTGGTATTGCAACCTGTCCGGTGAATTGGCCCATAGGTTCCGGCAAACGGTTTAAAGGCGTTTATGACAGGGACAGGCAGTGCGTGATTACCTATTCCGATACGGCAAAAGGGACAAAAGAAGGTGAGACCAGAGAAATATCTGTAAAGGACAAGGCTGCACTGGTGCCTGTAATTGGAGAAGAAGCGGCCGATACACTGATTGACGAGATAGATCTTTTAGACGGGGCAAGCGCTGAATTTGATTTGGAACTGGTACAGGCAGGTGAACTGACTCCGGTATTTTTTGGTTCAGCACTTACCAATTTTGGCGTAGAGTTCTTTCTTCAGCATTTTCTTAAAATGACCACTACACCCCTTCCAAGAAAGTCGGATGCTGGACTGATTTCACCTACTGAACAGGATTTTTCCGCATTTGTGTTTAAAATCCAGGCAAATATGAATAAGGCGCACAGGGACAGAATTGCGTTTATGCGGATCTGCTCCGGAAAGTATGAAGCCAGTATGGAAGTAAAGCATGTGCAGGGGGGCAGGGTGATGCGTCTTTCACAGCCTCAGCAGATTATGGCAAGTGAAAGAAAAATATTGGAAGAAGCCTATGCAGGGGATATTATCGGTGTGTTTGATCCGGGGGTTTTTTCCATTGGAGATACACTGTGTATGCCAAAAGAGCAATTCCAATATGAAGGTATTCCTACTTTTGCACCGGAGCATTTTGCAAGGGTGAGACAGGTGGACACTATGAAAAGAAAGCAGTTTGTAAAAGGAATTACCCAGATTGCCCAGGAAGGTGCGATTCAGATTTTTCAGGAATTTAACACAGGAATGGAAGAAATCATTGTTGGCGTTGTGGGAGTGCTTCAATTTGATGTACTGAAATATCGTCTGGAAAATGAATATAATGTGGAAATTAAACTGGAAAACTTACCTTACGAGCACATCAGATGGATTGAAAATAAGGACATTGATTTAAGTAAGCTTGTTGGTACTTCTGATATGAAGAAGATTAAGGATCTAAAGGGAAATCCCCTTTTACTTTTTATTAATGCATGGAGTGTGGGAATGACTTTAGACCGGAATGAAGGATTGATATTATCTGAGTTTGGACGTGATTAAATGAACCCCAAAAAAATATTGATATGGATTTTGCTGAGTCTTACATTACTGACTGGCTGTAACAGTTCAGGCAGTCAGAAGGACCAGGAAAATAATAAGGAACAATTAAATAGCAGCAGTCAGAGTCAGGTGATGTCAAGAAAGGATGCGGAAAAAGAAGGCATTCTGGCAGAATCGGAAAAGCAGGAAACGGATCTGGAGGAATTAAATGGCATTTATGGAATTCCTGAGTCAGAGACAAATTATACCAGAAGCAGGCAGACGGGACTTTTTTATTACAACAGTCTGAATGAAGAAGAACAGATTGTCTATGCGGAAATTCTGCAGATATTACAGGGATTTGAAAGCGGTGTTGCGTTGTCCTGTGTGGAAACGGACATGATAGAGAAGGTGTTTCAGTGTGTATTAAATGACCATCCTGAAATTTTCTTTGTGGATGGATATACCTTTACCAGATATACTTTGGGCGACATGGTGAAAAAAATAACTTTTTCCGGTACCTACAACATAACACCCGAGGAAGCGGCAATCCGGGAAGGACAGATCGCGCAGTATGTGGAAAAATGTTTATCCGGCATACAGGCGGGGATGGATCAGTATGAAGTAGCAAAATATATCTATGAATATATTATTACCCAGACAGAGTATGATGCGAAAGTAGCTGACAATCAAAATATCTGTTCCGTGTTTATTTATCAAAAGAGTGTCTGCCAGGGATATGCAAAAGCCACCCAATATCTGCTTAATAAGGCTGGAATAGAAGCAACCTTAGTCATGGGAAGAGTGGCAAGCGGGGAAGGACATGCCTGGAATCTGGTTAAGCTGGATGGAAACTATTATTATGTAGATACTACATGGGGAGATGCTTCTTATCAAATTGTGGAAGGAAATGGCGAGCAGATGGCAGGCAGCATTCCTCCCATCAACTATGATTATTTATGTGTTACCACAGAGCAGATGGAAAGAACGCATACCATAGAGGAGCTTGTTCCTGTTCCACGGTGTAATTCTATGGATGATAATTATTATATCAGAGAAGGACTTTATTTTAACTGGCTTGATAAGGAAAAGCTTGAAGGGGTATTCCGGCAGGCATATGATCAGGGAAGCACCTATGTAACATTAAAATGTATTAACAGTCTTGTATATGATGAAATGATCAGATATTTAATTGAGGAACAGGGAATTTTCCTTTATCTTAATACACAGGAAGGAACGGTTTCCTATGCAGAAAATAAAGATCAGCTTAGTTTAAGCTTCTGGCTGTGAATTGCTGTCAGGTAAGGAAAGGATTTTCCTGCTGGGGCTATGCAAAAAGTTTAAATTTTGGTATGATAAACTATATTAGGGCTTGCAATAGAAAGATGGAAAGGAACGTTATTATGGAGAAAACTATTGAACAGAACACATATGTTTTACAGGAAGATGAGGATTTGGGAACTGTCAAGATTGCAGATGATGTGGTAGCAATGATTGCAGGACTTGCAGCAACTGAAGTGGAAGGGGTTGCAGCAATGGCCGGTAATATCAGCAATGAACTGATGAGCAAAATGGGAGTGAAGAACCTTGCGAAAGGTGTCAGAGTAGAGGTGATTGGAAAGAGGGTAAAAACATACCTTGCCCTTATTGTTGAGTATGGATACAATATTCCGGCAATCTCCCAGAGAGTTCAGGAAAAGGTAAAGTCTACGGTAGAGAATATGACGGGACTTGAGGTTTCAGATGTAGATATCCGCATTGCGGGAGTTAGTATGCAGAAAGATAAATAAGCATAAGGTGGATATTTATGAGCAGAAGAGAAATGAGAGAGCGGCTCTTTAAGCTGCTGTTTCGTGTAGAATTTAATTCAAGGGAAGAACTGGCGCAGCAGGAAGCATTTTTCTTTGAGGATGAAGAAAATGTTTCAGATCAGAAAGCCAATGCGGCAATCAGTGAGAAATTTAATAAAATCGTAGTAAAACTGGAAGGCATTGACCAGTCTTTGAATGAAAAAGTACAGGGATGGGATACAGGGCGTATGGGAAAGGTAGACCTTACCATACTGCGTCTTGCTGTTTATGAAATTATGTTTGATGAAGAGATACCTACCAGCGTTGCTATTAATGAGGCAGTTGAGCTTGCCAAGAAATTTGGGCAGGATTCCTCGCCGGCCTTTATAAACGGGGTACTGGCCAAATTTGCGTAAGGCAGATACGGTGTAGTATTGCAGATTTTAATTGCAGTACAGATGGTAAGAAAGATTGATTTTTCAATTTTTGAAAGGAACATGGTTATAAACATGCAGAATGTTTATTCGGTTGGGCAGATAAATTCGTATATCAGAAATATGTTTATGCAGGATTTTCTGCTCCAGGACCTTTCTGTGAAGGGTGAAGTCAGCAATTGTAAATATCATTCTTCAGGGCATATTTATTTTACATTAAAGGATGGAAAAGGAACGATTTCCTGTGTGATGTTTGCAGGAAACCGTTCCGGTCTTGCGTTTCGGATGAGTGAAGGAATGCAGGTAGTGGTACAGGGTACCATTGATGTATATGAAAGGGACGGCAAATATCAGTTATATGCAAAAGAAATCCATCAGGATGGAGCAGGAGCGCTTTACGAAAGGTTTGAACAGCTAAAGCAGGATTTGCTTGAGAGAGGAATGTTTGCTCCGGAATATAAAAAAACTGTCCCAAGATTTGTGAAAACTGTCGGTATTGTCACTGCACCAACAGGGGCGGCAGTTAGAGATATCATTAATATATCAACCAGAAGAAACCCTTATGTGCAGCTTATATTGTATCCGGCAATTGTGCAGGGAGAAGCGGCTGCGGCAAGTATTGTTGAAGGAATACAGGCACTTGAGAAAAAAGCGGTGGATGTGATAATCGTAGGGCGCGGCGGTGGCTCTATTGAGGATTTATGGGCATTTAATGAAGAGGTGGTGGCGCAGGCGGTTTTTGACTGCAGTGTGCCCATTATATCTGCAGTGGGGCATGAAACAGATACTACAATTATAGATTATGTGGCTGATTTGCGTGCTCCCACACCCTCGGCGGCAGCAGAACTTGCGGTTTACGATATAGCACTTTTGCTCAGTCAGCTTGAAGGGTACCGCATGGTGCTTAACCGTCAGATACAGGGAATGCTTCAGCTGAGGAAGGCCCAGTTAAAAACGCTGGAGACACAGCTTAAAAAGAACAGCCCTATGGGAAAAATAAGAGAAAAGAGAACTTACGCAATCAGTCTGGAAGAGCGTCTTAATGTATCCATGAAAAACAAAATCATGAATCAAAGACACCGGCTGGCTATTTATATAGAAAAACTAAAAGGATTATCACCTCTGGATAAATTAAATCAGGGATATTCTTTTGTTTCCGACAAAGAAGGAAGAACCGTAACAAATATTGACAGAGTAAATGTTGGAGATCCGCTGCAGATTTTTGTTAAAAATGGCAGAATAGAGGCGGATGTAACTGCAAAATATCCCGGATGAAAGAAAGGAGCATTAAAATGCAGGAAACAGAAAGGAAAGAACCTGGTCTGGAAGAAGCGTTTGTGCAGCTTGAAGAGACTGTTGCGGCGTTAGAGCAGGAAGAAATTTCTTTGGAGGAATCCTTCAGAATTTATAAAGAAGGTATGGAACTTTTGAAAAAGTGCAATCAGGCCATTGACCAGGTTGAAAAAAAGGTATTGGTGCTGAATGAGGATGGAGAAACTCATGAATTTTAATGAAAAATTGGACCAGAAAACCAGTCGGGTAGAGAAAATCTTAAAAGAATACCTGCCAGAGGAAACCGGATATCAGAAAAGACTTGTTGAGGCTATGAATTACAGTGTGATGGCCGGGGGCAAGCGGCTGCGTCCCATATTGATGGAAGAGAGTTTTCTTTTATTTGGTGGAAAGGGGAGAGTGATAGAACCTTTTATGGCAGCGCTTGAAATGATTCATAATTATTCCCTGGTGCATGATGATCTGCCGGCTATGGATAATGATGAATATAGAAGAGGCCGAAAGACCACATGGAAAGTTTATGGGGATGGAATGGCAGTGCTTGCCGGAGACGGGCTCCTTAATCTGGCATTTGAGACAGCAGCCCTGGCATTTGACCTGACAGAGAATCAGGAGGAAATGAAGCAGGCAGCCAGAGCTCTTAAGATTTTAGGACAAAAGGCCGGTATTTATGGAATGATTGGCGGACAGTGTGCTGACATAGAGGCGGAGGAAGGACGGCAGGTAACAAGAGAGCTTTTATTGTTTATTCATGAAAACAAAACAGCGGCCTTAATACAGGCAGCCATGATGATAGGCGCTGTGCTGGCAGGCGCTGATGAAAAAAGCGTTGCGGCAATGGAAAAGGCAGCTTATAATATTGGAATTGCTTTTCAGATACAGGATGATATTCTGGATGTTACCAGCACCACGGAAGTTTTAGGAAAGCCGGTTGGCAGTGATGAAAAGAACAGCAAACTGACCTATGTAGCGCTTCATGGGCTGGAGGAATCAAAAGAGGAAGTGAAAAATCTGTCAAAGGAAGCACTTTTATTTCTTTCTTCCTTTGAAAATCGGAATGAGTTTTTAGAGGAACTTGTAAATTCTTTGATCACCAGAGAAAAATAAGGCGATAAATTGGAACAGAAGAAAAGGGGAGTTGTGTTATGCTGCTTGATCGAATCAAAGGTGTCAATGATATTAAAAATATAGATGCATCGGAATATAAGGAACTTGCTCAGGAAATTAGAGATTTTCTGATTGAAAAAATCTCCCGCACCGGAGGGCATCTGGGCTCTAATTTGGGGGCGGTGGAATTAACGATGGCCCTGCATTTATTTTTAAATCTTCCAGAGGACAAGCTGATTTGGGATGTGGGGCATCAATCTTACACCCATAAGCTTTTAACGGGACGACAGGACGGATTTGATACACTGCGTAAGTTTGGAGGAATGAGCGGTTTTCCCAAACGAAAAGAAAGCGACTGCGACTGTTTTGACACAGGACATAGTTCCACTTCAATTTCTGCCGGTCTGGGACTGGTGAAGGCAAGAGATCTGCAAGGGGGCAGCCAGACAATTGTTTCTGTGATAGGAGATGGTTCACTGACAGGCGGCATGGCCTATGAGGCGCTTAACAATGCGGCGAAGCTGGAAACCAATTTTATAATTGTTCTTAATGATAACAATATGTCCATATCGGAAAATGTAGGTGGTGTGTCTAAATATTTAAATAATGTAAGAACAGCCAATGCCTATCTGGACATTAAAGAAGGCGTATATAATACCTTAAAGGAGATTCCCAAAGGAGATAAGGTTGTGGAAAGCATCCGCAAGGCGAAAAGCAGCTTTAAGCATTTGGTGGTTCCGGGAATGTTCTTTGAAGATATGGGAATTACATATTTAGGGCCGGTGGACGGACACAATATTCCTGCAATGGTAAGAACTTTTCAGGAGGCAAGAAGAATCAGAAATGCAGTGATTGTTCATGTGATTACGGAAAAAGGAAAAGGATTTGCCCCTGCGGAACGTCATCCGGCAAGATTTCATGGAGCAGAGCCTTTTGATATCGAGACAGGGCTGCCTGCAAATCCAAGAAATACAGCAAATTATACGGATGTTTTTTCCACGGTTATGACTAAATTGGGGGCAAGGGATGAAAAGGTGGTTGCAATTACAGCCGCCATGCCTGATGGAACAGGTCTTAAACGTTTTAGAAATATGTACCCGGAGCGGTTTTTTGATGTGGGAATTGCAGAAGAACATGCAGTTACCTTTGCAGCAGGCCTTGCAGTGGGCGGATTAAAGCCCGTAGTGGCAATTTATTCTTCTTTTCTGCAAAGAGCATATGATCAGATTCTTCATGATGTTTGTATTCAAAATCTTCCGGTTGTTTTTGCAATTGACAGGGCAGGCCTGGTTGGAAGCGATGGGGAAACCCATCAGGGAATTTTCGATTTGTCTTATTTGTCTTCCATACCGGGAATGCATATTATGGCGCCCAAAAACAAATGGGAGCTGTCTGATATGATTAAGTTTGCAGTCAGTCTTGGAAGACCGGTGGCCATACGTTATCCCAGGGGAGAGGCTTATGCAGGACTTAAGGAGTATCGGGCGGCTATTGAACTTGGCAGATCGGAGCTTCTTTATGCAGAGGGAGAAATATGTCTGATGGCAGTAGGAAGCATGGTGAAAACAGCCCTGGAAGTGAAAGAAAAGCTGAATACAGAAGGACATAAGTGCAGTGTGATCAATGCCAGATTTGTTAAGCCTATTGATTTAGAGGCTGTAACATGGGCGGCTGAAAACCATAAGCTTGTGGTTACAATGGAAGAAAATGTAGCCAGCGGCGGCTATGGAGAAAAGGTCAGGGAGGCTCTATGCAGCCTGAATACGGAAGTGAGTCTGCTAACGGTTGCTATTCCTGATGAATATGTGGAGCATGGAAATGTGGAACTGCTGAAACAGGAGCTTGGCATTAGTGCCGAAAAGATTACGGAAAGAATAAAAAAGGAATTAGAAAGCTGAGAATGAAAGAAAGACTTGATATATTGCTTGTGCAGAAAGGGTATGCACCATCCAGAGAAAAGGCGAAGGCCATTATCATGTCCGGAAATGTATTTATAGATGGACAGCGTGAGGACAAGGCCGGTACTGTATTTGATGCAGACAAAGTACAGATAGAGGTGAAAGGAACCGGACAGAAGTATGTAAGCAGAGGAGGACTCAAGCTGGAAAAGGCAGTTGATGCATTTGGGATTAACCTTGAAGAAGCCATTTGTATGGATATCGGAGCTTCTACCGGAGGTTTTACGGACTGTATGCTTCAAAACGGGGCAAAAAAAGTGTATGCTGTTGATGTAGGACACGGACAGCTTGACTGGAAGCTGAGAAATGACAGCAGAGTCATTTGCATGGAAAAAACAAATTTCAGGTATATGACACCGGAAAATATTCAGGATAAATTGGATTTTGCATCTGTGGATGTGTCTTTTATTTCTCTTACGAAAATTTTACTGCCGGCACGGGCCCTTTTGAAGGAGAAAGGGGAAATGGTGTGCCTGATCAAGCCGCAGTTTGAGGCAGGAAGAGATAAGGTAGGGAAAAAGGGCGTGGTGCGTGAATCCGGGGTACATGAAGAAGTAATAAAAAAGATAGTTGATTATGCAGACTATATTGGATTTGATATCATGCATCTGGAATTTTCCCCCATTAAAGGGCCGGAAGGAAATATTGAGTATTTGATTCATATAAGCAAAAATGTAACGAAAACAGAAAATATAATTCAGACCACGGAACAGGAGGCAGAAGCTGCACTTGTTGAAATTATCAGGGAAAAGAAAGGATATTCCTGCCAGAAGGACATATCAAATCTGATTTCTGAAACTGTTTTAAAGGCACATGGAAGTCTGGATATATAAAAGTGCCAAAGAAAATGAATGGGGAGTCGTATGGATCATTTTTTTGTAGTAACTAATCCAAGGAAGGATGCAGAACTGAAAACTGCTCATTTAATCAGAGACTATCTGACCGAACGAAAGAAGAGCTGCACCGTGGATATTGGAATGAAAAGCCCGGATAAAGAAGGGTATACATATAGCGAGCAGGTGGAAAAGGACATAGACTGTATTATTGTACTGGGAGGAGACGGGACGCTTTTGCAGGCAGTTACGAACCTTGCAGAAAAAAATATTCCTTTTTTAGGAATTAATCTGGGAACCTTGGGGTTTTTAGCTGAGGTAAACAAATCGGGTATAGAGGATGCTTTGGATAAGCTGATTCATAATGATTATGAGATAGAAAACCGTATGATGCTTTCCGGAAAAAGTTATGGAAATGGCAGTGTGAAAGATACCGCAAGGGCGCTGAATGATATTGTGATTACAAGGAAGGGCTCTTTGCAGATTATAGATTTTAATATTTATGTGAATGGAGAATTTCTCCACTGCTATCATGCAGATGGAGTGATTGTATCGACGCCCACCGGTTCAACAGGATACAGTCTTTCAGCAGGCGGGCCTATTGTGGAACCGAAGGCTGATTTGATTGTACTTACACCTATTTGTCCTCATTCTATGCAGAACAGAAGTATTATTTTATCTGCAAAGGACAGGATAACGGTGGAAATAGAAGATGGCAGGGATGGAGAAATGCAGGAAGTAGAGGCCATTTTTGACGGATGTCATAAAGTGCCTCTTTGCACAGGGGAGAAAATCGAGGTACAAAAATCAGAAAAGACCACAGGAATTGTGAAATTAAGCCAAATGAGCTTTTTAGAGGTGCTTCACCGAAAAATGAGTGATTAAGTATTCTATCATTGTCAAACGAGATACATGGAAGGGAAGGGCATGGAAGAATCATGAAAAAGAGCAGACATCAGAAAATGAAGGAACTGGTGGAACAGTTCGATATAGAAACACAGGAGGAATTGGCTGATAAGCTGAAAGAAGCAGGGTATACGGTTACCCAGGCTACCATTTCAAGAGATATCAGAGAACTGAAACTTTCCAAGATACCAATGGGGGATGGCAGACAGAAATATGCAATTTTAGCCCATAGCGATCATTACCTGGGGGAAAAATATATTCGGGTTTTAAAAGATGGGTTTGTTTCAATGGATATGGCACAGAATATTTTGGTGGTAAAGACAGTTTCAGGGATGGCGATGGCAGTTGCGGCAGCGATAGATGCCATGAAATTAAGAGAAATAGTAGGTTCTATTGCCGGAGATGATACCATTATGATGGCAGTACGAACTGTGGAAGATACGCAGACCGTTATGGAGAAAATTCGTAACGTGCTTGAAGAATAACCGGCCATGCGCTTGAGAGAAGGGCGTAAGGAGGAAGCATATGCTTGAAAATTTACATGTGAAAAATTTGGCACTGATTGATGAACAGGAGGTGGCGTTTTCCCCCGGGATGAATATTCTGACCGGTGAGACCGGCGCGGGGAAATCCATTATCTTAGGTTCCATCAATCTTGCATTAGGTGCCAGGGCGGATAAAGACTATATCCGCACAGGAGCTGACCATGCGTTGGTGGAGCTGCTTTTTTCTCTGAATGAGAAACAGAAGCAGGAAATAAGCAGGATGGACCTGCCGGCAGAGGAAGACGGGACACTTCTTTTGCAGAGGAAGATTACATCCGGCAGGAGTATTTGTAAGGTAAATGGTGAAACCATAAGCACCAGTCAGCTTAAAGAGCTATCCGGCTGTCTTCTTGACATGTACGGACAGCATGAACACCAGTCCCTATTAAAGCCGGCAGCCTACAAAAAAATGCTTGATGATTATATTGGCAAAGAAGCAGATAAGTTAAAAGGTCAATTAAAGGACGTGCTTTCTGACTACCGGAAGATTAAAGAAGAGTTGGAAGATCAAAATTCTGATGAGGCAGTGCGGACAAGAGAAATGAAACTGCTGGAATTTGAGATTCAGGAGATTGAGGATGCCGGTCTGGATGCAGTCAAAGACGAACAGGTTGAAAAAAAATACCAGAAACTTCTTCATTCAAGGAAAATGAAGGAGATTGTATTTGCGGTACATGGACTTACCGGATATGAAAATGAGGCAAGCGCAGGTACTGGAATTGGTTATGCCCTTAGAGAACTAAAGGCGCTGGGAGATTATGATGAAGACAGTCTGCCGCTTATTTCACAGCTCACCGATATTGATGATTTGTTAAATGACTTTAACCGTTCTATGGCAGAGTACAGAGACAGTCTGGAATTTGATGAGGAAGAATTTCAGTATCTGGAAGAGCGGCTAAACCTTATAAACCATTTAAAAAGCAAATATGGAGATTCCGTTGAAAAAATTTTAAAGCTGCAGGAGGAAAAGCAGCAGGAACTTGAAAAGTTAAATAATTTTGAAGTTTATATGGAACAGCTTTTCAGTCAGGAAAAAGAAAAGAAAAAAGAAATTCTTTCTTTGTGCGGGCAGCTTTCCGATTTAAGAAAAGCTGCGGCTAAGCCCCTTGCAGATAAATTGAAAAGCGCCATGATAGATTTAAATTTTCTTGATGTTGCTTTTATGATAGAAATTACCGAGGATGAGCAGGAATTTTCTTCGGATGGTTATAATAAAGTTGAATTTATGATTTCCACAAATCCGGGCGAAAAATTAAAACCTTTATGGCAGATTGCCAGTGGGGGAGAACTTTCCCGTATTATGCTGGCTTTTAAGACAATTTTTGCAGATAAAGATGAGACAGATACTTTGGTTTTTGACGAAATTGACACTGGAATCAGCGGAAAAACTGCCTGGAAGGTTTCCGAAAAGCTGGGGAAATTATCAAAAAATCATCAAATTATCTGTATTACCCACCTTCCACAGATTGCATCAATGGCGGATTCCCATTATCTGATTGAAAAAGAAGTAAAGGAAGAAAGAACGGTAACCCAGATAAGAGAATTGGATGAAAAAGAATCTTTAAGCGAACTGGCAAGGCTTTTGGGAAGTGGAAAGCTTACACAGGCGGTCTTGGATAATGCCAGAGAAATGAAAGAAACCGCATGTAAAGTGAAATCTGCAGGCGCTGAATAAATGTGGTTTTTTAAAGGAAAAATAATTATAGTAACATTTGGAAGAAAAAAAATAAATTTGTGAAAGTAAAAATAAAAGTTTTTCACATACTAAAAAGGACATACGGTTTGTATGTCCTTTTTAGCGCTTAATAAGCCTGAAAATATCAGTCAAGAGAAAAGGGATGTGAAAACTTGAAACGTATAAAGGAAACAGAATGTGACAGAATTTGGATTTACAGAAAATTTTTATACTTAATGCTGACCTTTGGGATAGTAGGAACAATAATTTCTCTGTACTATTATATGTGGCTCAGTGTTCCATCCACCATTATGATCAAGGCGGGGGTGGATCAGAAATTGGATTTCAATATACCTGCTACCGGAGAACTATATAAAGAAGCAGTCGCTGTAAGCGGTAATGTAGATTCAGATGTAAATATAAATGACAGTGTTTATATAGATTTAAGAAAATCTGTCACAATAAAAGCAAATCAGATTGACCAGTATAAACTCCAGCTAAAACTTTTTGGAATGATACCGCTAAAAGAAGTGGACGTGGAAGTCATTCAAAATGTAATGCTGAAGCCGGCAGGCATTCCCATTGGAATATATGTACAGACAAAAGGAGTTCTTGTAGTCGGTGTAGGGGAATTTGAAGGAGAAGACGGACAAAAATATAATCCGGGAAAATATATTTTTCAGACAGGCGATTATATTTTAGAGATTAATGATGAAGAAGTCACAACGAAACGCGAGCTGATCGATAAAATCAGTCATTGTGAAGGCCAGGAAATGGTATTTAAGATTCAAAGAGGAGATGTAGTCATTACTGTAAAAGCGCAGCCTGAGTTAAATCAAAATGGAGAGTACAAAATGGGAATCTGGGTGAGAGACAATGCCCAGGGAGTTGGAACTATGACATACATTGATGAGCAGGGATGCTTTGGAGCCCTTGGACATGGCATCAACGACATTGATACAAGCACTCTCATGACTTTGTCCAAAGGAATTTTATATCATACACAGATCATAGGAATCACAAGAGGAACCACAGGCTCACCGGGAGAATTGACAGGATTTATCGAATATGATGACAATAACATCATGGGAGAAATAACAGCAAACACCATGAAAGGCATTTTTGGCATTTGCTCTCCGGAAATTGCGGCATCAGCCAGCTATGATTACATGCCCATTGGTTTAAAACAGGAAATCCAGAAAGGCCCTGCACAAATCATCTGCTCTCTGGGAGGTGAAATTCAGACCTATCAGGTAGAAATCATAGATATCAACCTGGAGCATGACAACGTAAACAGAGGAATTGTAATTGAAATAACCGATCAGGAACTACTCTCAATTACCGGAGGAATCGTACAGGGAATGAGCGGCAGCCCCATCATCCAAAACGACAAACTAATCGGCGCCGTAACCCACGTCCTGGTTCAGGATCCCACCAAAGGCTACGGCATATTTATTGAAAATATGCTGATGCATTGAGTCAGGGCATTCAAAAAATACAGCAGATATTTTGCAAGCTTGCTTGTGAAAATATCTGCTGTATTTTTTGAATATCCGGCGAAAGCCGGACATGAGCGAAACGAAGAGAAGCGAATGCCCCGACGGAGTAGGGAAAAGAAGCGGAACGAAGAGAAGCGAATGGGCCCGACGGAGTAGGGAAAAGAAGCGAAACGAAGAGAAGCGAATGCCCTGACGGAGTGTGGAAAAGAAGCGAAACAAAGAGAAGCGAATGGGCCAGACGGAGTAGGGGAAAAAAGAGTTATTATCCATTCAAATTCAATTGACATAACCATATTTTTAGGATAATATAAAACATATCTTATTTTTTCATAAAACAGACAAAAGGAATGGTAACTCATGAAATATATAGAACGCAAACTGGAACGCAAATTCTTACACATGAGCTCTTTTTTTAAAGCAGTCCTCGTAACCGGTGCAAGGCAGGTAGGAAAAACAACGATGTTAAAACATCTTGCAGCAGAGCAAGACCGCACTTATGTGTCTATGGATAATGTAATGGCACGGACACTTGCAAAATCTGATCCAATCCTTTTTTTTCAAACCTATAAACCGCCGATTATTATTGATGAAATACAGAAGGCGCCTGAACTCTTTGAGCAGATTAAAATCATGTGTGATGAAAGCGAAGAGAGGGGACAGTTTTGGCTGACAGGATCGCAGCAATATAAAATGATGAAGAACGTTCGTGAAACACTGGCAGGCAGGGTTGGAATCCTGGAACTGTACAGCCTGTCGAAGAATGAAGTGGAAGGACTGGACTTTCCAAATGAAATAGATTTTTCCCTTCCTTGCTTAATTGAAAGACAATCCCTTACAAAAAAGAACAACATTACCCAGGTGTTTGAACATATCTGGCGTGGAGGTATGCCGGATGCACTTTGGGCGGATGCAGAGCAAAGGCAGGAATACTTTAACTCCTATATTGAAACCTACCTCATGCGGGATGTGGCAGAAGAAGGGGGAATTACCGATACAGTTCGTTTCCACAAATTCATGAAAGCCTGTGCGGCTCTGACAGCGGAGCAGGTTAATTATAAGACGCTGGCGGATGCAGCGGAAATATCCCAGCCGACAGCAAAAGAATGGGTGCATCTGCTGCAGGGATTGGGCATTATATATCTGCTGCCCCCATATTCTAATAATGAGCTGAAACGACTTGCCAAAACCCCTAAACTGTATTTTTGTGATACGGGACTGTGTGCATATTTGTCCATGTGGCTTACCAGAGACACACTTATGAGTGGAGCGGCCAGTGGGCATTACTTTGAAAACCACGTGGTAATTGAGCTGCTTAAAAATTATACTTATTCTCCGTCAAAGATAAACATGACTTATTACCGGGATTCAAATGCGAAAGAAATTGACGTATTTGTGGAGGAAAATGGCGTGATTCATCCGCTGGAAATTAAGAAATCCGCAAATCCTGACCGGCGTGAAGTAAAAAAATACGAACTGCTTGATAAAGCAAAGTTAGAGAGAGGAAATGGAGGCATTATCTGTATGTGTGAGGAAGTAATTCCCATTGATGCGAAAAATTCTTTTATTCCCTGCAATTTAATTTGAATCTATTAAAATAGTACTTGTGCTTTTTTCATTACCCAATATAATTATATTTAGGATATAAATTTTATCGGCTGGAAATAGTTATGGGAGAGTCCATATGTTTTTACCTGAAAAGATACGCAATTTGATTGCAGGGGAAACCTTTGAAACAGACTGCATAGGCATGTCTGAGTCGAATGTTTTAATTTTCAACAATAAAATCTTAAAAGTGCAGGAATACAATGAAGAAGCAGCAAACGAATACCGTATGCTGAAGTACCTGCAGGGGAAGCTTCCAGTGCCGCTTATATATGCTTATGAAATCGCAGATGAAAAGTCATATCTTTTAATGAGTAAATGCAAGGGGGAGATGGCTTGCTCCCACGAGTATATGAAGAATCCTGCCACATTATGCAGGTTGCTTGCAGAAGCGCTGAAAAGGTTATGGAGCATGGACATTTCGGACTGTCCATCTGATCAGAGACTGGCAAACAAGCTTTTGCAGGCGGAATACAATGTAGAAAATGGCCGCGTGGATTTGGAGAATGTGGAACCTGATACCTTTGGTGAAGATGGGTTTCGAGATCCGCATCAATTGCTTCAATGGCTCTATGAAAACAGGCCGGAAGAAGAACTGGTTTTATCTCATGGAGATTTCTGCCTTCCCAATATATTTGGTATTCAGAATAAAGTGACCGGTTATATAGATTTGGGTAAAACAGGTATTGCAGATAAATGGTGCGATATTGCCATATGCTGGCGAAGCCTTTTGCATAATTATAATGGAAAATATGGCGGTCATGTATATACAGGCTATGATGAATTACTTTTGTTTGATGAATTAGGAATAACGCCAAATTGGGAAAAAATACGATATTATACATTATTAGATGAATTGTTTTAAGTAAGGAGGTGGAAGACAAATGAAGTTAATGCGAGGTAAATACTCGGTGCAGTTTTAGAATCTGATAACAGGTTGCGCCGAGGTTAAAAAAATTATGTTATCAGGTAACTGCACCGGATCGTAGAAAATATCAAACACGAAAAGGAGTAGTTAGACATGGATAAAGAAGAATTATTGAAATTATGGTTACACGAAGAAGAAATTGCACATATTCAGGGCTGGGATTTTTCCCATATCAATGGAAAATATGACGAAGAGCATGATCTTCCCTGGAATTATGAAAAGATTGTAAGACAGTACTTAAGGCCGGAGATGAAGCTGCTTGATATTGATACCGGTGGAGGGGAATTTTTATTATCCCTTAATCATCCCTATTACAATTTGGCAGCAACAGAATTTTACCAGCCTAATGTAGAGTTATGCAGAAGAAAGCTGCTTCCATTGGGAATTGATTTTCAAAAAGCGGACGGTAATTATAAACTCCCCTTTATGGATCAGAGCTTTGACATCATAATAAACAGGCATGGGAAATTTAATCCGAAAGAAATATGGCGGATATTAAAAAGGGAAGGTATTTTCATTACAGAGCAGGTTGGAGCGGAAAATGACAGAAAGCTGGTAGAATTATTATTAAATGATGTGCCGGATATTCCCTTTCCCGATCAGTATCTGGAGGTTGCCCAGGCAGCTTTTGAAAATACAGGTTTTTCTGTGATAGAAGCAGATGAAGTTTTTCGTCCGATTAAGTTTTGGGATGTAGGGGCTCTTGTATGGTTTGCGCGGATTATAGAGTGGGAATTTCCTAATTTTCACGTAAAGGATTGTTTGGATAATCTATATCATGCACAGGAAATATTAGAGCGGAAAGGTGTAATAGAAGGGAAAATTCATCGCTTTCTTCTCGTGGTTAAGAAAAAAAATTATTAATAATTTCAAATTGAATTATAAATAAAAGGCTTTCAGGACATCTTATGTAACTGAAAGTCTTTTTCTATAAGGAAATAATATTGTTGCACAAATTTAGAAGGACACAAAAAGTTCACAGAAAATATCAGCACTTACTATTGACGAGTGATAATATGTGTGTTATAACACATATAGAACAAAGAAAGACAAACAAATAAGAAAAGGAGCGATGACTTATGTTAAGACCAAGTATTTATGGAGAAAATTTATTTGATGATTTATTTGACGGATTTTTTGATTTTCCCGTATTCGATGATAAAGCAATACGGAAAGCGCAGAGAGAATTGTATGGACGTCATGGGGAAAATATGATGAAAACTGATGTGCAGGAGCATGACGGGTATTACGAAGTAGACATTGATCTGCCTGGATTTAAGAAAGAAGAACTGTCATTGGAATTAAGGGATGGTTCTTTGACTATTACCGCTGCAAAGGGGATTGACAGAGAAGAAAGAGAGACAGAACATGGCAAGTTTGTACGCAAAGAACGTTATGCCGGAAGCATGAGCAGATCTTTCTATATAGGAGATAATGTAAAAGAGGAAGATATCCATGCAAAATATGAAAATGGCGTATTGAGGCTTACTGTTCCCAAACCGGAAAGTGAACAGGTAAAAGTGCCTGAGAAGAAATATATTGCTATTGAAGGATAATGGATATTATTTGTGGACAGAGTTAGGAGGAATCTTAACTTCTGTCCTTTTTTTGTAGACATAATAACATTGTTGTGTGTACAATACCGATAGAGTGTCTGGGTACATTTAAAAGGATAAGCAGACGAATTATTTGACAGATGAAAGGGCATAAGGTTGAAAAATGAGCAAGATGAAAGAAAAGATGCATACCGGAGAGCTTTATCTGCCGGGGGATGAAGAAATTATGAGGGAGCAGGTGGTTTATCAGGATAAGCTGTGCGACTACAACAGGACCAAGCCTTCGGAAGCGGAAAAGAGAATGGAAATGTTAAAGGATATGCTTGGTGACTGTGGGGAAGGGGTATATATTGAGGCGCCTTTTTATGCAAATTTTGGAGGTCACCATTGTCATTTTGGAAATATGGTTTACGCCAATTACCATTTAACCTGTGTAGACGATACGCATATTTATATTGGAGATTATACCATGCTTGGGCCAAATGTGACGATTGCAACTGCCGGACATCCCATCCTGCCACAGCTTCGCGAGCAGGTATATCAATATAATATGCCTGTACATATCGGCAGAAACTGCTGGATTGGGGCTGGTGCTGTGATTATGCCGGGCGTCACCATAGGAGACAATACGGTAATAGGCGCAGGGAGTGTGGTAACCAGGGATATTCCCGCAAATGTTGTTGCAGTTGGAAATCCCTGCAGGGTAATGCGCGAAATTGGTGAACATGACAGGGAATACTATTACAAAGACAGAAAAATTGATGTAAAAATATAGATGGTCAATTATTTAAAAGAGGTAATTGAAGAATGCAGAAAATAATGATAATAGAGGATGATCCGGTTATTCGGGAGGAACTGGCGCTTTTGCTTAAAAATGAAGGTTATCATCCATTATCGCCCTCAGATTTTACGGATATTCCCAGGCAGGCACAAAGGGAACATCCGGATTTGATTTTACTGGATATTGGATTGCCTGGTAAAGATGGCTTTTCTTTATGCGTCAGTCTGAAAAGTTCCGTAAAAGCTCCGGTTATCTTTGTCACCAGTCGTGACAGCGGCATGGATGAGGTGAGGGCGCTCAGTTTAGGTGGAGATGATTATATTACAAAGCCCTATAATATTCCTGTACTGCTGGCGAGAATTAAGGCTGTTCTACGCAGAGGAGCAAGGGGAGGTGAACCTGACATCATAGAGGCGGCAGGTCTTCGTCTTGACCTGACCAGAGGAACTGTATCTACAGAAATAAAAACGGTGATGCTGACACGCAACGAGCTGCAGATTTTAGCCTGCCTTATGCAGTGTGCTGGGGAAATTGTTTCCCGCGTTGATTTAATGGAAAATTTGTGGGACAGCCAGATTTATATTGATGATAATACCCTTAGCGTCAATGTAACCCGTCTTCGGGGAAAGCTTGCCAAGCTGGGGATGGCAGATTTGATTAAAACACGCCGGGGGATGGGATATCAGTTATGACAATAGTGGAATTTTTATCGGACCGTCTGGAGCGCCTTGTTCTTCAAACGGTTTTTGCAGGGGCAGCAGCATTGTTTTTACTGCTTACCGGCACACAGCCAGGAATCGTTATTCTCTTGGGAATTGGATGGTTTACAGTATCGTTTTGGATGCTGGGGGTGGATTTTTTGCGTCAAAAAGCCCGTTTAAGAGAACTGGAAAGCATTATGGAAGGGCTGGATAAAAAATATTTATTTTCGGAGTGTATTCCCAGACCGCGAAATAATTATGAGCGAAAACAGCAGGACTTGATGAACAGAGCAGGAAGAGCAATGATCAGCGCTGTATCTGATGCCCAAGCTGCGCAGCGGGAGTATCGGGAATATGTGGAAAGCTGGGTTCATGAAGTGAAAGCGCCTATTACGGCAGTAGGACTTATTAGCCGCAGTGCTGATCGGGAAACAAGGCGGAAGCTTTCAAAGGAGCTTGCGAAAATTGAAGCGTATGTGGAGAGGGCTTTGTTTTATGCCCGGGCAGAAAGCCCGGAGAAAGATTTTATTGTCCGGGAAACCAGTTTTAAGTCAATTGTGGTACAGGCAATTGAAAATCATCGCGGTCTGCTTATGGAAAATGATGTTCGGGTGGAGACGGAAGATTTGAATCAGAAAGTTTATACTGATGAAAAATGGGCTGTCTTTATTTTGGGGCAGATCTTACAAAATGCGGTGCGTTATAGAAGTGATGATCCTGCAATTGTTTTATCGGGAAGGAGCCTGGGAAAGCGGGTACAGTTAATGGTATCGGATAACGGAATTGGAATTTTTTCTCATGAGCTGCCCCGGGTTTTTGATAAAGGATTTACGGGAAGCAACGGACGCACCCGGACAGGTGCAACAGGAATGGGACTTTATCTTAGCCGCAGGCTTGCAGAGTGTCTGGAAATAGATTTGCAGATCACATCAGAAGCTCAAAAAGGGACAAGGCTAATTCTCACTTTTCCTGCAAAAGATAATCTTACAATATTGTAAGAAAAGTCAATACCAATTCGATACAAGTATTTTTGCTTCTGGTGTAGGATAGGGCTATAAAGGAGGCGATTATATGCTACAGGTAAAAAATATTGAAAAGTATTATGGTAATAAGAATCATGTTACCAGGGCGTTAGAACGCGTCAGCTTTGAGGTGGCAGACGGAGAATTTATTGCCATAATGGGGGCGTCGGGCAGTGGAAAAACTACTTTGCTTAACTGCATTTCCACGATTGATACGGTAAGCGCCGGAGATATTTTACTGGATGGTGAAAATATTGCGGAGCTGCCGGCAGAAGAGCTGGCCAGATTCCGCCGGGAAAAGCTGGGGTTCGTATTTCAGGATTTTAATCTGCTGGATACACTGACAATTGAAGAAAATATCGGGCTTGCTTTATCTCTTAATCACAGTAACCCCCAAAGTGTGAAAAAGAAGGTGGATGAAGTAGCGCAAAAGCTGGGAATCAGTGATGTTTTAAATAAGTTTCCCTATCAGGTTTCCGGCGGGCAGAAACAACGCACTGCCTGCGCAAGGGCAATGGTGGCCGGACAGTCGCTGCTGCTTGCGGATGAGCCTACAGGAGCGCTTGATTCCAAATCCTCTAAAAATCTTCTGGAAATTATGACGCAGATGAACAGGGAACTGGGGGCAACGATCCTTATGGTAACCCATGATGCGTACAGCGCCAGTTATGCCGGCCGGGTGTTGTTTTTAAAGGATGGACGAATTTTTAACGAGCTTCTGCGGGGAGAGAGAAACAGAGCGGTATTTTATCATGAGATTTTGGATGTGCTTGCTTTGCTGGGGGGTGATGTAAGTGACGTTAT